>JBAZSG010000003.1:0-155346 GCA_041662585.1 Patescibacteria group bacterium | reverse complement strand
AGTTGTAGTTCAGCTATTGTACAATCGTGGTCTAAAAACTCAAGAACAAATTGATGAATTTTTAAATCCTGATTATAGTCAGGATATTCATGATCCACATCTTTTTAAAGATATGGAAATCGCTTGTCAAAGGATATATAAGGCTATCAAAGATCAAGATTTGATTACCATCTATGGAGATTATGATGCCGATGGTGTTTCTTCGTCGGTTATACTGCGTTCAGTGCTTAAAAATCTCGGTGCCAATGTAGAAGTGTATTTACCACATCGTGAAAAAGAAGGCTATGGCTTAAATTTTAAAGCTGTAGAGGAGCTGGCTGTTAATACCAAAGTAATAATTACTTGCGATTGTGGCATTTCTAATGCCAAAGAAGTTGCCTTGGCCAATGAAAAAGGTATTGATGTCATCATTACAGATCATCATACTATTCCCGATGAATTACCCAAAGCTTTGGCCATTATTCATCCTCAGATAAAGGGAGAAAAATATCCTTTCAAATTTTTGGCTGGTGGAGGGGTGGCTTTTAAATTGGCTCAAGCACTATTATCCCATGTCAAAAATGAATTATCTGATAAAGAAAAAGAAATTAATGAAAAATGGTTATTGGACATGGTAGCTGTAGCTACTGTGGCTGATATGGTGCCACTTTTGGGAGAAAACAGGACATTACTAAAATATGGAATGTTGGTTTTGAAAAAAACACAACGTTTGGGAATGAAAAAATTGATAGAGGTTGCTAATCTAGAAATTGAAAAAGTAGACACTAGAGCTATTGGTTTTTCATTGGCGCCAAGAATAAATGCTGCTGGTCGCATGGACCATGCCAATTTGGCTTATTATTTGATGATTGAGGAAGATGAAGACAAAGCTACTAAATTGGCCAGTGAATTAAATCAATCCAATTTGGATCGACAAAAACTTACTGAAAATATTGTACGCGAAGCTAAGCTTCAGATTATTGATGAACATGATTCTTTATTGGTTTTTTATAATCCACATTGGTCAAGTGGTCTGACAGGTTTGGTAGCTGGAAGATTGGTTCGTGAACATTCTAGACCAGTTTTTGTAATGACGGAAGTAGACGGTAATATTATAGGTTCTGGCAGAAGTATTCCAGAATTTAATGTGATTGAAGCTTTACAAGCCAATGAAAATTTGCTTGTAAAATATGGTGGTCATCCTCAGGCTTGTGGTTTTTCTATGGATCCTAGCAAAAGAGAAGAGTTTGAAAAAAAGATGAAGGCTTTGGCTACTGATAAACTTAAAAATGTAGAATTTAAAGCAAAACTAGATATAGAATTGTGTATAAATTTTGAAGATATATCTTGGGAATTGGTAGATTTATTGGAAAAATTTCGTCCTTTTGGGCAGATGAATCCAGAGCCATTATTTATGTCAACTGGATTGTCTGTTACTAGTCTTAGACAAGTTGGTAACGATGGTAAGCATTTGAAGTTGGAAATAGCCAAAGGCAACAACAAAAAAGGAGCTATTGCTTTTGGACTAGGGGATATAAAATTGGAACTAGGCGATAAAATTGATATAGTCTATAATTTGAGTATTAATCAATGGAATGGTAATAGAGAAATACAATTAATCATCAAAGATATTAAAAACAATGGTTAAACTTTTTACAGACGGAGGTTCTCGTGGTAATCCTGGACCAGCAGCTATTGGTGGTGTATTTTTTGCTGGAGATAATAAAATAGCCGATTTTTCCAAATATATTGGTGAAACAACCAATAATCAAGCTGAATATCAAGCCTTAGAACATGGTTTAAAATTGGCTATAAAAAACAATATTACAGATTTAAAATGCTATTTAGATAGTGAATTAGTCGCAAAACAGCTTAATAAAGAATACAAAGTAAAAGATAAAGAGTTGTCTAAGATATTTGTCAGAGTTTGGAATCTTAGTTTAAAGTTTAAAAAAATTGATTTTTCTCATGTGAGACGAGAATATAATCAAGAAGCTGATGCGCTGGTTAATAAAGCACTTGATGAACAGGCTTAATAATAGCCTGTTTTTATTTATTCACAGAGATTGTCCCGTAAGTATGTTATACGGGATTGATTTTTAAGCTTAAAAATGGTATTTTAAAGGTAATGTCACAACAATACAAGTGGCCTATTTATGGTCATAGAAACCAATTAAATTTTTTAGAAGAAACTATCAGTCAAAATAAATTGGCTAATACTTATTTGTTTTATGGTTCAAAAGGGCTTGGTAAAAAAACAATTACCGATTATTTTGTAAAAAGTATTTTTTGTTTAGATGATAGTGTAAAACCTTGTGGAAAATGTGATAATTGTCAAAAGATAGCTAGAGGTACTTTTTTGGATATCTATAAAGTTGGTGATAGAGAAGATTTGAGCATTGATAATATTCGTGAATTTTTACACAAAATAGCGATGTCCAATTTTAGTGGTCATCGTAAAGTAGCTATTGTCTATGGTGCAGAAACCATAAATCTTTTTTCGGCTAATGCATTATTAAAAACTTTGGAAGAGCCACCAAAAAATACCACTATTATCTTGATTGCCAATTCCATAGTCAATTTACCAGCCACTATTATTTCTCGTGCTCAGCTTATAAAATTTAAGTCTCTTAGTAGAGAAGATATGTTTGCTTGGCTCAAAAATTATGAATTTTCTGATCAGGAGAAAGAAACAATAGTCAATCTTTCTTTTGGTCATCCAGGTTTAGCCCTACGACTGATGACTGACAATATGGAACAATTTAAAAAAAGTTCTCAATTTATACTCAATATGTTAGCTGGTGGCACTTTTTATTATATGCAGGCCATTGAGAAGTGGTTTGGAATATTAAAAAAAGAATATCCAGCTTATAAAATGTATGAGTTGGGCAATTTGACTCGAGAATATCTAGATTTATTTGAAATATGTCTTAGAGATATTTTGTGGGCCAAGCTCAATAGGCCAATAATCAACAAAATTTATACTAAAGAAATAAATTCTCTATCTAAAAAATTTTCTAAACAAAGTTTGATAACTAATTTATTATCTTTGAGTAGCTCCAAAGAAAAATTAAATCACAATATATCACCACAGCTGATGTGGGAAAACTTATTTTTAAGTATTGAATAAAAATATGAAAAAACAAAAATTATTATCCTTAATACTTATTTTGCCTTTATTTTTAGCTGGTTGTAGTATTGGTATTAGCAACAAATCAACAGCACCATCAGAATTGACCGGTGGATTTTTTAGAAGTGCTGATTTAGGAAATACTTGGGATAAAATGAATACTTTATATACCCTTGGTGATAAGACAGCTACTTTTGATGCTTCTAGTGTCACAGTTATGACCTATGATCCATTAGATGATAGTGCTATTTATTTAGGGACTCTTCATGATGGTATATTTTATAGCTATGATTATGGTGACGGTTGGACTAGGACACTTTCAGGACTAGGGACAGTCAATGATATAGTAGTTGATGGAGAAAGAAACTGTACTATTTTTGCGGCTGTACACAATGCAATTTTTAAAACAAAAGATTGTTCACGTACTTGGGATAAAATATATTTTGAACCAGGTAAAGGTCAATATATCAATTCTTTGGCCATCAGTAGTCATGATAATGATATAATATTTGCCGGTACTTTAAGTGGGTCACTACTTCGTAGTGAAGATCAGGGTATAAATTGGGATGTTACCGAGCGTTTTGGTGACATGGTAAAAAATATTTTTGTAGTGGAGGATGAAAATAGTAGGGTGGTTTATGCTGTCACACAAAAGAGGGGTATTTTTAGGAGTCCAGATGATGGTCTTTCTTGGGAAAATCTTTTGGATTGGCGTGTGGATAGAGCAGAAATAGACGAGGATGTTTTATTTGATGAATTTTTAGTTGCTAGAGAAGAAGCAAAATTAGCAGCAACATGTCAAAAATTGAATAGTACAGAAAAAAAGAGTATTACTGAAGGTGTTGATGATGTAGATCGCAGGACAGAATTATTAGCAGCCGCCGAAGAAGAAAAATTTAAACAAACTTGTAAGTATTTGACCAAAGAAGAAAAAATAGAATATGAAAAAAGAAATAAGTATTTGCCATTGGGGAAAATAAAAGGTTCTTCAGTGGTTATCACAGCTAGTTTAGATAGGAGTCTTGATGACGCTGTTATTTATGCAAACAACGGAGCTATTTATAGAATAACAAAGGACAAATATGGCCCGATGTGGAAACAAATAAAATTACTTACACCACCAAATAAAGGTGAAGCCATATTTTCAGTTTTGGTAAATCCAAAAAATACAGCGGAGTTATTTTATGGCACTTCAGCCGCTTTTTATCATTCCATAGACGATGGTGGTAGTTGGAATATTAGTAATTTACCAACAGATCATAGTGCTCGTTCTTTGTCTTTTTCTTTGGATAACAGGTTTTTATATTTAGGAGCTTATCAAATCATAAAAAAATAATATATAAATATATGCATAGTTTAGTAGCACAACATAGAGATCAATTTGACAAAACTATTGAGGCTTTTAAAGAGGATATTTCTTCACTACGGACAGGTAGGATATCGCCATCTTTGGTAGAAAACATAATTGTAGAAAGTTATGGTACCAATACAGCTCTTTTGCAATTAGCAGCCATTACTACTCCTGAGCCTCAGAGCATGACGATCAAGCCTTGGGATAAGGGTATTTTGGCCAACATAGAAAGAGCTCTTAATAAATCGGATTTAAATATCAATCCAATAGTAGATGGAGATTTAATCAGATTAAATTTTCCTCCACTTACAGAGGAATCTCGCAAAGAGTTGGTAAAAATTTTACATAAAAAAGTAGAGGATGCTCGTATTAGGTTGAGAAATAATAGAGAAAAAGTAAGAGAAGAAATTATTTCTATAGAAAAGGCCAAGACAATTTCAGAGGATGATAAATTTACTGCTTTAAAAGATCTTGATGAGATGGTCAAAGAATACAATGAAAAAGTTAAACAAATTAGTGAAGCTAAAGAAAAAGAAATAATGACAATTTAATTTTATGGATACAGCTATTATATTTATTTTAATTTTAGGTCTTTTGATCTTAGTTCACGAACTAGGACATTTTATTAGTGCTATAAAATTAGGCATTGATGTAGAAGAATTTGCTATTGGTTTTCCGCCAAGAATATTTTCTTGGACTAAAAAAGGTATAAAATATTCGCTCAATTGGATACCAATGGGAGGTTTTGTAAAGATAAAAGGAGAGCAGGGTGAGGGTCTTGATGATCCTAGAAGTTTTGTAAATCAACCAGCTTGGAAAAAACTTATTGTCGTTGCTGCTGGAGTTTTTATGAATTTTGTTTTAGCTTTTGTTTTGTTATCGGCTGTTTTTATGGTTGGTTTTCCTCAAGAAATTACTAGTGATTTGGACAATCAAAATATCAGAGATAAAAATGTGGTTATTTTACAGATTGCTAAAGAAAGTCCAGCTGATAAAATTGGTTTAGAAGTTGGTGATAAGATTATAAAAGTAAACAATCAAACTTTTGAAAATTATGAAGATGTCTATGCACAATTAGAAATGTTGAGAGGGGAAAATGTAGAACTAGCAGTCTTAAAAACTGATTCCAAACCAATGGTTTACAATTTACGTCATGAGCCAATTGGAGATAGCGGTGAGTTGATGTTGGGTATTGGTATTACAGAGACTGGTATTATAGATTATGGATTTTTTGGTAGTATAAAACAAGGTTTTGTTTCCACAATTTCTATGATTGGCAGCATTGTCAAAGCACTATACAATTTGATTGCCGACTTGATTACTGGTAAAGGATTAGCTGATGGTTTTGGTGGGCCAATAGCTGTAGCCGTCATAACAGGACAAGTTGTAAAACTAGGTTTTGTAAATATTGTTTATTTTGCAGCTATACTTTCTATCAATTTGGGAGTTATAAATTTTTTCCCATTTCCAGCTTTGGATGGAGGACGAGCTTTATTTATTGCCGTACAAGCTATTGCTAGGAAAAAAATGAATGAAAAAGTAGAAGCTTGGATACACAACAGTGGTTTTATTATTTTGATAGCTATACTAGTAGCAGTGACTTTTAGAGATTTTGGTATTTATGGTAGAGGTATTTGGGAAGCTGTAAAATCTTGGTTTGTATAATAGATATGAAATTTATAGTAAATAATAATAAATATAATATTTTAAATTTAATTAGAAAAATTTCTTATCATCCACATAAAAATAATAAAAGTTTTTCTAGACTTTTAGGAGCGAGTGAATTTCCACGTTTTCATATTTATATAAAAAATTTGAAAGATGCTTGGGAATTTTCATTGCATCTTGATCAAAAAGGAGCTTGTTATGATGGTCAGACTGCTCATAGTGGAGACTATGATGGAGAGATATTAGAAAAAGAAAAAGAGCGCATTATAAATTTATTAAAAGATTAGTTATGAGACAATCAAAATTATTTGGAAAAACTAGACGAGAAGTCAGTAAAGAAGAAAAATCTATAAACGCTGAGTTACTTACTCGTTGTGGTTTTATAGAAAAACATATGGCGGGGGTATATAATTATTTGCCACTTGGTCTTAGAGTTTTTCGTAAGGTTGAAAATATAATAAGAGAAGAAATGAATAGTATAGGCGGTCAAGAAATGCTTATGACAGCTCTTCAACCAAAAGAACTATGGGAGCGTACTGGTCGTTGGTCTGATATGAAGGAAATAATGTATCAATTTGAAGATGGTCATGGCTCTGAAGTAGGGTTGGCCACCACTCATGAAGAGGTGGTAACTGAATTAGCAAAACAACAAATAAAGTCTTATAAAGATTTACCAATTTATATTTATCAAATTCAAAATAAATTTAGAAATGAAAAAAGAGCCAAATCAGGACTATTACGCGGTCGTGAATTTTCTATGAAAGATTTATATAGTTTTCATACAGATGAAAAAGATTTAGATGATTATTATATGGTAGTTCATGATGTGTATTTAAAAATATTTCAAAGATTAGGCTTAGAAGCGTTTTCAGTAGAAGCATCAGGTGGGGCTATGAGTAAACAATTCTCTCATGAATTTATGGTTAAGACTGAAGCTGGCGAAGATCTTACTATTTTGTGTAATAAATGTTTTTGGGCTCAAAATAAAGAAATATCAAAGATTAAGGTTGGAGATAGGTGTCCAAAGTGTGGATTTAAAACAGAAGAAGTTAAGACAGTAGAGTCTGGAAACATTTTTAGATTGGGCACAAAATATTCTTCAGCTTTAGGCCTTAAATATACCACTGAAGATGGTAAGATGAAGGAAGTTTTAATGGGTTCATATGGTATTGGATTGGGTAGGATTATGGGCACTGTAGTTGAAGCTAGTCATGATAAAGACGGTATTATATGGACAAAAGCTACTACGCCATATCAAGTTCATTTGCTAAATCTTTCAAAAAATGATAAGACAAATGAACAAGCTGATAGTATCTATGAAAAATTAGTCAAAAATGGTATAGAAGTACTATATGATGACAGGGATATATCATATGGTAAGAAATTAAAAGATGCTGATTTATTGGGCAATTGTTTACAGTTAATCATTTCTGATAAACAATCAAAATTAGAACTTATTTATAGAAAAGACCATAGTAAAGAATTAGTAGATATTGATGGCGCTGTTAAGAAAATTAAAGAGTTTTACGCATAATGTTTAAAGGATTTTTTAACAAATTTTCTAAAGATATTGGCATTGACTTAGGTACAGCCAATATTTTGGTTTATGTAAAAGATCAGGGCATTGTAATCAATGAGCCTTCTATTGTGGCTATTAACAATCGTACTGAAAAAATTGTTGCTGTTGGAGAGGATGCCAAAATCATGTTGGGTAAAACACCTCAGCATATTACAGTGACCAGACCATTGGTAGATGGTATTATTTCTGATTTTGAAGTCACTGAAAAAATGATTAAACATTTTATTGAAAAAGTTCATCGCGAATCTTTTACTTTTATGCCTAGACCAAGAGTAGTAGTTGGTATTCCATTGGATGTAACAGAAGTAGAAAGAAAAGCAGTAGAAGATTCTGTAATGGGAGCCGGAGCTTCAGAAGTGTTGCTTATTGAAGAGCCTATGGCAGCAGCTATAGGCGCTGGTCTGCCAATTCAAGAAGCCAGTGCTTCAATGATTGTAGATATTGGTGGTGGTACTACAGAGATAGCTATCATTTCTTTGGGTGGAGTAGTTTCTTGGAAATCACTTAAATTGGCCGGAGATAAATTAAATGAGGCTATTATTCAATATGCTCGTGACAAATTTAATCTTCTTTTGGGAGAGCGGACAGCCGAACGAATAAAGATTGAGGTTGCTTCTATTATTTCTGGAGATAAATCCATAACAACTACTATGCGTGGGCGTGATCTTTTGACTGGTTTACCAAAAGAAGTCCAGGTAACAGATGCTAATATAAGAGAGGCTATTATCAAACCTATAAAATTGATTGTAGAAAACATAAAAAATACCATAGAAAATACTCCTCCAGAATTGGTCTCAGATCTCTATGAAAAAGGTATGGTACTGACTGGTGGTGGTGCACTGCTTAAAGGTTTGGATGTTTTGATATCTCAAGAAACTAAAATGCCAGTACATATCACCGATGAGCCACTTACAGCCGTTGTTCGTGGCACTGGTAAAGTATTGGATGATTTAGATAACTTGAGAGAAATATTATTGCCTTCTAGTAAAGATTTGGGCTTAAGCTAGTATCAAAAATAGCTTATGTTAAGACAAAATTTAAAACTTTTTTTAATTTTTATAATGATCGTTGCTTTATTTGTGCTATTTAAAAATGGCCAAATTTTTGATTTGGGTATTATCTTTAGAAATATTTTTAGCTCCAATCAATTTAACAGTACTCTTGTCAATCCACCAGAAAATATTGAAGAAAGCTATAAAAATCTTTTAATAGAAAATAGTAAGCTAAAAGAATTGCAACAAGAGAATAATAGTCTTCATGAATTGTTAGATTTGAAAAATAAAAATGAGTATAGTTTGGCAGCAGTAAACATATTAAGTAGAGATCCGGTCAATCGTAATATATTGATAGTAGATGCTGGGCGAGACAAAAATATAGAAATTGGACAGGCGGTAGTAGTAAGTAATGGTATAGTCATTGGGAAGGTTATAGATGTTAGCATTGATTCATCTAAGGTTAGGTTATTGACTGACAATTTTTCTAAGTTGGCTGTCAAAATTGCCAATCATAATAGCATCGCCGGAATACTTACTGGTTCTCTTGGTTTGGTGATGGATCTTAGTTTTATACCTCAAGAACAAGAAATAAAAAAAGATGATTTAGTGGTAACTGCTGATATAAATCCAAAAATTCCAGCTGGTTTAGTGGTTGGTCAAATAGAAAACATTGAATTTTCTCAAGAAGAGCTTTTTAAAAAAGCCTCTGTTGTGCCATTGATTAATTATGAAGCACTAAATATTTTAGCAGTTATTACAAGTTTATGAGATATTTATATCTTGTATTAATATTTTTTGTAGCTAGCTTTTTATTTTTACTTTTAAATTTTTATGATAATGGTTGGCAATTTTTACAACCATTTTTAATAGCTACATTATTAGTTTATTTTAATATTCAGTCAGAATGGTTACATTATATATTTGCTATGGTAGCTGGATTTTTTGTTGATTCATTTACTGGGATTTTTGGTTTACATGCATTTATATTTATTAGTATTGTATTTATATTAAAAAGTTTTCAACTTACTATTTTGACTTCAAAAAATATTTTGGCTATTGTGTTGTTAACATTGTTTTCATTTATTTTGTATTGGTTATTATTTTGGCTTAGTGATTTTATTTTCAATTGGGAGCTTTATACTTTAAATGCTACTATATTTTTACCAGTATTAAAAATGATGAGTATTAATGTATTGTTAGTAATATTTTTACATTTAATTTATTATAATTTTTGGCTAAAGCATCATGATAAAAAACAATCCTTTTAAAATTCAGGAAGGCCAAATTCGTGATTCTAAAGTAGGTGATTTTATAAAGCAAAAGAAAAGTGGTGATTATTTAGATTTTGGTCTAATAGATAAAACACAACAGCTTGGTAGATTTTTTGAGGAGAAAAAAATACGATCTCTATTTTTTATTTTTGCTTTATTTTTGTTTATATTATTTTCTAGATCTTTTTATTTGCAAGTTTTGAACGGAGAACATTTTAGAAATGTGGCTGAAGGAAATCGTATAAGATCAGATGTAATAAAAGCCAATAGAGGATTGATATATGATCGTTTTGGTAATTTGTTAGTCAAAAATATTTCTTATTTTTTTCTTTATATTCATAAAGATATTTTACCAAGTGATGAATTATTGAGACAAGATTTATTTAATAAATTGTCAAGTATTTTAGAAATTCCTAAAGATGATTTAGAAACAATGATTTTTGACGAAAAATCTAAACTGGATAAAGTATTGATATATGAAAATTTGTCATATGATTTGGCTATGAAAGTGATGATTTTTTCAGAAAATCAACCTAGTGTAGAAGTGGCTTATGAGTCACGTCGGCAATATTTTAGCAATTTAGGTATTAGCCATTCTTTGGGTTATCTGGGGTCAGTTACTGAACAAGATATAGAAAATGGTAAATATAATTATAATGATAGGATTGCTAAGGCTGGTTTAGAATTGACTTATGAAGATATTTTAAAGGGTCAAGATGGAATTAGGCAAATTGAGGTAGATGCATTGTTTAGAGAAAAAAATATTTTGTCTATGATAGAGCCAGTGCATGGTTCAGATTTGATATTGACTATAGACTCCAAGGCTCAAGAAAAGTTGTTTGAGATAATGCAAAAAAATTCTGAGCGTTATGATAAAACAAAAATGGCCGCTGTTGTACTTGATCCAAAAGACGGTGGAGTTTTGGCTATGGTTTCTTTGCCTAGTTATGACAACAATATATTTACTAGTGTTTTAAATACTGAAGAGTACAAAAAAATTATAGAAAATGAAGATTTACCTTTACTCAACAGAGTAATATCTGGTACATATCCAATGGGTTCAATATTTAAAACAGTAATATCATCAGCAGCACTAGAAGAAAAACTGATTACCCCTAGCTTCACAGTCAATAGTACAGGTGGAGTACAACTTGGCTCTAACTTTTTTCCAGATTGGCGACCAGGAGGACATGGTCTGACAAATATATATTGGGCCTTAGCGGACTCAGTAAATACATTTTTTTATTCTATTGGTGGTGGAAACAATCAATGGCTTAGTTTGGGACTTGGTGTTGATAAAATCATAGACTATGCTAGGAAATTTTCTTTGGGCAAAGCTACTGGTATTGATTTGAGTTCAGAAGCTGATGGGTTTCTTCCTTCCAAAGACTGGAAAGAGAAGACATTTGGTGAACGATGGTATTTGGGTGATACATATAATTTATCTATTGGGCAGGGATTTTTATTGACTACTCCACTTCAAACAGCTACACTAATGTCCTATTTTGCTAATAATGGACAAGTTTATAAGCCACATTTTATAGAACAAATAAAAACAGCAGCGCTAGAAAAAACCAATGATGATAAGACAGAAGTTTATAAACCAGAAATATTTTTGGACAATATTATTTCTTCCGATAATTTAAATATCATTAGAAAGGGTTTGCGCATGACAGTGACCGATGGAACTGCTCAGAGTTTGAAATCAGTAGCGGTAAATGTTGCTGGAAAAACAGGTACAGCTCAGTTTAATAGAAACAAAACACCACATTCTTGGATGGCAGCTTTTGCTCCATATGATGATGCCAAGATAGTGACGGCAGTCATAGTAGAGGAGGGTGGAGATATAGGTTTGGCAGTCACCATTACTAGAGAATTTATGGAGTGGTATTTTTCTCAATAATCTGATAAGATTTAATTTGGAAATAAGTATAAAATAAAAGAATTTATTATGGATAACAAGGTATTAACCAAAGAAGGTCTTGCCAAACTCAAAGAAGAATTGGAGTATTTAAAGACTGAAAAAAGACCTCAAATATCTGATAGAATAAAATCAGCCAAAGAATTGGGTGATTTATCAGAAAACGCTGAATATCAAGAAGCCAAAGAAGACCAGTCTTTTATTGAAGGCCGTATTTTAGAATTGGAACATTTGATAAAAACATCAGCTGTAGTTGAAACTGTAAAAAATAATGGTATTGTCCAAGTCGGATCACAGGTGAAGATTAATAGAGATGGCCAAAATATGAATTTTACTATTGTTGGCTCAACAGAAGCAGATCCAGTACAAGGTAAGATTTCATTAGAATCACCTTTTGGAGTAGCTTTGATGGGCAAAGCAGTAAATGATGAAATAGAAATAGATTTACCAAATGGTAAAATAAAATGTAAAATTTTAGAAATTCAATAATCAAATAATGTTTATAAAGAAAATCGGTATAGACTTGGGGACTACCTATACTCTGGTCTACATTCCAAAGAGAGGTATTGTTATAAATGAGCCATCAGTAGTGGCTGTTTCTGTTTTGGATAAAAAAGTATTGGCTGTAGGAGATGAAGCCAAAGAAATGATTGGTCGTACCCCTGATTCTATTATTGCAGCTCGTCCACTCAAAGATGGTGTAATAGCTGATTATCGTACTACAGAAATCATGCTCAAATATTTTATAAATAAAGCAGTAGGAGGAATGAAAATATTTCGTCCAGAGGTTATGATCGCTGTACCAGCGGGTATTACTTCTACAGAGAGGAGAGCAGTTATAGATGCCACTCTAAATGCTGGTGCCAAAGCGGCTTATATTATCAAAGAACCAATAGCTGCAGCTATTGGAGCTGATATTCCTATTGGGTCTGCTTCAGGACACATGATAGTTGATATGGGTGGTGGTACAAGCGAAATTGCTGTTATATCACTTGGTGGCATAGTAGCCAACACATCGGTAAGAATTGGTGGTAACAAGTATGATATAGCTATTGCTGAGTATATTAAGAAAAAATATAATCTAGCTATTGGAGAGCGTAGTGCTGAAGAAATAAAAATAAAAATTGGTAGTGCGCAGTTTTTACCAAAAGAAGAAAAATTGACAATGGACATCAAAGGGCGTGATATGGTATTGGGATTGCCTAGGACTATTAAAGTAAGTTCCGATGATGTGACAGAAGCTTTGCAAAATGAATTACAAGGACTTATAACAGCTGTTAAATCAGTGCTTTATCAAACACCACCAGAGCTATCGGCTGATATTATGGACAAAGGTATGGTTTTGTCAGGTGGTACATCACTTCTTAGAAATATAGACAGATTGCTGGCGCAAGCTACGGGAGTGCCAGCTTATGTGGCTGATGAGGCTCTTCTTTGTGTAGCGCGAGGCACCGGTATTGCACTAGAAAATTTAGAATCATATAAACGAAGTATATTATCTGCTAAATAATCAGTATGTATATAGGTTTAGAAGCTACTAGGGCCAATAAAAGCTATAAAACCGGCACAGAATGGTATGCTTGGCACTTGCTTCAAGAATTTAAAAAAATAGATAGAAACAATAAATTTAATGTCTATTATAATAAATATATAGCCGGTGATCTTAAAGATGCACCGGATAATTTTTATTTCAAATCTTTGCCTTGGCCTTTCAAAAAATTTTGGACGCATCTTCGTTTGGGCTGGGAGCTTATTATTAGACCAGTAGATAAATTTTTTGCTACCAATGCTTTACCTTTTTTTGGTAGAGGGGAGATGATAGTTACTATTCATGATTTGGGTTTTTATAAAAACCCGGAGCTTTATCATCCACTGGAAAGAATTTATCAAAAATTGTCTCATTCTTTTGCCATTAAAAGAGCCGATAAAATAATCACTATATCTGAAACTACTAAACAAGATATCATAAAATATTTTCCGTCTGCTCAAAATAAAATAAAAGTTATTTATTTGGGTTATAATCAAGATTCGTTTAAGGCTATGTCAGGAGAAGATAAAAAAGAATTTATTAATCAATATGATTATCCAGATAAATATTTGTTGTATATCGGTCGTTTGGAAAATAAAAAAAATATTTTAAGCTTAATAAAAGCCTATCAAAAAAGTAGCCGTAAATGGCCACTGGTTTTGGCTGGTCGTCCAGGAAATTATGGTTATAGTGAAATAGAAACCCTAGCTAATTCTGAAGATTTGAAAGATGATATATTATTATTGGGTTATATAAGTCAAATAAATTATCCAAAACTATTAGCTGCAGCTTCTGCTTTTGTGTTTCCATCAAAATTTGAAGGCTTTGGTTTGCCAGTTTTAGAAGCTATGGCTAGTGGAGTGCCGGTGACTTGCTCAGCTATTTCTGCACTTCAAGAAGTAGCTCAAGACAATGTATTATATTTTAATCCAAATAATATAGAGGATATAAAAGATAAGTTAGAAATAATATTTAATGATGAAGAGAAGAGGAATGAGTTGATTAATAAAGGACTCAAGAGAGCCAAAAATTTTTCTTGGTCTAAAACAGCTAGGGAAACTTTGGATTATATTTTAAATTAAATAGGATTTTCGTAATAGTAATTTGATCAATACAAAAAGGCCTAAATAGACCTCATAAGCCGAATTCTGTATTCCAGCAAATAAATACCGAAATGATGATCATCTATCTAGGATTACAATTGCTTGTAACCTCAAGCAGCCTACCCGTCCTTCGACAATGCTCAGGACCTATTTGGCTTTACACCAGATAGAAGTTTACCTCTTTTTATATGTCACCATATAAACGTGTCGACTAATTATTCGACATTTTCACCCTTACTACCTTTAGCACAAAGCTTCGGGTAGAGTAATATTCTCTGTTGCACTTGTCCTATTCCTAATTTGCATTAGAAATGGTTGGCGTTACCAACTATCTTTTTTTTGGTGTTCGGACTTTCCTCTAATTATATTACTATAACTAGCAATCATCTCAGTCTATTTAGACCTTGTAAGCACAATATACAATATTTTAGCTATTTTGTCAAGATTGGAATAATTAATAAACATTTACTAAATATAGGGTAAATGATATTATATTTATATTATGAAAAAAGCCAATTTTGTTGTAAATATTGCTTTAGTGCCTATTGATTTTGCAATAGTTATTGTGGCTGCTTTGTCAGCTTATTTTTTAAGATTTTCTGATTTTGTCAGTGAAATAAGACCCATTATATTTGAGCTTTCTTTTGACGATTTTTTACCTTTGGTCTTAAAGGTAGCTTTTTTAGCTATTATAATTTTTGCGCTTAATAGTTTTTATGCTATGGAGGATAAAAAATTAGCCAAAGAGTTACCCAAAATTATAACTGGCGTTTCTACAGTTGGGATTATTATTGTGTTAGCTATTTTTTGGCAAAGAGAAAATTTTCCTTCTCGTTTTATTATAGTATTCTCTTGGGCCATTACTATATTATATTTATTTTTAGTTCGAGTAATAGTTTTTAGTATTAGAAACTATTTTTTAAAAAAAGGTTATGGACTTTCCAAAGTAATAATACTAGGCAAGCCAGAAACTAGAAAAGTAATAGCAAATACTTATAAAGAAAATTTACAATTGGGTTTTCAGGTTGTAGATGAGTTTGATGATTTAGAAAGTTTAGAAAATTCTTCGGACATAGTATATAGTATTAAACAAAGAGAAATTGACAATATTATCCAAACAGACTCTTCTATTGATAAAGACAGAGCTTTGAATCTCCTAAGTTATTGTCAAGAAAATCATATTGACTTAAAGTATGCTGCTAGTTTATTTCAAACACAAAGTTTGCATCTCAATATGAGCTCAGTGGCTGGAGTTCCTTTGGTTGAGATTCAAGGTACACCACTTGATGGTTGGCGTAGAGTATATAAAAGAATATTTGATTTAATATTATCTTTATTATTTCTAATAATATTATCTCCAGTTTTTGTTGTTATAGCAATAGTAATAAAGATAAATTCTAATGGACCAGTGTTTGTAAAATTAACTAGAGTTGGTAATAAAGGCAAAAAATTTATAATGTATAAGTTTCGTTCTATGGTCAAAGATGCTCATAAGATGAAAGCAGATATAATGCCATACAATCAAAGATCAGACGGGCCACTTTTTAAAATGAAAGATGATCCACGAATAACCAAAGTAGGTAAATTTCTTAGGAGAGCTAGTCTTGATGAGTTACCACAGCTATTTAATGTTTTAAAGGGTAATATGAGCTTGGTTGGTCCAAGGCCACATGAGCCAGAAGAAGTAAATAAATATCAACGGGGGTATAAAAAATTATTATTTATTAAACCAGGTATCACTGGTATGGCACAAGTTTCTGGTAGAGCTAATTTGGCTTTTGCCGAAGAGGCTAAGTTGGATATTTTTTATATTGAAAATTGGTCAATTTTTCTTGATTTGATTATTTTATTAAAAACTCCTGTAGCAGTTATAAAAGGGGATCAAGAATAATATGAAAAAAACTGCTTTTGCTCATGATCATTTATTTCAGATAGGTGGTGCAGAAAAAATATTGGCAGCCTTGGCTAGCTTGGATCCCAATGCACCTATTTTTACTTTGATCAATGATCCCATAATAAGTAAGAGGATATTAAAACAAGAAAATATTGTTACTTCTAATTTACAAAAAATTCCTGGTATAAACAAACTTTTTAAATATTTTTTAATTTTGATGCCTAGAATTTGGGAAAATACAGATCTTAGTGATTATGATTTGATTATTTCTTCCTCTTCTGGTCTAGTCAAGGGTGTCAAAACTGGTAACAACAGCAAACATATTTGTTATTGTCATGCTCCAACACGGTATCTGTGGGATGATAAAGAAGAATATATTGGCAATCTTCCAGAAGGTAAACTATTGAAGAATTTTTTGCCAAAAGTGCTAAATAGATTACAAAATTGGGATTTTTCAAAAGCTCAAGAGGTTGATTATTTTATAGCTAATTCACACTTTATAGCTGATAAAATAAAAAAACATTACAAAAAAAATTCAGAAGTTATTTATCCACCGGTCAAAGTAAATGATTTTGAGTTGTCTGATGATATCGGAGATTATTATTTGATAGTTTCTCGTTTGAGACCATATAAAAAAGTAGATTTAGCTGTTAAAGCTTTTAATAATTTAAAATTACCATTAAAAATTATTGGGGCTGGCTCTGAATTAAAAAAACTAAAAAAAATGGCTCATTCCAATATAGAATTTTTAGGAGAGTTATCTGATAAAAAAAGAAATTATTATTTATCTCGTTGTAAGGCTTTTATTTATCCACAAATTGAAGATTTTGGTATATCAGCTCTAGAAGCTATGGCTTCTGGACGACCTATTATAGCTTTTAGAGGAGGAGGAGCTTTGGAAACAGTAGTAGAAGATAAAACAGGTGTATTTTTTGAAGAACAAACTTGGGAATCTTTGGCTCATAAAATATTGCGATTTGATGTAGACAAATTTGATCCAAACATTATCAGAGAACATGCCAAAAATTTTGATGAAGAAAAGTTTAAGCAGAAAATTTTAAGTTTTATAAATTCCCTATGAATATAGGCATAGACATTAGAGCTTTAGGAAACAAAAAATTTACCGGTATTGGTAAGTATATTTTTCATGCTATAGATAATATTTTAAAATTAGATAAAGAAAATCAATATTATTTATTTAGTTCTGGTTTGAATAGTCAAATTTATTCAGATTTTGATTTTAAACAAAATAATGTCAAACACATTCATATTAAAGTTTCCAATAAATTATTAAACTTGAATATTTTGACTGGTATTTATCCTAATGCTTGTAAAGCTTTTTTTAAAAATATAGACCTTTTTTGGATGCCAAATGTAAATTTTTGTAGAACTACAAAAAATTGTCCAATGATTTTGACTGTTCATGATTTGTCTTTTTTACATAGCCGAGAATTTTATTCTCTTAAAAGAAGGTATTGGCACAAGTTTATCAATGTAGAAAGATTGCTTGATTCAGCTAGTAAAATTATTGCTATATCTGAAAATACAAAAAGAGATTTGATGAGATTTTTCCCCATAGAAGAAAATAAAATAAGTATAATAAACCCTGGCATAGAACACACTCCAATGGATAATGTTCAAGCTGAATTATTATTATCAAAATTTAATTTACCAGCGAAATTTTTTATATATGTTGGCACAATTGAACCACGTAAAAATATAGATAGTATTATCAAGGCTTTTGATAGGTATAATATAGAATATCCTGATACACATTTGCTTATTGTTGGTGCTAAAGGTTGGATTTATAATAAACTGCTTAGAAAGATTAGAAAAAAAACATTTATACACTATTTAGATTATGTTACTAGTCCAGTAAAGGATGCTTTATATTTTAAAAGTCAAGGTCTTATTTGGCCATCTTTTTATGAGGGTTATGGTTTTCCACCACTTGAAGCTATTGCTCACAATACACCAGTTATAGTTTCTTACAAAACTTCTTTACCCGAAGTAAACAAACATCAAGCTCTTTATGTTGATCCATACAATGTTTCGGATATATATCAAACTTTAAAGTTTTTGACAGAAGATGAAAAATTGATAAAACAATTAAATAATTCAGCTAAAAATTTTAAGATGCCAAAGTGGTCAGAGCAGGCACAAAAATTATTAGATTTATTTAATACTTATAAAAAATGAAAATAGTAATTGATTTTAGGATATTTGGTACTAAACCTGGTGGACTTGGTCGTTATAATCAAGAATTTTTAAATAATCTCAAAAAATTAGATCAAGAAAATCATTATATTTTGATTTTTACAGAAGATCCAAATATAAGTTTGCCAGCTAATTTTGAAATTAAAATATGTGACTGTCATTGGTATGGTCTTAAGGAGCAACTAGTTTTACCTTGGCTTTTGTATAAATTAAAACCAGATTTGGTGCATTTTACACATTTCAATGTTCCTATTTTTTATTATGGAAATTTTGTAGTTACTATTCACGATTTGATTATGACTAAGTTTCCTACTCAAAAGTCTAGTACTTTAAGCCCTATTTTGTTTAAAATAAAATATTGGTTTTATCAACAGGTGATTAGAAATGCTATAAAAAATTCAAAAAAAATAATTGCTGTTTCAAAATTTACAGCCAAAGATATAAAAGAATATTTTGAATTGACTGATGATGAAGCCAAAAAAATAAATGTAATTTATGAAGGAGTAAGTAAATATAATAGTAGTCAAAAGACACCTTTTCAGTTGCCTCAAAATTATTTTCTTTATGTTGGCAATGCTTATCCACATAAAAATCTTGAATTTTTAATGCATACTTTTAATGAATTTTGGCAAAAGCACCCAGAATATTATTTGATTTTAGTTGGTCAAAAAAATTATTTTTATCAAAGATTGGCCAAAAATATAAAATATTCAAATGTTATATTTGCTGGTTATATAGCCGACGATAAATTGCCAAATTATTATAAAAATGCCAAAGCCTATATTTTTCCATCTTTATATGAGGGTTTTGGCTTACCACCACTTGAAGCAATGAGTTATGGTTTACCGGTTTTATCAAGCAATACTACTAGTTTGCCAGAAATTTTGGGACACTCAGTACTTTATTTTGACCCACAAGATAAGGATGACCTTAAAAATAAAATGTTTGAGATTGTAAATAATACTGATCTTAGAAATACATTGATTAGAGCAGGCTACAAACAAATTGAAAAATATTCGTGGCATCAAATGACAAAAGCCATTTTGGAAATTTATAAAATTCTGGTATAATATAGCTTGATATCAAATATGGAAGATATATTGTCTAAAAAAAATAGTATAGCTGATTTGAAAAAAGATCTAATTGAAGATTTAGATCAGTTTTTATTTGATAATAATATTGTTGTTGATTCTTTCCAAGAAGAAAAAAAACGGGCTTTAGCCGAGCTTGATAAATTGATTAAGCAAGATTTGTCTTATTCTCAAATTTTAACTACGGTTAAAAAAGAAGTAAAAAATAATATAGAAAAAGTAGCCAGTAGTCAATCATCTAAGGTAATCACACAAAGATCAGCTCATATTTTGGATTTAAGACAAATCAATGAAGCCAAAAAAACAGAAAATAAAAAAATTGATTTTAGCAAATATAAAATATCTTTAGCTGGCCTGACAACTAGAGTAAAAAAAATAAAACCACTAGTCTCAGTAGAGGCAGAAATAAATAATGTTTATAAAATAAAAACCAAATTAAACATTACCAAAGCTTTGACCAAGTCTTTGGTTTTTGCTTTGGTAATTACTATTATTTTATTACCTATTAGAGCTATGGTTGTTTTTGATAAAATCAATGATGACAAAGTAAAAATCTTGGATTTTGGACAAGAAGGCTTACTAAATTTACAATCAGGAGTTATATCAGCTTCTGAAAATTCATATCAAGAAGCTCAGAGTAATTTTGAAAATGCTTTGAATAGTTTTTCTCAAGCACAAAATGTACTTGACGAATATCAAAAATGGATGCTTTCAGCTGCTAGTTTTATGCCTGTAGTAGGCAAGCCAATATCTTTGAGTAAAAATATGATATCTGTAGCTACAAACATTTCAGAAGCAGCCACCGTACTCAATCAAACTTTGCAAAAGGAAGGAGATCCAACAGAGTACATTGTTTTGATAAATCAACAAATAAATAAAACATTACCATATTTAGAAGCGGCCAATAGAGATTTGGAAGGAATATCTAGTAATTTATTGCCCAGTAATTTTAGAGATTATTTTGATAGTCTAAAATTATATTTACCATCTACCATTGAAGATTTGAAAGAGCTCAATAGTATATTTTCGTTGGCAGCTAATTTATTGGGACAAGATAGTGAAAAAAGGTATGTGGTACTTTTTCAAAATAACAACGAAATAAGAGCAACTGGTGGTTTTATTGGTAGCTTTGCTTTATTTGATGTTTATCATGGTAAGATTGTAAATCTTGAGATACCAACAGGTGGCTTATATGATTTGGAAGCTGGACAAAAAATAAAACTCAAAGCACCTCAAGCACTTTCTCTGATAAATTCTGAGTTTAATATTTGGGATGCCAATTGGTGGTATGATTTTCCTACTTCAGCCAAAAAAATAATTTGGTTTTATCAACAGGCTGGAGCTACATCACTTGATGGTGTGATTGCTATCAATGCCAATGTTTTAGCTGATTTATTAGCAGTTTTAGGCCCAGTTACATTGGAGGAGTATAACATTACTATCACTCAAGAAAATATTTTTGATGTTTTACAGGAAGAGGTAGAATTAAATTATGATAAAGAATTAAACCAACCAAAAGCTGTGATAGCTGATTTGGTGCCTATAGTTTTGGAAAAATTATTGTCCAATACTGACAAACAAGCTGATATAGTTGAGGTTTTGGCCAAAACTTTGGCTCGTAAGGATATTCAAATTTATAGTCAAGATGAAAGTACACAAAAATTTTTGGTAGATTTTGATTGGGCTGGGCAAATGTTGGATTATAATCGAGATTATTTGGCTGTTATAGCTACCAATATTGCTGGTGGTAAAACAGATAATAATATTTATCAAGATATTGACCATCAGGCCTATATTTCAGAAAATGGTGAAATAATAAATACTATTAAAATTACTCGTTCAAATAGAGGAGAGAAAGATTATATATTTTCTGGTATTTATGGTGGCAATGCCAGTTATTTGAGAATATATACTCCACTTGGTAGTAAATTTATAGAAGCAGTTGGTTTTGACAAAATTCCAGATAATTATTTTGCTGGTAATGATGATGCAGAAACTGATAAAGATTTAGCTACAGAAGAGATCAAAATGATTGATAATAATTCAGCAACTGAGATATACACTTCTTTAGGTAAGACAGTTTTTGCCAATTGGATGACCTTGGCTGCTGGTGAGACCAAAACAGCTCTTATAAAATACAAATTACCTTTCAAACTTGACTTTGGTGATCCACTGATAAATACTTGGCAAGAAAAATTATTTAGAAAAGATGTCAATTTAGATAATTATTCTTTAGTTGTTCAATCTCAATCTGGTATTAAAAATAATTTATTTAATTCTTCAGTAATTTTTCCTGATAATGTAAAATTGGTTTTTAATAATGCCAGCGACAAAGAGAGTATAAACATAACCAATAATTTATTAACTTATACAAAAGAATTGGATCAAAATCAATATTTTGGATTTATTTTAGCGAGTAAATAATCTTTAAATGTGGCAGAATTTTTGGTATAAAATTAACAATAGTGTCACAGGAGGTGCTCTGATAATCACCTTTTTTTCTTTTTTAGCTAAAATATTTGCTTTGGTCAGAGAAAAACTAATAGCTCACAATTTTGCAGCGAGTCAAATGGCCGATGTTTATTATTCGGCTTTTCGTTTGCCAGATTTGATATTCAATACACTTGTTTTAGGAGCTTTGACTTCTGCTTTTATTCCAATTTTTCAAAGAGTATGGCTTAAAGATAAAAATGCTGGTTTGGATTTATCAAATTCGGTTTTAAATTTATTTTTGATTTTTATTAGTATATTAGTTTTTATTACTTTTATTTTTACACCACAAATAATGCCACTCATTACACCTGGCTTTACAGCTGAACAGATAGATAGTGTGATTGTTTTGACTAGAATAATGTTGGTTTCAGTTTTATTTTTCGTAGCTTCCAACCTAATCGGTGGAATATTGAATTCTTTTAAACGATTTTTTAGTTTTTCTTTGGCTGCAAGTTTTTATAATATTGGTATTATAATTGGTATTTTATTTTTTTATCCCCAAATAGGTCTCAGTGGTTTAGCTTATGGAGTATTATTGGGAGCTATTATGCACTTGTTGGTTCAAGTGCCAGAGGTATATAAAAATGGTTGGCATTATAAATTTATTTTAAATTTTGATGTTAATCTCAAAAAAATATTAAAGCTAATGTTACCACGCACTATTGGTTTGGCAGCTGGGCAAATAAATTTGGTCATCATTACAATGATTGCTTCTACTTTGACAGTAGGTAGTATTGCAGTTTTTAATTATGCCAACAATTTGCAAAGCTTACCCGTATCTCTTTTTGCAGTTTCTTTGGCTATAGCAGTTTTTCCAACTTTCACACAAGCGGTCAATGAAAAAAATCCAAATTTGTTTAGTCAAAATTTTTCTAAGTCTTTGCGTCGAATATTATTTATGCTGATACCCATATCTGTTTTGATAGTAGTTCTTCGTGCACAAATAGTAAGAGTAATACTTGGTAGTGGTGCTTTTGGTTGGGAAGATACATATAGGACTGCACAGGCCTTGGGAATCTTTGCTATATCTATTTTTGCTCAAGGTCTTATTCCACTCTTGGCTCGTTCATTTTATGCTTATGAAGACACAAAAACACCAATGAGCATTAGTATTGTTAGTATTATTTTAAATATTGTTTTGTCTTGGCAACTGGCTCAACATTTTGGTGTATTTGGTTTGGCCTTGGCTTTTTCTATATCTAGTATAATCAATATGATGCTGTTATATATATTTTTACATTTTAAAATCAATACCATAAACGATGGTATAATTATTAGTTCTATTTTAAAAATATCTTTCAATTCTATGTTGGCGGGTGCCATAGCTTATGGAGCCTTGCATGTTTTGGACAATTTAGTAAATATGCAAACTTTTTTAGGCATATTTTTACAGGGTTTTGTAGCTGGTATACTAGGCTTGCTAAGCTACCTGCTTTTAGGTATAGTATTCAGACTTGATGAGCTTGATATTATCAAGCGAATGTTAATAAAATTTGCTTTATTGTTTAAAAATGGAAGAAATTAGAAATTTTTGTATAATTGCTCATATAGATCATGGTAAATCAACTCTAGCTGACAGAATGCTAGAGATTACTGGGACTGTTGATAAACGCCATATGAAGGCTCAGCTATTGGACCAAATGGATCTAGAAAGAGAAAGAGGTATCACTATCAAACTCCAGCCAGCTAGAATGGATTGGTCTGGTAAAATTTTAAATTTGATTGATACCCCAGGGCATGTTGATTTTGGTTATGAAGTGTCTCGTTCTTTAGCTGCTGTTGAGGGAGCTATACTTTTGGTAGATGCTACACAAGGTATAGAAGCTCAAACTTTGGCCAATCTTTATTTGGCTCTAGAACAAGATTTGGATATTATACCAGTGATAAATAAAATTGATTTACCAGCAGCTGATATAGAAAAAGTGAGTCAGGAAATTATAAATTTATTAGGTTGTAAGCAAGAAGAAATACTCATGGTTTCTGCCAAAACTGGTCAGGGGGTAGAAAAGGTTTTGGATGAAATAATAAAAAAGGTCAAAGCTCCAAAAAAAATAGGCGATGATTTACAAGCCTTAGTTTTTGATTCTACCTATGATGAATTTAGAGGAGTGGTAATTTATACTAGAATTTTTTCTGGTCAAATAAAAAAAGGAGATAAGATAAAATTTGTAGCCACTAACGAACCAAGTGAAGTCCTTGAGATTGGTTATTTTAAACCACACTGGGTCTCTTCTGGACACTTGGAAGATGGAGAAATAGGTTATCTTATTACTAGTATAAAACATTTAGAAAAAGCTCAGGTGGGAGACACTATTGTTTCTTTGGATAAAAAAACGCCAGCTTTACCAGGATATAAAGAAATAAAACCAATGGTGTACGCTGGTATATTTCCTCAGGAAGGTAGTGAATATCAAAAATTGCGAGAGGCAATATTAAAATTAAAATTGAGTGACGCTTCTTTGATTTTTGAACCAGCATCTTCACCAGCTTTGGGTTTTGGTTTTCGTTGTGGTTTTTTGGGATTATTACATTTAGAGATTTTTCAAGAACGGGTGAGTAGAGAATTTAATCTTGAATTGATTGTTACTACACCGACTGTAGCCTATAATATTTATTTGAATAATGGCCAGAGTGAAGTGTTGACCTCACCATCTGAAATGCCAGATGTGACAAAAATTGACCATATTGATGAGCCATATATGCATATTGAGGTTTTGACACCCAAAGAGTATATGGGTGCTTTGATGGAATATATAATAGCTCAAAAAGGTATATCAAAAAATACAGAATATATTGATACGACTCGCATGATACTTCGCTTTGATATTCCACTAGCTTCTATATTGGTAGATTTTTATGATAGCATCAAAAGTATATCTTCTGGTTATGCTTCTTTAAATTATGATTTTGCCGATTATAGAAAATGTGAAGTAGTCAAATTGGACATTTTAGTAGCCGAGGATCCAGTAGAGGCACTTACTTCACTGGTCTATAAAGATGAAGTACATAAAGTAGGAAAACATATTATTAGTAAATTAAAAGATGTTTTACCTCGTCAACAATTTGTGATTAAATTACAAGCTGCTGTGGGAGGTAAGATAGTAGCTGGTGACAAATTACCGGCTCTGCGAAAAGATGTAACAGCCAAATTGTATGGTGGTGATGTAACTAGAAAGAGAAAATTATTAGACAAACAAAAAAAAGGCAAAAAGCGTATGGCCCAAGGAGGAAAAGTAGAAATACCGCAAGAAGCTTATTTGGCAGTATTAAAGAGAAATTCTTAATAAGATTGTCCACCAGCAAAAAACGTCAATAATACCATCGAAAATATTATAAACACTGATAGTATAATTAGGATTATTTTTTGAGTTTTTTTATTCATAACATGGATAATTTTAGCAAATTTTTGATTAATCGGGAAGACCTTAAAATGGTTTTTAAATCAAAAAAAAGCTCGGCAGGAGTATATTTTATCATTCTGCTTTTTTTATTGGCCTTTTTTATGCTTTTTCCAATGTGGCATATTGGTTATCAGGGCCTTATATTATGGGTATTTTGGATAATTTTATTGATAGTGTTATTAATTAAACAACTTATTACTCAAAAAAATATTTATTTATTAACAAATATACGACTGATTTATCTAAAAGCTATTTCAAGTACAGATTATAAAGCACTAGGCTTTATTAGGTTTTTAGATATTGATAAAGTATACAAACATAAAAATAGCGTCATTATTGTTTCTAAAAATAAAAAGTATTATTTATCATCAATTGATTTTGTGGATAAGTTATTTGATAAATTAAATTCTTACATAAAACATTAAAATCTGGTATAATATAGCCATGGTTCAAGATCCAAAAATAGAACAAATAAATATTAGTCCTGAACAAGCAAATTCTAGTGAACAATCACCAGAAAAAATTTTAGATTCTACAAAAATTGAGCAGAGTACAGAATTTTTAAGTAAAGAAAAGTTAGATGATGATCAAATAGCAGCTCAAGTAGCTATAGTCAATGATAAAGCTCAAAAAGTACAGCCAGCTACTAGTGAAATAATACATAAAAAAGTTGAAAATATATTATCAGATGGTATGGATATTGTTTTTTTATCTTTGGATGCTGGTACACAAAGAATTTTTAAATTGAAAGGCGAAGAAGTGTCCACTAAAATTACCATTTTGTTACTCGAAGCCAAAATAAAAGTTGGAGAAATTACCAAGCTTATTTTAGAATGGCTTCGTATAATACCAAAAGTAAATAAATATTATTTAGAGCAAGAAGCAAAAATAAAAACAGATAAAATATTAAAAATCAATCAAAAATGAGTGATTTTATGATAATAACTATAGCTGTAATGATTGGGATTATTTTTTTGATAATTTTGATATATTTTATTTTTGGTCATTTTAGTGGACAAGCAAACAAAAATCTTGAGTTAGAAATATTATTATTAAAAGTTCCAAAGTATACTAAAAACGATAAAGAACAACAAAGCAAAGAATTTGTTCAGGCTCAGTTGGGGCAGGTAGAAAATTTATTTTCCGCACTTAGTGGACTCAAAGTTCAAAAAAGGTTTTTAGCTAAACGAACAGATGTTTTTTCTTTTGAGATTGTCTCAATGGGTGGTTTTATCAATTTTTATATAGCCACTCCTAGAATTTATCGTGATTTTTTGATTCAACAATTACAAGCAGTTTATCCAAAAATATATTTTGAAGAAGCCAATGATTATAATATTTTTCAAGCTCAAGGATATATCAAAGTGGGGGCACTTAGTTTTAGTAATGATTATAGTTTGCCAATAAAAACTTATAAATATTTTGAAAATGACCCATTAGAATCTATTACCAATTCTCTTAGTAAATTGCAATCAGAAGAAGGAGCGGCTGTACAATATGTCTTTCGTTCAGCTCCTAAAAAATGGCATGCTAGGGGCAAACAAATAGCCAAATACATGTATACTGGCATGGCCTATAAAGATGCTTTGGCTAAGATGGGAGGAGGTGGTTTTTGGGGTAATTTAAGCAAAGTTTTCAAGTTTTTTGCTAGTTTTTTAAGCACTACAAATAAAGATAAGCCCAATCAAGAAAAACAAGAACAACCAGCTATGTCTGCCATGGAGCAAGAACGTGCTAAAAGTATGGAAGAGAAAACAGCCAAATCTGGTTTAGATGTTAATATTAGAGTAGTGGTATCTACTCCAAGTCCTGATAAATCAGAGCTTATTTTAAAAGATATTTTAAATTCTTATACGCAGTATAATATTTATGAATTTGGCAACAGCTTTAAAGCCAATATTCCAAGCAAGGGGGATAGCTATATAGAGCATTTTATTTATCGTCATCTTTTGTCCAAAAATAGTATGCTTTTAAATTCTGAAGAAATGACTTCTGTAGTTCATTTGCCACTAGCTACTACTGAAACTCCAAATATAAATTGGTTAGAAGCTGTAAAATCTGCACCACCAGCTAATATGCCAAAGGAAGGTATTATACTAGGTAAGAGTATATATCGTGGTAAAGAAACTTTGGTTCGTATTAAAGATGCCGATCGGAGACGACATATGTATGAGATTGGACAAACTGGTACTGGTAAATCAGTTTTTTTGGAAAGTATGATTATTCAAGATATTCAAAATGGAAAAGGTGTTTGTGTTTTGGATCCCCATGGAGATTTGGCAGAAACAGTATTATCTCATGTACCAAAAGAAAGAGCTGAAGATGTGATATTTTTTGACCCTGCTGATATAAATAGACCAATGGGTATCAATATGTTGGAGTTTGAAACCGACGAACAAAAAAGTTTTGTAATCAATGAAATGATAGCTATTTTTGATAAACTTTATGATCTCAAAGCTACTGGTGGTCCGATGTTTGAACAATACATGAGAAATACCATGTTGCTTTTGATGGATGATAAAGAAAATCCAGCTACTTTATTGGAAATCCCAAAAGTTTTGGCAGACGAAGCGTATAGAAAACAAAAACTAGCCAAAGTAAAAAATTATTTAGTAAAAGATTTTTGGGAAAAAGAAGCTCAAAAAGCAGGTGGTGATGCAGCTTTGGCAAATATGGTTCCTTATATTACTAGTAAGCTGACACCTTTTATTTCCAATGATACTATTAGACCGATAATTTCTCAGACAAAATCAGCTTTCAATTTTAGAAAGGTGATGGATGAAAATAAGATTATTATTATTAATCTATCAAAAGGAAAAATTGGAGAAATGAATTCTAGTCTTTTAGGTATGATTGCCATTGGTAAAATATTATTTGCTGCTCTTAGTAGAGTAGATATAGCAGAAGAAAATAGGCAAGATTTTTATTTGTATATTGATGAGTTTCAAAATTATATTACCGATAGTATTGCTATTATATTATCAGAGGCTAGAAAATATAAACTCAATTTAATATTAGCTCATCAATACTTAGCACAGTTAACCAAGGGTGGAAATACTAGTGTCAGGGATGCTGTTTTTGGCAACGTCGGTACACTTATTTCTTATAGAATCGGAGTAGAGGATGCTGAGGTGATAGCCAAACAAATGGCACCAGTAGTAAGTGAGTATGATTTGGTCAATATGCCCAAATATACTTGTTATGTAAAGTTATTGATAGATAATCAAAATCCACCAGCTTTTAATTTTAATCCTATATTACCAGAAAAAGGTAACTATGAATTAGCTCAGGCAATTAAAGAATTATCACGTTTAAAATATGGTCGAGATAAGAATATAGTTGAAAATGAAATCAAACAAAGAATGGCTATTGTTTAAATTGCCAAGAGCTAATTTTTATGATAAATTACTAAGTGAAATAGAGCCAAAAAAGCTCGTAAACAAAAATAAAAATGTCACAAGCAAAAAAAATAAAAGATTTGGAAGCTTTAGTATATAATTTAGAATTAGAACTTACCAAAACCAAGCAGGTTTTAGGGGAGCTGACAGGCAGAAGTTCTTCTGACGCTGTCAATTATAGCCTTAAAGCTGCTCGAGTGGGCAAGCAGATAGATGGTGATGAAGGCTTGGTAGTTGAGGGAATATTTAATGGACAAATTATGATTGGTCCAGACGGTAAGCAATATAGTGTACCAGCCAATTATGCTTCAAAATCAAAATTGGTAGAAGGGGATATTCTAAAGTTGACCATAAGCGCAGACGGTTCATTTATTTTTAAACAAATATCGCCAGTAGAAAGAAATAGGTTAGTAGGACATCTTATTAAAGATAAAAGCACTAATGAATTTGTAGTTTTGGCAGGAGATAGGATATACAAATTACTTATGGCTTCAGTTACTTATTTCAAAGGTGAAGAAGGTGACGAAGTTGTGATATTGGTACCAAAAGATTCTGATAGCAATTTTGCCGCTGTAGAAAATATAATTAAAAATAATAATAGAGGGATTTCTACTGACGAACTTGATTTTAGTCTTTAATTTATGTCAGAAGTTATCTATAGAAAATATCGACCAAAAATTTTCAAAGAGGTCGTCGGTCAAAAGCCGATAAAAATTACTCTAGAAAATGAAATAGCTAGCGGAAATTTGGCGCATGCTTATTTATTTGTTGGACCACGGGGCACCGGTAAAACTACCTTGGCCCGTCTTTTTGCTCGTTCACTAAATTGTACCAAGCGTAAAGATAGCGAACACGAACCATGTAATGATTGTGAAAATTGTAAAACCATATTAGCCAATCGTTCTATGGATATTATAGAGATTGATGCAGCTTCTAATACTGGCGTAGATAATGTTCGTGACAATATTATTGCCAATTCTCAAATTCCTCCTTTTAATAACAATGGTTATAAGGTTTTTATCATTGATGAAGTGCATATGCTTTCTAAATCAGCCTTCAATGCATTATTAAAAACTTTGGAAGAACCACCCAAGAAGGTAATTTTTATTTTGGCTACTACCGAAATACACAAGGTTCCAGAAACTATTATTTCACGTTGTCAAAGATTTGATTTTAAGAAAATACCGATTAAAGATATTATTAAAAGAATGACTGAAATTGCTGAATGGGAAAAAGTCCAAATTTCAGAAAAGATTTTAGCAATTATAGCTCGTCGTAGCGAAGGTTGTCTTAGAGATGCCGAGTCATTGTTTGGGCAAATTATTTCTATCAGTGGAAACAAAGTAACAGATGAGTTGGCGTCTTTGGTTTTACCAGATAGTCATTGGCAGGCTATTGATGCTTTGACCGAAGCCTTGAGAGTCAAAAATCTTTCTACCGCCTTAAATCAAATAAATAAACTTGTCGATGAGGGAGTAGATTTTAGTATCTTTATAGCTGATTTTATAGATTATATTAGACAAATAATGCTCTATAAAATTATTGGTCCTAGTTTTGTTCTTGATTTTGATGATGCTTTGACCGAAGCTATCAAAAAACAAGCTACAGATTTTTTATTAGAAGATATAGCTAAATTATTAAATATTATATTAGATAAATTATCAATCAAAGAAACTATGATTGATCAGCTACCTTTAGAATTGGCTTGTGTAGAGTTTTTATTAGCCGAAAAAGAAAATGTAGTCCAAAAAAATATTGATATTCAATCTCCAGAAGATAATAAAAAAAAAATTAATTTAAATTCTCAAGATATAAGCAAATTACAAAATAATTGGTCAAAAGTAGTTGAAAATGCCAAACCACTAAATCATGGTTTGGGGGCAATACTACAAACTAGTCATCCTTTGACAATTGAACAAAATTTACTTATTATTGGCTTGGAATATGATTTTCATAAAGAACAATTGGATAAGCCAGAGGTAAAGCAAAATTTAATAAACACTTTTAGTAATATATTAGCCAAACAAATAGATTTGAGTTTTGAGATCGATTCCAACTATATACAAAATCACCAAAATTTTAAAGGTAAAAGTGAAAGTGGAGTAGGGGAAATACTGGATACTTTTGGTGGTGAGATGCTTTAAATATTCGGGGATCGTCTAATGGTAGGACATCAGGTTCTGGTCCTGAGAATTGGGGTTCGACTCCCTATCCCCGAGCCATGAACCAGTCGCTCACTGTGTTCACTCCGATTCATGGCTTTGCCATGTTTTGAGAAAATTTAACATAGTAGAAATTGGTTCATGCAGTAAACCTGAGCATAGCGAATGGTTTACTGCCAACAGCGAAGTGACCTAAGATGCTGGGCAATAGAGTAATTTATTTATTTACAAAATTGGAATTTTAGTCTATACTTATATAAGTAATATTATGTATAAAAAAATATTAACTTTCGCTTTATTAGCCTTCCCAGCTATAGCTAACGCTCAAGCAAATCTTGGTGAATGGGGATATAATGATTTTACAGATACTGGGATTACTCTAGGATCCAGACCTTTAAGAGAAACTATCGGTGGTGTGGTAAATATCATTTTGGGTTTCTTGGGTATACTTACTACTGTTGCTATATTATTTGGAGGTTTTAGTATGATGACTTCTTATGGTAACTCTGAAAAAAATGAGCAAGGTAGAGCGGTAGTTGTAGCAGGAGCTATTGGTTTGGTGATTGTGCTTACAGCTTATGCTATTTCTAGATTTGTATTAAGCAATCTTTATGATGCTACAGCTTAATATCATGTATAATTTATTGACAAAAAGTCCTTTAGTGATATAATAATTAATTAATTAGTAATTCATAAATACTATGAAAAAAATACTAACTTTCGCTTTATTAGCCTTCCCAGCTATAGCTAACGCTCAAGCAAATCTTGGTGCTTGGGGATATAATGATTTTACAGACACAGATATTGCTCTAGGCTCAAGAAATCTTAGAGAAACTATCGGTGGTGTGGTAAATATCATTTTGGGTTTCTTGGGTATACTTACTACTCTTATCATTCTATTTGGTGGTTTCAAATGGATGACTTCTTATGGAAGTTCTGATAAAGTTGATGAAGCCAAAAAACTTATCGGCGCTGGTGTCATTGGTTTGGTGATTGTGCTTACAGCTTATGCTGTCTCTAGATATGTATTAAGTGAACTTTATACAGCTACAGCTTAATTTATAATATAGTTATTATATAAATTATAAATTCATGAAAAAAATACTAACTTTCGCTTTATTAGCCTTTCCGGCTATAGCTAACGCTCAAGCACCAGCTGGACCGACTTTAGATGATTGGGGCTATAATAAGCTTGAAGGAAAGGTAAATTTAGGGCAACGACCACTTGAAGATACTATTGGTGGAGTTATAAATGTGATTTTAGGGTTTTTGGGTATTTTAACAACCCTTATCATTTTGTGGGGTGGTTTCAAATGGATGACTTCTTATGGAAGCTCTGATAAGATTGATGAGGCCAAAAAATTAATACAGGCTGGCATAATTGGTTTGGTAATTGTCCTTACAGCTTATGCTATATCTAGATATGTCATATTAAATCTATTTCAACAGACAGTATAATAATAATTTTAAAGTGAATATAAAAAAGCCGCCTCTAAGGTGGTTTTTTTATATTAAGTGAACATATAATAAAATAATATAAGTAGCTCTATTAAATAAACTCAAATTTTGCTATTATTAATTTATAAAAAATTTAAAGTTGCTAAATTAAATATGAAAATTCCCAAACATATAGGTATTATACTAGATGGCAATCGTCGCTGGGCCAAAGCCAAAGGCTTGCCAACTTTTGAGGGGCATAGACAGGGTTTTGAAAACTTAAAAAAAGTGACTACTTATGTTTTTAAAAAAGGCATTAAAATAGTGACTGTTTATGCTTTTTCTACAGAAAACTGGAATAGAGACAAAAAAGAAGTCAACTATTTAATGAATTTGTTTAGAATTTTGGTCAATAAAGAAATAAATATTCTAGCCAAACAAGGAATTAAAGTAAATTTTTTTGGTAGATTAGCTGATTTTGATAAAGATTTACAAAAATCTATAGCCAAGGCTAAAGAAAAAACAAAAAATGGTAAAAATGGCCTATTAAATATTTGTCTTAGCTATGGAGGTAGAGATGAACTGGTAAGAGCTTTTAAAAAAATTGTATCCCAAGGAATTAGTGCCAAAAAGATAAATGAAAAATTAATAAGCCAAAATCTTGATTCAGCGGGTATAGCAGATCCAGATATGATAATTCGTACTTCTGGAGAAAAGCGTTTATCAGGATTTTTAACTTGGCAATCTATTTATAGTGAGCTTTATTTTCCTGAAAAAACTTGGCCAGCTTTTAACGAAAAAGATTTGGATATAGCTATAGAAGAATACAATAAACGACAAAGACGTTTTGGGGGAAATTGATTTTGTGCTATAATATATAGATAAAATATTTAAAATAAAAATATGAAAAAAGTAAAACAAAAAAATACAAGCTTTGGTTTTACACCAGTTTATTTGGTGGTTTTAATATTATTTTCAGCAGTTGCTTTGGTATTTATTATATCACAAATTGATAGGCCAGATAATTTGGCTTATCTAAATTTAAAGCCTATAAGCAAAAAACTTACTCAAAATAATACCCTTAAAAAATTTACTTCAGTTGATGAATTTAGAGAATATATAGAAGATATGGATCAAGTGGCCTATTATGGTATGGGTATGGGCGTTAGTAGAACTTTGGCTCAACCAACTATGATGACAGATGATGCTATGGATTTTGCATTAGGCAATTCAGAGAGTATTTCAAAAGAAATAGGCATTGGCGGTGGAGGGGCTCCAGATAGAATATCAGATACAAATGTACAGGTAGCTGGCATTGATGAAGCAGATATTGTAAAAACAGATGGTAGTCAAATTTATTTTTCAGATAATATAGGTAGATATTGGATTGATACTCCGGTACGTATGGATGTAACGTTTGAAGATGATTTTGAAGGTACAAGTTTGGCACCAGAATTTGTAAATAATAATAAAACAAATATTATAAATGCTTGGCCTCCAAGTGATTTGGCTTTAAGTTCAGAGATTGATTTGACTGGTGATTTACTTTTGGCAGACAATATTTTGATGGTATTTTCTGGACAAAATATAGTAGCCTATGATGTTTCAAATCCAAAAGAAGTAACTAAAAAATGGGATATAAAATTGGATGATGACACATATTTGGTGACTTCTAGACTTTATAATAATAAAGTATATTTAGTTACTCAAACCAGCATAAACAGATATAATCCTTGCCCAATAACTCCTTTTATACGTCAGGGTGAAACTATGATTGTACCGTGTGGAGATATATACTATCCAAGTGTTGCCACACAAGTAAATTCTACTTTTACAGCTATTATTTTAGATCCAAAGTCAGGAAATTTGGATAACAAAATTTCTTTTGTGGGTGATCAAAATACCTCTAATATTTATATGTCAAAAGAGGCTTTGTACATAGCTTATACACAAAATGTAGATATGTTTGATTTTATGTTTGATTTTGTCAGCACAGAGATGAAGGATTATATTCCAGCTAATTTGTTAGTTAGATTAAACAAACTTAGTACTTATGATATTAGTAGTAGTTCAAAGTTCAATGAATTACAGACCATACTTGATGAGTGGATGCAATCTTTAGATAAAGACCAAATGCTCAAATTGGAAAATGACATGCAAAATAGAGCTGAAAATTATTATGAAAAAAATAAAAGACTTATTGTCAGTACTGGTATTGCCAAAATTGATATAAATAATTTTAAAATAACAGCCAATACTAGTGTGCCAGGTTATTTACTCAATCAATTTTCTATGGATGAGTTTGATGGTAATCTTAGAGTGGCTACTACGATTGGTGAGAGTTGGAGATGGGGTATATCTGCCAGTGATAGCCAAGCCAACGATGTTTATATCCTTGATGATAACTTAAAAATACAAGGTTCTATTTTGGACTTGGGACTTAGTGAGCGTATCTATGCTGTCCGTTTTATTGGTGATTTGGGTTATTTGGTTACTTTTAGACAAACTGATCCATTTTATGTATTGGATTTATCTAGTCCAAAAAATCCAAAAATGGTTGGTGAATTGAAAATTCCTGGTTATTCATCATATTTGCACCCAATATCTGAAAATAAAATTTTAGGGATTGGTATGGAAAACGGTCAAGTAAAACTTTCTTATTTTGATGTTTCAAATCCTAGCAACCCACAAGAAATAGCCAAATATTCTTTAGCTGAATACGGTAGCGATGTTTTATATAATCATCATGCTTTCTTACAAGATCCAAATCATGAAGTATTTTTCTTGCCATCTTACAACGGAGGTTATATATTCTCTTATGCCAATGATAATCTAGAATTGGTTAGAGCTATTTCTGTACCAAATGTCCAAAGAGCCCTTTATCTTGGTGACTATATGTATATATTAGCTGATGATTATATAGCAGTTTTAAATGAAACTGACTGGGAAAAAGTCAATGATTTGGATTTATAAATTTATTTTAAAATGAAGCAAGATCTGTATAGCCAAAAATCTAAAGTTCAGAAAAAATATTATAATGATACAGCTGCCAAATATGATGATTGGCATATCAATCCTCCTAGTGCAAAAATAGTAGATGTTTGGAATTTTGCAAATCTAAAAAAGTTTCTTGGCGATAAGCATATTAATAAAAGCTTAGAATTGGGCTGCGGCACTGGTCGTTTGGCCAATTCTTTGTTTAAAATATCTGACGAGGTCTATGGGGTTGATATATCAGAGGAAGTACTTAAAATTGCTAAGCAAAAATATCCAAATTTAAAATTGGAATGTTCAGAGGTAACAAAGCTACCATATCAGGATGATTATTTTGATATGGTCATTATCAATGGCTCACTACATCATTTTTTTGCTGTAGAAAAAACATTTAATGAAGCTTATCGTGTACTTAAAACAGGTGGAGCTTTTGTGTTGCTTGGCGAACCAAGTAGTCAATTTATAAAACCCTATAATCCATTTTTTTATACTTGGGCGATAAATAGGGTAATAAACAAACTATTTGGGTTTTTAAAGCTAAATAAAGCCTCTCAAGAAGAAATTGAGCCAGACGCAGAAAGTTATAAACCATGGAAATTAAAAAAACAATTAGAGTCAACCAATTTTAAAGTTGTTGATTTTTATACTTATGATTATTTTGTTAGAACAAACAACAAGTTTTTATTAAAGTTTTATAGACCATATTTAAATTTTGAGCATAAGACACTAGCCAAAATATTTCCTTATTTAGGTTTAGCTATTCAAGCTTTTAGTATTAAGAAATAAATTAACTATTAATTGTTCGTATACTGCACAGACTGTTCCGTTGCTACGCAAAGTCACATCTAGTGCAGTAATACTCACAATTAATATAATTATTATAAATATAAACATATGAAAATAGCCGTACTGACAGGGGGAGACAGTTCAGAAAGAGAAGTTGCCTTGGCTTCAAGTAAAAATGTCATTGAAGCTTTGAAGGCAAAATATGAAGTAGCTGTTTTTGATTTTCCTAGTGATCTAAACAAATTTTTAAATTTACGGCAAGAATATGTGGTAGCTGTACCAGTCTTTCATGGACCAGGTGGAGAAAGTGGTATAGTGCAAGGATTTTTAAAAACTCTAGGAATTCCTTTTATATTTTCTGATGTTGAAGCTCATGCAGTGGCTATGGATAAATATTTGACCAAATATCTAGCCAAACAAAATAATATTTTGGTAGCTTCTGACCAAGTATTAAATAATTTAAAAAAAATAAAATTTGAAAAATCACTAGTCATAAAGCCTTTACTAGGAGGTAGCTCAATTGGCATTTCTATTGCACACAATCAAGCAGATTTAGACAAGGCTTTAAAAAATGCTTTTAAATATAGTGATAAAGTTTTGTTGGAAGATTATATAAAAGGTAGAGAATTTACCGTGGCTGTGGTAGATAAAAATAAAGACACATTTGCCTTGCCAGTGATAGAAGTAGTGTCAAAAAATGATTTTTTTGATTATGCTAGTAAATATGATGATAAACTGGTAGACGAAATATGTCCAGCCAAAATAGACACTGTTTTAAGCAAAAAACTTCAAGAGCAAGCTCTTAAAATGCACTTAGCTTTAAACGCTCGTCATATTAGTCGTAGCGACTTTATAGTTGCTGATGATAAAATATATTTTTTAGAAACAAATACTATACCAGGTATGACCAATAATTCTTTATTGCCCAAGTCTATTAGAGCTGGGGGAGAAAATTTTGCCAATTTATTGGATATTTGGATTAAGTCTGTAATAAGTGAATAAGACTTGTCAAAATCAAGGAATATGCTAAAATACTGGCATTGTAGATTATAAACAATATATGAATAAATACAGTGAAACCTCAAATAAAGGGCAAGTAACAGCTACTAAAACCAGAGTTACTTTTGGCTTTATTTTTTTATTATCTATTTTTGCCGCCCTAATAGTTTGGCCCAGTGCTCCTGGCTGGTTTGGCAATTTTAAAGTACATTTAGGCCTTGATTTACAAGGGGGTACTCATCTTGTCTACCAAGCTGATGTTTCAGCTTTGGAGGGAGCTGAAAAAAGAGAAGGAGTACAAGCTCTTCGAGATGTGATTGAACGTCGTGTCAATGCTTATGGTGTCTCCGAACCAATAGTACAAACCAATTTTAGTGGAGACAATTATCGTATTATTGTAGAACTAGCTGGTATTAAAGATGCCAATGAAGCCATTGCTATTATCGATAAGACACCTCATCTAGAATTTAAAACTCAAGGTGTTCCAGAAATTACCGATACTCCAGAAGATACAGTAGATGAAATTAAAATACAGGCTCAAAAAATATTAGACCGAGCTTTGGCTGGTGAAGATTTTGCTACACTAGCCAGTGAATATAGTGAGGATCAAGCTTCAGCTGTAAATGGTGGAGACTTGGGCTATACAACAAAGGGTTTGTTTGTACCAGAATTTGACGAAGCTCTTTTTAATGAAAATTTTAAAGTTGATCAAGTACATACTGAGTTGATAGAATCTCAATTTGGGTATCATATTATCAAAAAGATAGATCAAAGATTGAACGAACAAGGAGAAATTGAAGTACATTCAGCTCATATTTTATTTCAAAAAGATAATGCAGACTTAGTTGATATTGTTTGGGACAATACTGCTTTGAGTGGTCGCGAAGTAGCCAAAGCTCAGCTTAGCTTTCAACAAAACACGCAATCTCCATTGGTTTTGTTATCTTTCAATGACAATGGTAAAGATATTTTTGCAAAATTAACTACAGAAAATGTTGGTAAACCAATCGGAATATTTTTGGATGGCGAGCTTATTTCTAGTCCTATAGTAAATGAGCCAATCAAAGACGGAGAAGCTCAAATTTCAGGTAATTTTACTATTACCGAAGCCAAAGAGTTGATTAAAAATTTAAATTTGGGAGCTTTACCTGTACCAATAGAGCTTATTGGCCAAACCACGGTTGGTGCTAGTTTGGGAGAAGATTCAGTAAACAAAAGCTTGTTAGCTGGTATTATTGGATTGTTGGCTGCTGCATTATTTATGCTTATTTTTTATAGGCTACCAGGTATTTTGTCAGTTATAGCTTTGTTTATTTATGCCATATTAAACTTAGCGGTATTTGAAATAGTGCCAGTTACTATGACTTTGGCTGGTGTAGCTGGGTTTATATTGTCTATTGGTATGGCTGTAGATGCTAATATATTGATTTTTGAGCGTACCAAAGAAGAGTTACGCAAAGGTAAAAGTCTTAATACCGCTATAGAAAATGGTTTTATACGAGCTTGGCCTTCTATCAAAGACTCCAATATTTCATCTATTATAACTTGCTTAATTTTGACTTGGTTTGGTAGTTCTATTATTAGGGGTTTTGCCATTACACTTGGTATTGGAATATTTATTTCTATGTTTTCAGCTATTACAGTCACTAGAACTTTTTTACGTTTGATAGTCAACAAACGTTTAGAAGGTAAACTTGGTTTATTTGGAGTAAAAAAAGCAAAAGAATAAATCTATGTATAATATTATTGGAACACAAAAAATTTGGTTTGGCATTTCAGGATTTTTGATGTTATTGTCTATAATTTTTTTGGCTATGGGTGGCTTAAAATTGGGGATTGATTTTACGGGTGGTAGTTTTTTAGAAGTATCTTACTCAAATCAAAGACCTTCTGTAGAACAAATACAAGCTTCGTTGGCTGATCTAGGACTTAAGAGTCTTAAGATACAACCAAGTGGAGATAGTGACTATATTTTACGTTTTGAAAATATAGAAGAAAATGTTCATCAAAGCATTATTAGTGATTTAGAAAATATCAAAATAGAAGAAATAGAGGATAATACTCTGACTGAATTACGTTTTGAAGCTGTCGGACCAATAATTGGTGAAGAATTAAAGTCTAAAACTATTGAAGCTATCATAGTAGTATTAATTTTTATTATTTTATACATTGCTTATGCTTTTCGTAAAGTATCAAAACCAGTTGCTTCTTGGAAATATGGCTTAGCTGCCATTATTGCTTTGGTGCATGATATTTTAATAATTACTGGTCTATTTGCTGCTTTGGGGTATTTTTTTGGCACAGAAATAGATGTATTATTTGTAACAGCCTTATTAACAATACTTGGTTTTTCAGTTCACGATACTATAGTTACCTTTGATAGGATTAGAGAAAATTTGTTTAAAAATCAAGACAAGAGTTTTGAGGATATAGTAAATATTAGTGTCAATGAAACTATTGTGAGATCTATAAATACTTCTTTTACTACTTTATTGGTACTTCTAGCTATATATTTCTTTGGTGGAGAGAGCATCAAAAATTTTGTTTTAGCTTTGATTTTTGGTGTTATTGTGGGTACTTACTCTTCAATTTTTTTAGCTTCACCACTTTTGACAATTTGGCGCAAGATTAAAGTTTAAAATCAATATTTTCACTAAAATTAGCCAATAATTCAAGACCCACGGTTTTTTAAAGCTGTGGGTCTTGACTAATATTAAAAAATATGTTACTGTATAGTTGAATTTTATTATTACAAATAAAATCAGATAAATTGTAAAGAAATATATGTCTGGAATTTTAGATCAAGTAATTACATCAAAACATTTGTCAAAACTATCAGATTTTGATCCTCATCAAACTCTCATCAATATTTTGACTGCTTTATCAGAGCGTGAGCAAGAAATTATAAAAATGCGTCATGGCTTGTCTGGTTTGGAAAAAAAGACTCTTGAAGACATCGGCAAACAGTACGATGTTACTCGTGAGAGAATTAGACAAATTGAAAACACTTCTCTGAAAAAGATAAATAAAAGCTTCAATCAAACTATATTAAAAGAGATTGAAGATATAGCCAACGCTACATTATCTGAGCATGGTGGTTTGATGTCTGAAGTTAATTTAATAAACGAATTACTAATGATTCCTGGTTCATCAGAAGAAAATAAGTCTGCTATTAGATTTATATTAAATCAACTTTTGAATCATCGATTTTATTTTGTAAAAGAATCAAAACATTACAATGGTTTTTGGAAAACTCCCGAAGCCAATATAGACTTATTTCAAGAAACTATAGATAATATACGAAATTTGATAGAAAATCATGGCAATGCCCTAAGTTTGGAAGAACTGATAAGCAAGATTGAAGAGGCTGAATTTTATACTAGTAATGATAAATTAACTGATAGAGTAGTAATAAACTTTATTAGCGTAAGTAAAAAATTGAAATCAAATCCCTATGAAGAATGGGGTTTAGTAGAATGGTCAAATATCACTCCCCGTAGGATGAATGACAAAATATATTTAGTATTGAAAAAAAATGGTGCTCCTATGCATTTTACTGAAATTGCTGATACTATCAATCAAATGTCTTTTGATCATCGTAAAGCTTATCCGGCTACCATTCACAATGAATTAATTTTGGATAAAAAATATGTTTTAGTTGGTCGTGGTATTTATGCCTTAAAAGAATGGGGTTATAAACCAGGTGTAGTAGCTGATGTAATAGCTGATATTTTGCGCGATAGTGACAAAGCATTGACCAAAAAAGAAATTACCAAGGCTGTGCTTGAAAAACGTATGATCAAAGAAACTACTATTACTCTAGCCCTCATGAATAAAGATAGATTTTCTAGAGATGAAAAAGGCCGTTACTCATTGAAAAGTGAATAAAAATATTTAAAAAACACCTTCCTATATATATATTTGTTTTATAATAAATAAGGAGGGTGTTTTATTTTAAAAAAGACTTTAAAAAAAGCCAAAAAAAGGGTATAATATAAATACATTATGGAAATAGTTTTTGATTTTTCATCATTATATGCGGCTATGGATCAAGGTAGCTTGGCTATAGCTTGGTATCTCTTTAAAAGCGGGGGTTGGATTTTGTTTTTATATGTAATTGCTCGTGGTTCTTTTGAGATTTGGCACTTAAATCAAAGTACAAAATGGTTTAATACCAATAAGTTTGTAATATTAGCTATAGATGTACCAAAAGATACTGAGCAAACACCAAAGGCTGTAGAACAACTTTTTTCTACTATTTCAGGGGCTCATGATCCACTCAATTTAAGAGAGATTTATTTAGAAGGGCGATTTCAACTTAGTTTTTCTTTTGAAATAGTCAGTATTGATGGTTATGTACAATTTTTAATTCGTACTCCTAGTCAATCAAGAGATATAATAGAAAGCTCTATTTATTCTCAATATCCAGATGCAGAGATTACAGAAGTTGAAGATTATGTAGGTACTTTGCCAGATGATTTTCCAAACGACACTCACAATATTTGGGGTACAGAAGTTATATTGGCTAAAAATGATGTTTATCCTATTCGTACTTATCCATCTTTTGAAGATGCTGTTTCAGGAGAATTTAAAGATCCGATAGCCTCACTGCTTGAGACTATGAGTAAGGTATATATTGGCGAACAAGTTTGGATTCAAATTATAGTTAAACCCACTGGTTTTGAATGGCCACAAAGAAGTATGAAAGAAGCCTATAAAATAGCTGGTAAGAAATTTGCATCAAAAAAATCATGGTTGTCTAGAATTATGGATCCCATTACTGGTTTATTTTTCTTATCTACTGGCGAACCTATGATCTGGCCACAAGACCTTAGTGCTTCTCATGCTTCTAAAACCAAAGAAGATATGCCATCTATGATGCTTCATCTTACTCCAGGTGAAAAAGATGCTATAGCTGCGATAGAAAATAAAGCTTCCAAAACTGGCTTTGAATGTAAAATGCGTTTGATTTATATTTCTCCCCATGAATTATATTCTCCAGCTAGAGTTCTTTCTTCTGTTTTTGGGTCTATAAAACAATTTAATACCATGGATCTTAATTCATTTAAACCAGACAAAAAAACCAAAACAAAGATTGACTATTTTTTTATAAAAACTTTAGTGGCTAAACGTCGAAGAAATTTGGTCGCTGGTTACAAAAGCCGTAGTGGTAGCAGAGGGCATGATTATTATATTTTAAATACCGAAGAGCTAGCTACTATTTGGCATTTTCCAAGTAAGTTTATCAAAGCGCCTCTTCTTAAACGTACGGAAAGTAAAAAATCTGAGCCACCTTCTTCATTGCCTATTTCAAAAGCAGGTGATATAGATAAAGAGGAAATTGAAAAAGATTTGAGTAGACAACTACTCACGCCAAATTTTAATGTAGATTTATCAGACAAACATTTTGAGGAACGTTTTGCAAAAACAGCTACCAAGACCAGCCATTCTTCTACTCATAAAGATCAGGCACCACCTAATTTACCAATAGCTTAAATATGGATAATAAAATTACAATTTTTGCTGAAACAAACTATAGAAATTCCAATGTTCGTTTTGGAATAAAAGTTGACGATCGACGTCGCCATATGTATTTTATTGGTAAAACTGGCATGGGTAAATCTACAGTACTGGAAAACATGATTATTCAAGATATTCAAGACGGCAAGGGTGTTTGTGTAGTAGATCCTCACGGTGATTTGGTAGAAAAAATTATAAATTTTGTACCAAGAGATCGTATAAATGAGGTAATCTATTTTAATCCTTCAGATTTAGATTTTCCCATTGGTTTTAATGTTTTAGAACAAGTGGATTCTAGTCAAAGACATTTAGTTGTTTCTGGACTTATTGGTGTATTTCAGAAGATTTGGGCTGATTCTTGGGGACCAAGACTAGAATATGTACTTCATCACGCTATTTCAGCTTTACTAGAATATCCTGGCTCTACTTTACTTGGTATTATGAGGATGTTGACCGACAAAAATTTTAGAAAAAGAGTAGTCGAAAATTTGTCTGATCCAGTAGTAAAGGCTTTTTGGTTAGAAGAATATAGTAAATATCCTGATCGTTTTCAGGCTGAAGCTATAGCTCCTATTCAAAACAAAGTTGGAAGATTTCTTTCTTCAGCTTTAATCAGAAATATATTGGGGCAGGTAAATTCATCTTTTTCCATGAGAGATATCATGGATAATCAAAAAATATTATTGTTGAATCTTTCCAAAGGTAGGGTAGGTGAAGACAATTCAGCCTTATTAGGAGCTATGATGATTACCAAAATTCAACTTGCAGCTATGAGTCGAGTAGATACACCAGAAGAAGAAAGAAAAGATTTTTATCTATACGTTGATGAGTTTCAAAACTTTGCCACAGATTCTTTTGCTAATATATTATCTGAAGCTAGAAAATATAGATTAAATCTTATTATAGCTCATCAATACATAGAACAAGTTGAAGAAAATATCCAAGCAGCAGTATTTGGCAATGTTGGTACCTTGGTGGCTTTTAGAGTAGGAGCTGCTGATGCAGAATTTTTGGAAAAGGAATTTTTTCCAACTTTTACTCAGGAAGATTTGGTAAATCTTTCTAAATTTCAAATTTATATTAAATTAATGATTGATGGTGTTACTTCTGAAGCATTTTCTGCCAATACCTTAGCACCAGTACCACTTAGTGAAGAAGTAGCTGGCGTCAAAGATAAAATTATAAGTGTTACTCGTGAAAGATATGCTAAACCAAGAGAAATAATAGAAGACAAAATTATTCGTTGGTCTGAAGGTAGAGGTGAAGATGATATAAGTAAAATGAGCAATACAGAAGAAATAGTGGTAAATAAAAAAACAGCTACTAATACTACAAAAAGAAAAGCAAAAAATAATAAAAAAGCTACTGGTATTTCCAAAGATGTAAATTGTGATCTTTGTGGAAAACACACCAAGATAAATTTTGAACCAGATCCAACGAAGCCTATTTATTGTCGAGAATGTTTGGATTTATCTCGAGCTGGTAAAGTGCCACCACCATCTAGTATTAGGATAATAAGCGATAGTGGTAAGGAAGAAGAATTTACTTCTTTGGCTGAAGCTTTGAAAGGGAGAAAAATAAGTGTTAAAAAAATAACTCCTGCCCAAGAAAAAAAGGCTGAAGAATTAGCACAAAAAAACAATGAGACAATAGTCACAAATATTAATAATAAAAATAATAATGCCCAAAAATTGAATCCGGGTGAAGTTGTAAAATTTTAAATTTATGCCATATTATTTAAAAATAAAAAAACTTGATATCAAAACAGGACAATCAAACATTGTCTTGTTAAATGTAGATGAAGCTATGCGTTATGGTATAAAAGCTGGTGATAAAGTAAAAATAACTTGGCTAAAAAATTCTATTATCGCCGAAGCTAATACTAGTGAAAAAAGAGTCAAATTTGGACAAATTGGTTTTTATAAAGATATTTGGGAAAATCTAAAAATTGAAGAAAATGTCATAGCTGAAATTGAGTTTTTAGAAAGAGCCAAATCTATTCAGGCTATTAAGAAAAGATTGTTAGGTAAAAAATTAAAGTATGAAGAATTTTATCAAATTTTCTCTGATATTACCAATGGTGTACTTACTCGTACAGAAATTACTTATTTTGTAGCTTCTAGTTTTATTCGTGATTATAGCAATGAAGAATTGTATTTTATGACTAAGGCTATGGCTGAAACAGGTGAAATTTTAAAATTTCCTTCTAAGATGGTGGTTGACAAACATTCAGTGGGTGGATTAGCTGGCAATCGTACAACTATGGTGGTTATTCCTATATTGGCTAGTTTGGGACTGACAATACCAAAGACATCGTCTCGCGCTATTACTTCACCGGCAGGGACAGCTGATACTATGGAAGTATTGGCTCCTGTATCATTTAATGCCGCCGAAATAAAGCAAATAGTCAAAAAAGTAGGTGGTTGTTTGGTTTGGGGTGGTGGTCTTAATTTGGCTCCAGCTGATGACAAAATACTTAAAGTGTCTTATCCATTATCAATGGAACCATATGATAAAATGTTGGTTTCTATTATGGCCAAAAAAGTAGCTACTGGGGTAACACATTTGGTGATAGATATGCCAGTTGGTAAAACTACCAAAATACCAAATATGAAAATAGCCAAAAAATTGGAAAATAAATTTATTTATATTGCTAAAAAATTTGGTATTAAAATAAAGGTAATAATGATTCAAACTGAAGATCCGGTTGGTATGGGTGTTGGTCCAGCGCTAGAAGCTCGTGATGTTTTGAGAGTTTTACAACAAAAAGATAATTATCCAGCTGATTTAGCCAACAAAGCAATTCATTTAGCTGGAGAGCTTTTAGAACTTTGTGGAAAAGCCAAGAAAGGTCATGGAGTAACCATGGCTTGGAGAGCCTTAGAATCAGGAGCTGCTTGGAGAAAAATGCAAGAGATTATCAAGGCACAAGGTGGAAAATGTGATATTGATCCTAATGATATAGTACTAGCAGCTCATAAAAAGTACTACAATGCTGTAAAGTCGGGCAAAATTACCTTTACTGACAATAAGTCTATAAATACTATAGCTCGTATTTTGGGGGCTCCAAAAGACCAATTAGCAGGTATTTACCTTAATAAAGAATATGGTGATAGTGTCAAAAAAGGCGAACGATTGTTCACTCTTTATGCTCGTAGTAAAGAAAGGATAAGATTGGCCGATATAGCTTTAAAAAAATTAACTTTATTTAAAATTAGCAAATAAAATGTTGGCTAAAAAAGCAAAGATACTAGTAGCATTATCTGGCGGCGTTGATAGCGCCGTTGCTTTGTATTTACTCCAAAAGCAAGGTTATCAAGTAGAAGCTGCTTTTATGAAAAATTTTTCGGAAAAAGTAAATATTAAAGGCGAGTGTCCTTGGAAAGAAGATCGTCAGATGGCTTATAGAGTAGCGGCTCATTTCAAAATACCTATTCAGACCTTTGATTTTCAAAAACAATATCATGATAAAATAGTCAATTATATTTTTGAAAGCTACAAAGCTGGACTTACTCCAAATCCAGATGTTTTATGTAATAATGAAATAAAATTTAAGTTATTTTTGGAGCAAGCTACTAAACTTGGTTTTGATAAGATAGCTACCGGCCATTATGCTAAAATAAAAAAAGATAATATAGGCTTTCATTTATTACGAGCCAAAGACCCAAATAAAGATCAATCTTATTTTTTGGCTGGACTAAATCAAGCGCAATTATCTTATACAATATTTCCTATAGGAGATATTGTAAAACCAGAGGTCAGGCGTATTGCCAAAAAAGCCAAATTGCCAAATGCTGACAGAAAAGATAGTCAAGGTATTTGTTTTATTGGTAAAGTGGACTTAAAAATATTTTTGCAACAAAAAATAAAAGCAAAAATAGGAGCTATAGTAGATATAGATGGTAACAAGCTAGGTACTCATCAGGGCGTGTGGTATTACACTATTGGTCAAAGAAAAGGACTGAATATTGGTGGTAGTGGACCTTGGTATGTAGCTCAAAAAGATATTAAAAATAATAAACTAATAGTTGCTCATGCTGATGATAAAAGTTTGTCTACCAAGAATATACAGATTAATAATCTTCATTGGCTGGCCAAGCAATACAAACTACCACTCAAGGCCAAAGCTCAGATCAGATATAGACAAGCAGCTCAAGATTTAATTTTATATGCCAATAAGGCTAAATTTAAAAAGTCTCAACAAGGTGTAGCTAGTGGACAGTTGTTGGCTATTTATAAAGCCAAAGAGTTAATAGCCAGCGCTAATATATTATAAATACAAAAAGACCTCTAAGATTAGAGGTCTTTTTTAACAACAAACCTTTCAACTTATTTTATCTGATGAGCGTTTTCGTCTTTATTGTCATCAGGATTTTTTTTCGGGTGTTCTTCTTTTTGTGTAAAGATAATTCCCAAGCGTGCCATTGGACACCTCCTATAGTTTATTGTTTATATAATATAAGTGGTATATTTTTGCCAAAAGGACTATTATAATATAAAAATATAATATATTTTAGCCATTTTGTCAAAGATTACCCATTTCTTTTATATAAGGCTATTTTATGATATAATTGTGCCATTAAATACTAAATTTTAGTAAAATATGCAAAATAATGACTTTTTAATGGGTTTTACCTATGATGATGTTTTATTGGAACCACGTTTTTCAGATGTCGTTAGAAGCGAAGTAGACCTCAGCACTCAAGTTACTAAAAAGATAAAAATAGCTATTCCTATTTTAGCGGCAGCCATGGATACAGTTAGTGGAGCTGAAATGGCTATTGCTTTGGGCAAACTTGGTGGATTGGCAGTACTACATAGAAATTGCACTGTACAACAACAATTGCTCATGCTCAAAAAAATTAAATCTCACAAATTATTAGCTGCTGCCTCAGTTGGTCCTCATGATATAGCTAGAGCTGTAGCACTAGACAAAGCCGGAGTGGATATTGTAGTGATTGACTGCGCTCATGCTCATAACAAAAAAATAATAGCTGATGCCAAAAAAATTAAAAAAAATGTAAAAGCCCAACTCATGATTGGTAATTTAGCTACTAAAGAAGCTGCTAGTGAATTTGTCAAATTTGCTGACGCTATCAAAGTAGGTATTGGTCCGGGTTCTATTTGTACTACTAGAGTGGTAGCTGGAATAGGTGTGCCACAACTTTCAGCTGTATTAGCTGTAGTAGCTGTGGCCAAAAAACATAAAATACCAATAGTAGCTGATGGAGGTATAAAATATTCTGGAGACATAGTAAAAGCACTGGCTGCTGGAGCATCTACTGTTATGTTGGGCTCTATGTTGGCTGGCACCAAAGAATCGCCAGGTAAAATTATCAAAAAAAATGGTCAAACATTTAAAGAATACAGAGGCATGGGTTCTTTGGGGGCTATGCAAAAAGGACAATCTTCTGATAGATATTTTCAAAAAGGTAATACAAAGTATGTACCAGAAGGAGTGGAGGGTATTATTCCCTATAAAGGTAAAGTTGAAGATGTAATATTCAATATGGTAGGTGGTTTAAAAAGTGGTATGGGTTATATTGGCGCCAAAAATCTAGCTCAGTTGGCACTTAGAGCTAGATTTATACGTATTAGTACGGCCAGTTTGAAAGAATCACATCCTCATACTATTTCAATAAATAAAAAAGCTCCTAACTATTAAATATATGTCAACCAGAAATACAACTAAAAGAGCTGAATTACATGCTCATCTTGGCTCATCGGTTGCTCCAGCCATACTTTGGTCTATAGCTCATCAACATGGTATCCGTTTGCCCAGCAAAGATTATTGGGATTTTGAAGATATGGTTACTATGGCCGGAGCAGAACGTAATAAAAGCTTGGATGATATGCACAACAATTTTTTTCATTGGACAGAACTGATACAATCATCTCCCAAGGCAATTGAAGATGCTGTCAGTAGTGTCATTGGTGGTGGCTATAGAAAATGCAATATTATTCTTCAGGAGTTGAGATTTAATCCGATGTTTAGAAATCGGGGAGGAGAAAAAGATCTTGATCATATTATTGTTTCTGCATTATGGGGCTTAGATAGAGCAATGTTAGAATATCCTCAAGTCAAGGCTGGCATTATATTGATGATGGACAGATCTCTTACTTATGAACAAAACGCTATAATTACAAAAAAGGCCATTCGTTATAAAAATAAAGGCATAGTGGGTATAGATATTGGTGGACCACAAAGAAAATCATTTTCTATGAAAAAACACGCTCATTTATTCAAAGAGGCTAGGGCAGCTGGTCTTGGTATTACAATTCATACTGGCGAAGAAGGAAGTTTGGATGAAATGAGGTATGTAGTTCGAGAAATAAAACCAGAAAGAATAGGACAGGGATTACTTTGTGTAAAAGATAAAAAATTGATGCAAGACATTGTGGCTCAAAATATAATACTTGAAGCATGTCCAACATCCAATTTGAGAAATAGCATTGTCAAAGATATAGCTGAGCTTAGAAAAATATTTAAAATATACTTAAAAAATAATATAAAATTTACTATCAATACTGATGGTCCCGAAATGTATAAATCAAATATTTGTCAAGAACAGACTTTACTTATCAAAAATAAAATTCTTAGCCCAGCGCAAATAAGACAAGCTACTAAATGGGCTTTTGAAGGCACTTTTATCAAATAAGAAGATGCAAGATACTATATATGTTTTGGATTTTGGTTCCCAATACTCACACTTAATAGTACGACGTATAAGAGATTTTGGTGTTTATGCTGAATTGGTACCTTATAATACCAAAACAAAGGATCTATTAAACGCCAAAGGCATAATACTCTCTGGTGGACCACAAAATATTTCAAGCACCGCCTCATTAAAAATTGATAAAGGTATTTTTGATTTAGCTGTACCAATACTAGGAATATGCTATGGCATGCAGCTGATTGCTCATGAATTTGGTGGCCAAGTAAGTAAAGCTAAATATAGTGAATATGGTCCAGCAGAAATAAATATTATAAAACAAAATAAGTTATTTAAAGCACTATCAAGACATCAGCTTACTTGGATGTCTCATGGCGATCAAGTCACTATAGTACCAAAAGGTTTTTCGGTTGACGCTAGTTCTAGTAATTGCAAAATTACAGCGATGTCAAATGAGAAAAAAAATATCTATTGTCTGCAATTTCATCCCGAGGTTTCTCATACCAAAAATGGCAATAAAATCATTAGTAATTTTTTAAAAATAAGCCAGGCCAAAATTACTTGGTCTATGAAAGATTTTGTAAAGCTACAAATAAAAGATATTCGAAATAAAGTAGGAAAAGATAAAGTAGTTTGTGCTTTATCAGGAGGAGTGGATTCATCAGTAGCTGCTACATTGGTGAACAAAGCGATAGACAAAAAACTTTATTGCATCTTTGTAGATACTGGTATGATGCGTCTAAATGAAGTAGCACAAATAATAAAAACTTTTAAGTCTTATCAAAAAATTAACCTAAAAGTAATTCGAGCAGAAAAACTTTTTTTAAGCAAATTAAAAGGAGTAAGTGATCCGGAAAAGAAAAGAAAAATAATTGGCGAATTGTTTATTAGAATATTTGAAAAAGAAGCCAAAAAAATAGGTGGCGTAAAATGGTTGGTACAAGGTACTTTGTATACGGATGTTATCACTTCTGGAGTCAGTATTGGTAAGAAAGCATCTGTCATAAAATCTCATCACAATGTAGGTGGCTTGCCAAAAAAATTTGGTTTTACTTTGATTGAGCCTTTTCGTTATTTGTACAAAGACGAAGTAAGACGTATAGGCAAGTTATTGGGCTTACCAAAATCTGTAGTACAAAGACAACCTTTTCCAGGACCAGGCTTGGCCGTACGAATAATTGGCGAAATTACTAAAGACAAGCTAACTATGCTCAGAAAAGCTGATTGGATTGCTAGAGAAGAAATAGAACATACTGGTTTTGATAAAAAATCTCAACAATATTTTGCAGTATTGCCAAGTATAAAGTCAGTTGGTGTACAAGGAGATTCTAGAACTTATGGTTATCCAATAATTATTCGAGCTGTCAGTACTATAGATTTTATGACTGCCGATTGGACAGTATTGCCACATGCATTATTGAAAAAAATTTCTGTTAGAATTACCAATGAAGTAAAGGGTATAAACAGGGTATTATATGATATTACTTCCAAGCCACCAGGTACTGTAGAGTGGGAATAAGACAGTCAACATATAAAAAATTATAAAAATTAAATAAAAACTATGAAAAAAATATTACTTTTTGTACTATTTGTTCCATTATTAATCGGAGCAGCTTGTACTGCAAAAAACACAGCTAATATAAATACCAACGAAGATGATTCAGCAACTATCAATGTCAATGAAAATTCCAATACTGATTCAGAAGTGATTGATTCAGATAATCTTCAAAATAATGATGTGACAGATGGCACGGAGATTAATTATCAATCTTATGAAAACAAAGCAATTGGCTATAAAATTTTAATACCAGAAAAATGGTATTGGCGACATTTTATGAAAAATGAATTGACCAAAGCTGGTCTCAATGAAGCAATTGATGATTATTTGATATTGGATAAAGTGCCTTTACTTGGTCTTGGGTCCCAATATTTGGGAAGAATTGTTGTGGAAAAATCAAGTTTTGATTTAGCAGAGTTAAAAAAAGATATGAGTGCCTATGCTAGTAAAGATGTAAATATTGCTGGGCAATCAGCCACTAGATTTGAATTACAAACTTCCGATACAAAAACAATTCAATATCTTTTTACAAAAGGCGATATGACTTTCAGGATAATTTATCAAATGCTTGATAGTGATGCAAAAAACGAAGCTATCTTTGAGAAAGTAGTAAATAGCTTTTCATTTGATAAATAAATATATGGATGAAGAATTTTACAAAAAAATACAAATCATGGAATCAAAGATAGACGAGATATACAAAGCCATGAATGCAGCCAAAACGATGATTAAATGGAGCTTGATCATAACCGTGGCTTTATTTGTGATACCGCTTATTATTTTAGCTTTTGTATTACCTAGTATGATGAATACAATAACGAGTTCTTACGCTGGTTTTTAGCTTATTTTGAATATTTTAATAGACCGAGGGTGCTCGGTCTATTTTTTTTTGGTCTTCTGCTGACTCAACTTTTTTTGGCCTTTTTAGCAGCTGCTCGAGCTGCCCGACGCTTGTTATACAAGTATGGGCTTTCGTTCAGCTTCGTGAACCACCAGTTAAAGGGGTTCACGGATAACAACAGATAGAGTGGCCGATACCCATTGATGAGTAGGGCTTTGGAAATCCAGGAAACTTGCCTGATCTTGGTTTTACCAGGACCGATTTGTGGCCACGGGAAAAGCATTTGAAACAGAGGATCGGTGATTTTGCTCAGAAGCGCGAGAACTGCTATGCCTACAAGCATTATTTCTGGAAGTAGTTTGATTTTCCAGTCGATTTCGGCATCGAAATCAGCCGTAAGGTAAATGAGGCAAAGCCCCAAATATATAACAACCATCGTCAGATTCATGCCGTCATGACGTATTGAACTCCAAAAGGAGGACACGTCAGCCAGTGAACGCCGTACATTGTTGCTCATAAGATACTCCTATGGTTTGGATTGATGATGAAAGGTTCTTTTATTACTAATATTTAAACACAGCTATAAATATTGGTCAAATTTGATAGTCTATAGCTATTATTTGGTACTTAGTTATTTGTCCATTTATTTTTATTTCAACAATTTCATCAATTTTTTTATTTAAAAAAGCTGCACCCAAAGGCGATTGATAAGAAATCTTACCTTTGCTAGGATCTGTTTCTGAGGAACCCAAAATATGATATTTTTTTATTTCTTGATCTATTTTTACAGTCACCAAGCTACCAATTTCAATAACATTTTTATTTTTGTTGATCTTGATAATATTTGCTTCGGCAATTTGCTTGGTGATATTTTCTATTTTAGAATTGGTAAAACGAAGTCTTCCTTTGGCTATTTGATAAGCTGCATTTTCTGAAAAATCACCCATCAAAGCTAGTCTTTTTACTTCTTCAGCCATTTTAGGTTGAATGTCTTTTTTTAGCTTTTCTAAAGTTTTTTTGAGTTCATCAAATTTGCCCTGAGTCATGACAGGATCGTCTTTCATATTGGTATATTGTCCACCTTTTCTAATGGGTACTCTCATAGCTTATATTATACTGGATATATTTTATTTTTGATAGTATATGATATAATGCCAATAAGATTATTAAAGTAAATATATGAAAAAAATTCTTCAATTTTTAGGAATACTAGTACTACTAGTTATCTTAGGATTGATTATTATTTTTGTTTTTAATCCAGCTAACTCCAGAGACAAATTGATTGCCAATGCTATCAACAGTTATTTGAGTAAACAAATTGATGGTTATAAAGCAATACCAAAAGAAGATAGAGTTCCTTACGAAGCTTCAAATTATAATAATCCTTTAATTCCAGATCAACAAGAAAAAGTTTTGTATGACATGGGTGTAGATGTAGCTAGTTTGCCAACAGAAATTACACCAGCCATGTCTAAGTGTTTTATTGAAAAATTGGGTCAAGACAGAACTACTGAAATAGTAAATGGAGCTATTCCATCGGCTATTGATTTGTTCAAAGCCAAAGATTGTTTATAAATAAATCACCTCGCAAATTTTTACAACCTGCGAGGTATTTTAGTGGTCATCGGTGATAGAAATGATACGATCACCAAACTCGGCACGAAAAGAAAGTATCTGATTTTCCAAAGCAGCTTTGATGTGAAGACCAATGTATTTTCTGTTTTGCCATTTTTCAGATTTGGCAATCAAATCAATCAAGAGGTCTGCCATAGGCAAAAATATCTCTATTGTTTCATTGATTTGCCTTATCTGAAACTCTGGTTCAGCCTTCATACCTAAGGTGCGTAGATTGACGACACGATCACTAAGCTTGAGGATAAACACCTCAATTATTTTGGCTCTTAACATTCTAGGAATGTAAGTTGCTTTATTTTCTGTCTTGGTCATCAAGTCAGTCCAATGAGCAACTACTGAGCCAAAAATCTTTTTGATCGTATCTATACTTATGTCTCCGTCTTCTACTGTGTCGTGCAGCAGAGCACTAGCATTAATTTCCCAATTATTTTTTATACCAAGCTCGACGCTGATATAATTGCCCACATCCAAGCAGTGGGTAAAATAGGAAGTAACGCCATCTCCGCGGTACTGTCCATAATGGATTTTCATAGCTAAAATATAAGCTTTTTTGATATATTGTTTGCCCTGTTTGGACATATGATTGTCAAAGCGGACAATATATCTATCAGCACTTTCTAGTATGAATATATGGACAAAGTACCCTATTTTTTGATAGAGCCATTCAAAAATAAGCATTATAAGCTCCTAACTAGGTTGCAAGATTAAAAGATCATTATATGAGCTATTTTTACTATAATTGGCTTATACTGTCAAATAAACTCTATTGACAAGTTTCTTACTTTGTTATAAGCTTTTTATGAAGAGTCTAAGTCTTGATTTATCAGGACTGAAACTCTTGTTTCATTGCAGTTCTGGAGAACTATTGGCCTTCGCAGGTAGTATAGCTGTCCATTCGTATAGGACAGCAAACTTTTCCAGTGTTCTGGACCCCTTTTTTCCAGTGTTCATTGGACCCCCTTTTTCGTGTCACAGTGGTCCACCTTCGGACCACTAAACTTTAACTGGCTACGCAACCCAGTAGTTCTCCAAAAGCCCGGCGCTCTCATAGGTCGGGCTTCTTTTTTTATTTAAAATTTTTTAGATTGACTTTTTAGCTTAAATTTACTAAAATATATAAGAATTTAGCTTAAAATATACTATATTTATATGACTTCCGGACAATTAAAAAAACATTTTTTTGAATATTTTCAGAGTAAAAATCATCATTTGATAAGCTCCGCTTCTTTAATTCCAGAAAATGACCCTAGCGTCCTATTTACTACGGCTGGTATGCATCCACTAGTACCATATTTGATGGGGGAAAAACATCCAGAAGGTCAGCGTTTACTAAGTGTCCAAAAATGTGTCAGGACTGGTGATATTGAAGAAGTGGGCGATGCTACTCATCATACTTTTTTTGAAATGCTTGGCAACTGGTCCTTGGGAGATTATTTTAAACAAGAAGCTATAAATTATTCTTGGGAATTTTTGACTGAAATATTAAAACTAGATAAAACCAAACTAGCTGTATCTATTTTTGCTGGAAACAAAGATGTACCTGAATATGATAGTGAATCAGAAAAAATATGGCTTGACTTGGGTGTAGATAAAAATAGGATTCAAAAAGTAAAGGACAATTGGTGGGGTCCAGCCGGACAAAGTGGTCCATGTGGTCCAGACACTGAAATATTTTTTTGGAGCTCTCAAGACAAAGTACCAGATATTTTTGATGAAGCTGATAATAGATGGATAGAAATCTGGAACAATGTCATTATGCAATATGACAAGAGTCTAGACGGAAAATTTACAGTCCTTAAGCAAAAAAATATAGACACTGGCATGGGCCTAGAAAGGACACTGGCCGTACTAAATGGTTATGATGATAACTACCTTACAGAATTATTTCAGCCAATAATTAAAAAAATAGAAAATTTAAGCAATAAAAAATATACAGACGATAAAAAAGCTTTTAGAATAATTGCTGATCATATTAGATCTGCTGTATTTATATTAGGTGATCCTAGAGGTATAGCTCCATCAAACAAAGACCAAGGCTATGTTTTACGTAGGCTTATCAGACGAGCTATTAGATTTGCCAAAATAATAAATATTCAAAATAAATTTTGTGTAGAGTTAGCTGAAGTAATTATTGATTTATATAAAACTGATTATCCAGAATTGGAACAAAATGAAAATTTTATAATTAATGAATTAAGTAAAGAAGAAGAAAAATTTGGCAAAACCTTAACCAAAGGTCTTAGAGAATTTGCTAAACAAAAAAATATTGATGGTCAAACTGCTTTTATTTTATTTTCTACTTATGGTTTTCCATTAGAGATGACTGAAGAACTGGCCAAAGAAAATAATATCAAAATAAATAAAATTCAATTTGAAGCTGAGTTTAAAAAACATCAAGAACTATCTAGAACAGCTAGCGCCGGTATGTTTAAAGGTGGATTAGCTGATGACAGCGTCATGGCTACTCGCTATCACACAGCTACCCATCTTCTTCATCAAGCTTTGCGAAATGTATTAGGTAATCATGTAGAACAACGTGGTAGTAATATCAATGAAGAACGTTTACGCTTTGATTTTACTCACCCTGACTCAATGACTCTAGAGCAGCTAAAAAAAGTAGAAGATATTGTCAATCAGCAAATACAAACTGGTTTAACTGTCAGCTTTGCTGAAATGTCCGTAGCCGAGGCTAAAAAGCAAGGAGCTATTGGTTTGTTTGGTGACAAATATGGGGAAAAAATAAAAGTCTACAGTGTGGGTGATTTTTCCAAGGAAATTTGCGGTGGTCCCCATGTCAAAAATACCAAAGAACTAGGTAAGTTTACAATCAAAAAAGAACAGTCTTCATCAGCTGGTATTAGACGTATAAAGGCTATTTTAAAATAATTGCAATTAGGCAATAAATTTGTTACATTTAAGCTATAAATTATTAAATAAAAACTATGAAAAAAGCGTTTATTTTTAACTTTTTATTATTAGTAGCCAAAGTAGCTCAGGCTCAAGAAGTGAGCACTGTAGAAGTAGCTCCATTTTGGCAAGACAAAACTTTTTTAATCTTAGTTGGTGGTGCAGTATTTTTGATTTTGGTACTCATTATCAAAAAAGTATTGGAAAAAAGAGCTGAAAAAGAATACGAAGAAGGTGAAGATACAACAGAAAATTATGAAAATACAAATTTATAATCAAAATTTTGATTTAACAGACCCTTTTAAAGAATATTTGCAAATGAGGTTTGATGCTTTAGATAAATATCAAAGCGAAATTCTTGATTTTCAAGTAAAATTGATCCGAGATCAACGTCATCAAAAGGGTGATGTCTATACGATAGAGGCCAAATTATCAATGCCCAATACAGAAACTATCTTTGTCAAAGAAGAAGATAGTGATGCGCGCTCAGCTGTAGATAAAGTGCAAGAAAAATTGGCTAGAATATTGGTAAAAAATAAAAACAAGAAAATTGGAAAATTAAGAAAAAGTATAAAAAAATTCCAATCATTAAAATTTTGGAAAAAGAAAGAATACTAAAAAGAATATTAATATGATAAAATTTCTCGATAAACTGTTTGGAGATGCCAATGAAAAATTCTTAAAAACCCTTCAACCACAAATAGATGCTATAAATATTCTAGAGCAAGAATTTGCCAAGCTAAGTGACCAAGAGATAAAAGCCAAAAGCTTAAACCTAAAACAAAAAATAAAAGACGGTACCAAATTGGATGATGTCCTGGTACCGGCTTTTGCCCTTGTAAAAGTAGCAGCAAAAAAGACTCTAAAACAATCTCCTTATGATGTACAACTTTTGGGTGGTATAGTACTTCATCAAGGACAAATAGCTGAAATGAAAACTGGTGAAGGTAAAACTTTGACCTCTACTTTGCCAATATACTTAAATGCTTTGGGCAATAATGGTGTACATGTCATAACCGTCAATGATTATCTAGCCAAGCGTGATACTGTATGGATGTCCAAAATATATTCATTTTTGGGTCTTAGCGTGGGTGTTATTGCTCATGATGCTGCCTTTTTGTATGATCCTAATTATGAATCCGCTAAAGACAATGACTCTTCGGTAAAAATAGATATGGAATATCTACGTCCGGTGAGTCGTAAAGAAGCTTATCAAGCCGATATTACTTATGGTACAAACAATGAATTTGGTTTTGACTATTTACGTGACAACATGACTCAAGATTCAGAGCGTCAAGTCCAACGAGGACTTCATTATGCTTTGATTGATGAGGTTGATAGTGTTTTGATTGATGAGGCTAGAACACCACTGATTATTTCTGCTCCAGCCGAGCAATCTACAGAACGCTATGGTCAATTTGCTCAGATGATAGATGGCCTAAAAGAAAATGAAGACTACAATATTGATGAAAAAATGAAAGCTTGCACTCTCACTGAAGAAGGTGTACAAAAAATGGAAAAACTTTTGGGTGTTGATAATATCTATGAAAGTCATGGTATGGAAAGTATTCATCATATAGAATCAGCTCTAAAAGCCAAGACTTTATTTACTAAAGATGTAAATTATGTAGTCAAAGATAATGAAATAATAATTATTGATGAATTTACTGGACGTATGATGCCTGGTCGTCGCTATAGTGAAGGTCTTCATCAAGCTATAGAAGCCAAAGAGGGTGTAGAAGTCCAACGTGAAAGTATGACTTTGGCTACTGTCACTTTTCAAAATTATTTTAGAATGTATAAAAAACTAGCTGGTATGACAGGTACAGCAGCTACTGAAGCTGAAGAAATGGCCAAAATATATAGCTTGGATGTGACTGTAATCCCTACCAACAAGCCTTTTGCTAGAGATGATCAAGGGGATAGAATCTACAAAAACTATCGAGGCAAGCTCAAGGCTATTGTTCGAGAAATAAAAGCCCGTCATGAAAAAGGACAGCCAGTATTAGTTGGTACTATTTCTATTGAAAAAAATGAAGAACTAGGCAATTTACTAGACAAAGCTGGTATTCCTCATAATCTACTTAATGCCAAATTTCATGAAAAAGAAGCCGAAATAATCGCTCAAGCTGGACGCAAAGGAGCTGTAACTGTGGCTACCAATATGGCTGGTCGTGGTGTGGATATTATCTTGGGCGGTGCACCATATGACAAAGCTAAGTATGAGGAAATTATCAAACTAGGTGGTTTGCATGTTTTGGGTACTGAGCGTCACGAATCACGTCGTATAGACAATCAGCTCAGAGGTAGGTCTGGTCGTCAAGGTGATATAGGTTCTTCTAGATTTTATATTTCCATGGAAGATGATCTGATGCGTGTTTTTGGTTCAGATCGTATGAAAAATGTGATGGACAAACTAGGTTTGGCTGAAGATGTGCCCATAGAAAATAAGATTATTTCCAACTCTATAGAATCTGCCCAAAAGAAAGTAGAAGGACACAACTTTGATATTAGAAAACATTTGGTAGAATATGATGATATTATCAATAAACATCGCCAAGTAGTCTATGGCTCACGCCAACAACTCTTAGAAATTTTTTCTGATAAAGAGCACAAATCTGAACGCACTTCCCAAGATATAGTACTTGAATATGTAAACAAAGAAATTGAAAATGTAGTATCCTTTCATACTTTAAGTGGAAAAAATACTTCTGACTTTGACCCCAAGGAAATATTGGAAACTATAAAATCTATTTTTCTATTAGAATCTGCTGAAGAAAATAAGCTAAAAGAACTTTTGGACATCAACGGCAAAACAAATAGTCATGTCAATAGAGATACTTTGATTGAATATATAGATTCTATTGCCAAAGAAAAATATTTAAAACTAACAGAAGACATCAATACCCATGTCACCATGGATGATAAGACATGGACACCGATGCAAATTATAGAGCGTAGTATTGTACTCAAAAGTATAGATACATTATGGGTAGAGCACCTGACAGCTATGGATAAACTCCGTACTGGTATTGGCTTACAAGGTTATGGACAAAGAGATCCTCTAGTAGAATACAAACGCGAAGCCTTTACTTTGTTTAATACTTTACTTGATGCTATTCGCAAACAAATAGTTTATTCTGTATTTAAGATAAGTCTAAAAAGAAATACTGTCAGTGGAGGGAACAAGGCTCCTAGACCAGGAGAAAGTCAAAAAGTTTTTGAAGAACAAAAACAAGGCTATCAACCATTTCAAAAACAGGTGACCAATCGCGAGGCCAAAAATACTGCTGTATCCAACAAACCAACTGATGCCTCTGGTCAACGCATAGGTCGCAATGATCCCTGCTACTGCGGATCTGGTAAAAAATATAAAAAATGTCATGGGGCTTAAAAAATATAAAATTATACTAGGTAGTGCGTCTAAAGGAAGAAAAGCGGTGCTAGAAAAAATGGGCTATGATTTTGAAGTACTGACAGCTGATATTGATGAAAAAGCTATCAGAGACGACAATCCTCAAATACTGACTAGCAAATTGGCTAACGCCAAAGCCGATGCTTTAATAAAAAAAATAAACGAAGTAGCATTACTTATTACTGCTGATCAAGTAATAAATTATAATGGTACAATACGTGAAAAACCAGAGACACCACAAGAAGCTAGAGAGTTTTTAAAAAGCTATGCAAAATATCCAGCTGAGGCTATCAATACCATAGTAGTCACTGATACTAGTACAGGAAAAAGAGTAGAGGCTTCTGATTCTAAAAAAGTATATTTTAAAAGCATTCCTGATAATATTATAGACAAGTTGATAGCTGAAGGAAATGTATTTACACAAGCTGGGGGATTTTCAACCAATGATCCGCTAATAAAGCCTTATATACTGAAAATACAAGGTGAAGAGGATAGTGTACTTGGTTTGCCAGTTAAATTAACCAAAAAATTATTAGCCAAGTTTGATACTTAGGCTTTTTTTGGTATAATATAATATATATTAAAACTAACAATAACTATAAAAATATGACAAAACAATCATTTGCTCAAGAATTTATTACGGCCTTACTTAGCAAGGCAAATTTAACAAATGCTGATGGTAAGATAGATACTGACTATGTAGATAGATTGGCAGAGCAACTAGAGAAAAAAATGGGTTTATTTTTACTAGCCAAACTATCTACCGAACAATTAGAAGCTTACTATGAAAAAGTAGATAATAAAGCCTCAGGTGAAGAATTAAATCAATTCTTTATTAAAAAAATACCCAACTTTGCTGAAGAACAAAAAAAGTTTTTGGATGACTATGCCTATAACTTTTTTGATCGTACAGCTAAAATGAAAGACGCTTTGAGTAAATAAAAAATATGCCACAAACTAATAATAAATCAACTCAAGATAGCATTATAGAAATCCAGCAGATTTATGATTTATTTGTTATCAAATTGAATAGATTAAGACAAGACAAGGATAAAATAGTTAAAGCCATTGCTCAAAGAATTGATGATCAAAAAATAGCTGAAAAACTTCAAGAGTTAAAAGATAGATATTAATTATATTTTAATTATATGACTAGAAAAAAAATAAAGACTGGTCTATTACCAGATGACGAGTTAAGAGAACTTCTATCAGGAAATTATGAAGATGAAAAAACTATTCCTAGTTTAGAAACAGTTGTCACAGAAACAACTCAAAATATTGATGATGAAATTCTTAATTTAAAACAATTACCCGAAGATATTAAATCTGGGCTTGATGATACAGAAAAAATTGCTCTAGACAACATCAATCAAGGTGCTGAAATAGCTGCTATGGAAGCTAAAAAAGCTATAGGTGAAGTTGCTATGACATATGGTAGAAGTTCTAAAAAAGTTACTGACCACCACCACTATGAGCCAGCTTCTGGACAAGTTATTGATTCTGAAAATGTTGATTATCAAACTCCACTTACAGTACCAAAAATACCCAATAAATCAAAAATACCAGCTACCGATAGGTTAGTTGAGGATTTAGTTGATGGTTTTGTTGAACAAAGTAAAAGAAAAAAAGGAGGATACTTGAAAACAAAAACCCAAAAAAATTCAGAGCCAGTTTTAGAAAATATAACACCTGACGAAAAAACTCCAGAAACCCCTGAAATACCCGAGACACCAGATGTTCTAAAAACACCAGTAGTTGAAACAAGCTCTGAAAATATTGAAGTTGAGAAAACAGATCAAGAAATAATACAAAAAGGTGTTGACCTCTTAAAAGATATTTTAAAAAGTGCAGAGCAATATAAAGAACAAGACCCAAATTTTTATAAAGAAAGGGAAAGAGAAATCAATACTCTAATCAAACAACTAGAGTCTGATGATTTTAATGAAATGGAAGCTGTTTTAACTTATTTTATTAACAACTTAGATAATGAATTGCATTACTCTTACAATCCTGAAGAAAAAGCATCTTCAGAAAAAGAAATTGCAAGATACAGAGAAGTTATATACCCCTTATCAGCAATTTTAAATACAAAAAGACCTCTTATCGAAACTCCAACAGAAAGTGAACAGACAGATCAGGAAATAATACAAAAAGGCGTTAACCTCTTAAAAGATATTTTAAAAAGTAAAGAACCATATAAAGAAGGTGCTCTAGATTTTTATCAAGCAATGGAAAAACAAGTTAATACTCAAATAAAACAATTGGAATCTGGCAATTTCCAAGAAATGGAGGCTGTTTTAACTTATTTTGTTAACAATCTAAATGGTGAATTAGACTATTCTTATGAACCTGATGATAACAATGATACTTATGGTAAACCAAAAGAAAAAACTGGGGAAGAAAAAGCATCTTCAGAAAAAGAAATTGCAAGATACAGAGAAGTTATATACCCCTTATCAGCAATTTTAAATACAAAAAGACCTACCGAAAAATTGCTTGAAGAAACATCAGAAACTTTTGAAATACCAGCACCTGAAGAAACACCAAAAACAGAAGATACACAAAAGATTGAAGAAACTCCTGCAGCTGAAACAAAGCCTGAAGCAATAATGGAAGAGGAAAAAGCTAGAGCATTGATTGAAAACGCCAAATCTTTGGAAGAACTTATAGCTATAATAGATAGCGAAAATATATCTATTCAAGGATCAGAACAACTTTTTACACCAGAAATATTAAAAAATGTTATTACTAAAATACAAAGTGGGGAAGAAACTTTGGATGTGGCTACAAGATCAGCTGGATTTCGTGATAAGATAGCTGAATTATTTAAAATAGATAATCAGGCAGAAAGAATTAAAAGCAAAGAATTTAATGAATTTTTTGCAAATTTGACTTTAGAAGACTTAAAAGATATTGACGCATTAAAAGAAAAATTTAATGCTATGATGACAGATGAATTATTGCAAGAAATGCACATTAGTGAGCTTTATAAGCAAGATGCTATCAACAAATACTTTGAAAATTTTTGTTTACAATCAGAAGTAATCATGCAAGAACATATTGCAGCCAATAAAGATCCTGAATCTACTCTAAAAAAAGAAGGCAAAAAATTTGCCAAAGGAATACTAGGTGGTGCTCAATATGCAATAATTATGAAGGGTACTATGCTGGTAGCAAAAACAATGAGTAGTTCTGCTTTGTTTATAAAAATGGCTGTTGGTGGAGCTGCTGGTGCTTTTTCATCTGGTTTAAATTACGCACTTGGTAAAGGCTTTGAAAAATTCAATGCCAAGGGTATGAAAAATTTGGCAAAAAAAGCTGAAAAATTGACAGACAAGGGACTTAGTGAAACAGATCTATTTGCTCAATTAAAAAGTGATATGTCTGATTTGATTGAATTTGATATCAGTCAAAAAGAAAAATTAAAAATACAGAGTGCTAAATCTTATGAATTGTCATTTAATGATGAAGCCATAAATAGGACATTTAGTGGAGAAAACTTTGAAGAAAAAAAAGCCAAGCTTGAAGCAATCCAGGAGTTACTTAGAATAACACAAAGTGCTAGAGAGAATGAAGGTTCTTTGAAAAAAGATAAGATAAAAAAAAGACAAGAGTTAATAAAAAATCTTAGTGAAAATAATGCCCTTGAAGAATATGTTTCCTATCAAATAGAAAAGACACTAGAAACACTAAAAGATGGTGAAGTATTAAATGAAGATGGAAAAAAAGAATTAATAACCAGAGCACATTTGATGGTAGCTCGTGAAATGAATGTCATTTTAGGTGATGTAGTGGCTCAAGAAAAGTTTGATGAAATTGATGATAAAGCCAAAAGCTCATATGGAATGTCTTATGTATCAAAAATATTTGGTACAACTCCACCAGAAAGCTTTATGCAGGCCTTGGCCAAAGGTTTTACTTCTGGTGCCATCGCTGGAACTGCTAATACTGATGTTTTAATAGGCGCTGCTTACATGGGTTCTCAAAGAATGCTTGGTTCTCTGAGGTCTGAAATACTTGCCAAAAGTAAAAGCGAAGTCAAAACTACCAGAGAAATTCTTGGTGAATTTGAGCAATTTGAATTAACTACAGATACTTTTGCTCAAGCTGAAACATTGATTCATGAAGCTAGAGCTAGAATAAAATTACCTGATATCAAAGAAACTGAAAGAGCCAAAATTGAATTAAAAATTGATGCTTTGGAAGTCAAAATGATACAAGAGGCACAGCTTGCTGGAATGGATGATGCTATGGAAAAAGATGATTTTGCTCAAAAGATAGTAGGAGCTAGAGCAATGCAAATAGCTGAAGCTGCCGATATTGCTGAGAAAGAAAGAAAAAGAAAAAGTTTGATAGGTTTATCAAAAGCTTTTTGGAACTTAAGTCGCGAAGAAAAACTCAAAGTTTTTGCTAAAGCTGGCTACGAAGGAGCAAAAGGAGCTTTGGCTGGTGCCATTGGTAGTGAATTGGTTAGTTTTGGTAGCACAACTATGAATGGAGGAAGCTATGATATAAATGCCGGTCTTGATAATGTACTTAATAGGGTTACTTTAAATGCAGGAGCTGCTGCAGCTCGTACAGAAACAATAGTAGAAGATATTAAAAATATTGTTACTGACGCTGACGAAAATCAAGACACAGCAACTACTAATACTTCTCATGTAGAAATACCAAAACCAGTTTCAGAAACCAAAGAAGAACTTGAAGAAAAAATAATTACTTCAGATACAACACAAAATACTGAAACTAATCAGTCAGATACTACAACACAATCTCCTGAAATTAAAAATCCAATACACGAAACTGCAAATGAAGAAAGTAAGCTATTTTATAAATTAGAAAATCAAAAATCTTCACCTCCAGATTGGAATAATCTTGAACATATAGATACTACGCAAACGACTCAGCCAGATACCACTAATGAACAAAAAACCGAAGAAACAATCAATCCAGAAGTTGAAAAAATAATAAATATCTTTGAAAAAGGAGTAACGATTGAAGATTTGGATAAGGTGGTTTGTGAATTAGACAATGACCCAAAATCTCAAGAAGCAATCAATGCTCGTCACGCTTTAAATCATTTATTAGATGATGGTACTTTGACCTTGGAACAATACAAACAAGCAATAGCAACGCATGTTGGTCAAGAATTAAACCTTAGTAATGAAGAAATAGCTAAAAATGCCATTGAAAACAGTCAAATTGATATCAAAACTGTCATAGAAGTTCAAGACAGATTGGAGCTTGAAAAAGAGTTTGGTATCAACTCATTTGATGGAGATATTACAAGCGAAGAATTAAATAAAATTGCTGAGCAAATACACGGAGCCAAAGCTGGAGAAGCTACTGCTTTGCTTGAAAAATTGTACCAATCTGGTCTCATAAACGATGAACAAAAATTTTCCATTGAACACGCATCTATAAAGCATACTGGATTTAAAGAAATTGAAAAAGATGAACCAGAAACCAAAACTGGAGAATCCATAAAACGTAATTTATCTTTGGAGCTTGCTAAAGATGGTGCCCCAAAACATCTAGAGCAAGTATTTTATCGAGTAGGTATTGATAGTATGCATTTTGGCGACGAAATCACCAATGTAGAAGCAGCTCAAATATTAAATATTGGAGCCAACATGACAAAATTGTCTGAAGGTCATGATATCGCTGGTATTAGTGCCGAAGATTTTCAAAAATATGTTTCTGTTGAAAATGGTAAGGTAGTGGTAAATGATTATGATGGTTTTCAAGACAATATTGTCCGCGTTTTAGTCGCTCATGCTGAAGAAACTATTACTACAGAAAATATTGAAAATTCAGGGGCAGTAGCCTATATTGACAATATCAAAGATGCAACTTGGGGTGACATGCTCAAACCAGAAAATATAGCTGCCGAACAGATAAAGCTAGATCAACAACAAATAGATGCCGCTGAAAATAGATTGTTTCAAGCTACCTTAAATAATACTGAGCTCGGTGAACTAGCTACTGACCTAGCATTTAAAGATGAAGATTCTGGCACTTTTGTGATTGATAATGAAGAAATCCTGATTAAAGACAATGAGGTAGTCAGAGTAGGTGACACAAATCTAGAGAATCCAATTATTTTGAACAATAAAGAAGCTGGTGAAGAATTGATTGACAGAGTTTCTGAAGTAAAAGCTGAAAAACTTTTATCACTAATAGAAGATACTAAGGCTGAGATGACAGAACGATTAAATACACAGCTAGCCAATTTTGAATCACAAAAAATAATAGAAAATATTCCGGCATTGGCTACTCCAGAATATGATATTAATACCGAGCTAGAAACTACTCTAACCAAGCTTGGTTTTGTTGATGACTATGGTAAAGCTGAGTGGGATTTTCTTAAAAAAGAAAGTGTCTCTGATTTACTAGATGAAAAAATAGAAGGTTATTCTGAACAAAATAACCAGCTACTAGAAAGACACCATAGAAGTCACATGCAAGAATTTATTCAAGAGGCTATCAATAAAGGTGATGTTCATGACAAATCCATAACTATAGAGGAAGCTATCAAAGAATTGGCTACAAAAAATACTATAGAAAAATTACGCCATGATATGGATGTAGCTGAAATCAAAGTAAACAACATGGAAAAAAACTCTTCAAAAGCTGAAACAGTAGCAAACGATGAAGAAGCGGCTGTTGTAGAAAAAGCTATGCCAGAAACTACAATAAATCCTGAAATAGAAAATGTTTCCAATATTAAGCCAGAAACAGCTATGGAACTATTAAAATCTTGGAATCCTGATATTGACACTAGCCGGCCAGATTATGAAGAAATAGCCATTGGTCTAGCCAACAATGTATTGACTGAAAGAGCTGATTTGTTTGAAAAATATAATATTAGTAATGAAGGCACTGAGCAAGAAAGATTGGAGAGAATCACTGACTTAGTAAAACAACTAGAAGCTCAAGGTGAAGAAATAGATCAGCTTCCACCAAGTACCAATGAAATGTCAACTGACGACCAACTTGATAATATTGAAGATTATGCCTTAAGTCCTGACGAAGAAACTCCTGTAGCTGAAATTAATAGCATTACGATGAATGAATTGTACAAAGGCTTTTACAATAAAGAATTAGTTTCCACCAGTGAATTTGATCAGATGGACCATACTGAATTACAGAATTTAAAAACAGAATTGGCAAAAATGCAAACAATCTTAAAAGAGGGTCCTCCAAACAATTCAAATTTTTCGCTTGATAAAATAAACAAAGCTGTTGAAGAAAATGCTAATATTATATCCAAAATAGATAAACAATTAGCCAAATAAATTTCTAAAAAATAGTTTAAAAAAATAGGGCTATATTTATCAGCTCTGTTTTTTTGTAAAAGAAAGGAGGCCCGCTAATGGATAGCAGGCCTCCAATCGAAGAAAGCTTGATGGCGTTTATTTGCCGTCGTTTTTGACCAAAGATGCATTGGAAGAGTCGGGAGCGGGGGGAGGTGTGGTGGTCTCGGGGTTAGGGACAGTGGAAACACTGTCCTGTACTTCGAGCGCTTCCCAAACGCTCCAGAGCCTTGATATTTCGGCCGTATTGGCCTCGGCCTTGCAATTGGCTTCATCCGCCAACTTGTATGCGAGCTCCACGCCGGCCCGGGTCTGAGACAGGGTATCGCTCAAAGCGTTGAGCTGACTTTGCAGTCCAGCGATTGATTTGGCGATGCGAGTATCGACTGTGGCATTGATTTTCTGTCGCTGCCGAAGTTGAGCTTTGAGCTCTTCAATGATCTCTTTCGAATCAAGGTTGTAGATGTCAGCTTGACTCAGTGTCAAGCTATAACGCTCGGCCAACCATTCCGCTTTCATATAAGCGGTATCGTTATCAGGAATCAAAGCCCATACCCAGACGCTGTCATACGACAGCGGTTTCACTTCTTTGCTCCACTGCTTGTGAAGCTTCTTCAATTCGGCGGCTTCAGCAGCTGCCAGACTGTCGGCCTCGGCCTTGGCCCGAGCTTCGCGCTGTGTGATGCGAGCCTTGACGGCGGCTTCGCTACCATCGAAAGTCGAATCGACTTGCTTAATAGCTTCAACCAAATCATTGATTCGATAAGTGTTGACGCTGTCAACAAATAAGGAATCGTAGACCTCTATTGTCGCCGGCACCTTGAGCAAGGTGCTGTCTCCGACTCTTTCGACTCCGACAGAGTCAACTGTGGTCGGCGTGAGGACCACCTTAGCCTGAGTAGAAACGACAGTGAGCATGATGGCTACGAAAGCCATCGCCAAAAAACTGAAATTACGTGTACGCATTTTCGTACCCCTTCCTAAAAGTGTGGTTAGAAACTTTAGCTTATTCTTTGATCTTTTTTCTTCGATTTGTTGTTATGGTACAAACCTATAAAAAGGTTTTATGTTTACACACTAACGATATAAAATAGGATATAAAGTAATGGGCAAGCACAAAACTATTTTATTTAATGTATTATTATACACCTTATTTTATATTTTGTCAAGAGTAAGATATATTACTTAGCTAATATTAGCCAAATAAATATTAAATATAGCCCGGCTATTTAAATATTTATTGCTTAATTAAGCAAAATATTATACGCTTTATATAATATATTTATGAAAACAATCTTAACATTAGTTTTGATAACTAAAGATAATAAAATACTTCTTGGTTTTAAAAAGAGAGGTTTTGGTATGGGCAAACTCAATGGTTTTGGTGGCAAACTTGAAACTGGAGAAACTGTAGAAGAATCAGCAATAAGAGAAGTTTTTGAAGAAAGTTCACTAGAGCTTAAAACTATAAAAAAGCTGGCTATAATAGATTTTGCTTGGCAAGATAAAAATCAAGATTCTGAGGTGCATGTTTTTCATTGTGATAATTTTGTTGGTCAAGAACAAGAGAGCGAAGAAATGAAACCCGAGTGGTATAATATAGACAATATTCCCTATAAAAAAATGTGGGATGCTGATAAGTATTGGCTGCCTATATTTCTAAAAGGACAAAGTTTTAAGGCTTCTTTTCTTTTTGACAAACACAATAAAGTAATTAAACATAAGCTAGATCTAGAGACTCTTTAAAGAGTCTTTTTTAGCCTTGAAAAATAAACAATTTTCTGCTATGTTATAGCTGATAAATCACTATGCCCAAAGATAAACTAGCCAAAATTAGACAAAAAATAGACCTAGCTGACAAAAACATTATTGATGCCTTAGCTAGTAGATTTAGCTTGCTAAAAGAAATAGCTACTTTCAAAGATATCAATAAAATTTATGATTCTAAAAGAGAAAAACAAATATTAAAAAATGTAAAACAAAAAGCTATAGATAATGATTTGGATCCAAAATTTATAAAAAATTTATACTTAGAAATATTAAAAGAATCTAAACAGCACTTAAAAAATATATTACAAAAATAAAATGTTTTATCAAAGGATGGTCCGACCAATTTTATTTCTAATTGACCCAGAAAAAATACACAATTTTACTCTATGGGGTTTATCTTTTTTTAGTAAATCAAAAACACTAAACAAAATATTAAAATCTGCATTAGATTATACTTCACCTGTACTAAGTCAAAAATTATTTTCTTTGTATTTCAAAAATCCAATTGGTCTAGCAGCAGGACTCGACAAAAATGGACAAGCTATAAATACTTGGTCAGCTATGGGATTTTCTTGGGCTGAAATCGGTTCTATCACTTATCAAGAGCAAAGTGGCAATCCAAAACCAAGACTATGGAGATTGCCCCAGGATAAAGGTTTGGTGGTTTATTATGGATTATGTAATAAAGGTGCTAAAAAAATAGTAGAACAACTCAAGAAAAAAACCGGTATAATCTCTGCTAGTATTGCCAAAAGTAATGCTGTAGCTATGGAGCAGGCTGCTGATGATTATCAAGCTAGTTTTGATCTTTTGTCTGAATATGCTGATATCATCACTATCAACTTGAGTTGTCCAAATGTCAAAAACTTTTCTGGTTTACAATCAAAAATATTACTAGAACCAATTTTAGACAGAGTCCAATCTATAAATATCCAACAAAAACCTATTTGGCTAAAAATTGGACAAGATTTATTAAAAGAGGAAATAGATGATATTATTTATTTGGCTAAAAAATACCAAATTTCTGCTATCATTGCCTGTAACCTAGCCAAAGAAAGAAGTGTTTTGAATTTAAAATCAAAACACAAAGACAAGCCAGGTGGTGTATCTGGGCAAGCACTCACAGATAGAGTAGATAAAATAATTGCTTATCTTTACAAAAATAGCGAAGGTAAATATAAAATTATCGGCACAGGAGGCGTCTTTTCAGGCTATGATGCTTACAAAAAAATAAAAGCTGGAGCAAATCTAGTACAGTTGATTACTGGTTTGATCTATAATGGACCAAAAGCCATAAATATTATAAATAAACAACTAGAAAATTTGTTGAAACAAGACAATTTTAAAAATATCTCTGAAGCAGTCGGCATAGAAAGTGATCAATATATTTTATGAATAAAGCACAAAAAGATTATTATAAATACAGAAGTTTAGAAATAATACCAGGCTTGGCTGTTTGGTTTACTTTTATTTTTACTATTTTACTTTCTTTAATATCACCACTTTATGGTATCTATTTTGTGATTATTTTTGATATTTATTTTGTCTTACGCATTACTTATATGCTCATCTTTTTACTTATTTCATGGTTTAAATATCTTAAAGCCCGTAAGATAGATTGGTGGAATTTTCTTCAACATACTCACAATAAACATTGGTCTGAATATTATCATGTAGTATTTTTACCTACAGCTGGAGAACCTTTTGAAGTAGTAGACAATACTTTTGATAACCTTAGCTTTAAAACAAAATACGATAAACAAAAAATGATAATTGTTTTGGCTGGTGAAGAGCGCTATCAAGATCAATTTGCTAAAATTGCTGAACAAATAAAACAAAAATATAACAATATTTTTTACAATATCATCATCACTCTCCATCCAGATAATCTAAAAGGGGAGATAAAAGGCAAGGGCTCAAATCTTTATCATGCTGGTTATGAAGTAAAAAAATATATCGATACTCAAGGTCTTGATTACAAAAAAATAATTGTTTCAACTTTTGACATAGATACCATTTCTCATCCAGATTATTTTGCTTATCTTACACACAAATTTATATCCCATAAAAATCCATATAGAGCTAGTTTTCAACCAATGGCTTTTTACCACAACAATATTTGGGAATCAGATATAATCACCAGAATAGTAGCCAATGGTACTACTTTTTGGTTGCTCACTGATTTGGCTCGTCCTGAAAGACTATTTACTTTTTCATCTCATTCGATGAGTTGGCAAGCACTAGTAGAAATTGGTTTTTGGCAAAACAATATAGTCACTGAAGATTCTCGTATATTTTTACAATGTCTGATTCACTATGATGGAGACTATGAAGTAATGCCGATGCATATACCAGTATCTATGAATACTGTACATGTAGGCAATCTAAGACGTAGTTTGATAAATCAATATAAACAAATGCGTCGTTGGGCTTATGGAGTAGAACATTTTCCTTATATGGTTTGGCAGTTTTCCAAAAATAACAAAATACCTAAAAATAAAAAATGGGTTTATATCTGGAATCAAACTGAAGGTATCTACACTTGGGCAACTGCGCCAATACTGATATTTTTTATGGGTTATTTACCATTGTATCTAGCTGAAAAACAAAATGTAACCAGCGTCCTTACTCAAAACGCTCCTTTGATGCTAGAAAATTTGATGCGTTCAGGTATGATTGGCATGATACTTATTGCGTTTATGAGTGTTATTATCTTGCCACCCATACCTACAAAATATCGTAATACAAAAATCACTTTGCCATTTAAATATTTACTAATGCTTTTACAATGGGCCATTTTCCCAATTACCATGATTTTATTTGGTTCTATCCCAGCTATAGATGCTCAAACTAGACTAATGCTTGGTAAATATCTGGGCTTTAATGTAACTCCAAAAAAAAATAATTAATTAAAAATAAAAAAACACTTTAAATAAATTAGAGTGTTTTTTATTGAAAATATTTGGCTAAATATTTTTGATAACCACGTATAAATTCTGAAGCTGTCATTGGTTTTTTACCAGCCACTTGAAGCTCTAATATTTTTAAACTATCTTTAGCTGTACCAACTAGTAAATTATTTTTATCAAATTTTATTTGGCCAGTTTTTATATTTTCCAAAACTACTTCCGTTTGCAAAATCTTTATAGCCAAATCATCTAGCTTGGTATAAGCACCAGGCCATTCTCGATATGCTCGTACTTGATTGTGTATTTCTTGAGCTGATTTTTGCCAATCTATCTTACCATCTTCTTTGCTAATCAGCTTACAAAAAGTAGCACGGCTATCATCTTGAGCTAGAGGACTGATATCAGCATCTAAATACTTATGGATGTTTTTAGCTAAAATGTCAGCCCCCAATTTGGATAGACGCTCAGACAAACTAATATAGTCCTCATTTGGGCCTATTTTAGCCTCTATTTGCCCCAAAATGGGCCCATGGTCCATCTTTTTATCGAGTTGCATCAAAGATACTCCTGTAGATTCAAAACCCTCTAAAATAGCTGTTTGTATCGGAGATGGCCCACGTAATACTGGTAATAAAGATGGATGAATATTTATAGCTCTGAGTTCAGATAAATCCAACACTTCTTGGGGTATTATTTTACCATAGGCTACTACTACAAAAGTGGCTGGCAAATATTTTTTTAAAGCTTGTATAAAATCTTGATCCAGTTTTTCAGGAGTTAAAATATCTATATTATTTTGCTCAGCATAAATTTTTACTGGGCTAGCTGACAATTTTTTATTACGCCCAGCTGGTCTATCGGGCTGAGTAACAAGCAAAGAAACTAAATTTAAATTATTTAGAATATTTAAAGAGGGTACAGAAAAATCTGGTGTACCCCAAAATATAATATGTTTATTTTGCTTGGTCATCAAGTTGTTTTCTCATAGCATCCAATAACTCTTGCCCTTGTGTTATTTTCTCCGCTCTATCTATAAATAAAATACCATTTAGATGATCTATTTCATGTTGCACCACTACTGCGCTCATACCTTTTAATTTTTCTTTTTGTAAATTACCATCAAGATCATGATATTTTAGATTAATTTTTTTTGGTCTAATCACATTGGCAAATACTTTTGGAATAGATAAACAGCCTTCATCGGTAGTGGTTTTTTCTTTAGAAGAAAAAGTAATTTTAGGATTTACATAAGCTTTATACTCTCCGTGTCCCAAACCAATTACTATCAATCTAATACTTTTACTGACTTGGGGAGCGGCCAAACCAATCCCATCATCATCGTACATAGCTTTGGCCATATCATCAGCCATTTTTTTGAGCTCAGCATCAAAAACGCTAATTGTTTTAGCAGTTTTACGAAGTATTGAATCTGGATATTTGGCTATTTTTAACATAAATATAATATACTATATTTTATCTGTTTTGTCAATGCTATATTATTTTTTTTAAAAAAGCCTAAGTCGTTTGACAATAGGCATTTTTTATCTATGATAATATTGCTTTTCTTTTTACAAATGCTACAAGTAAATGGCAATAATATCAAAATAACGAGAATAAAGATAAAGATCTTAAGTCGTTTCATATAAATTCCTTGAAAGAGCTTTATTATTTATAGAGTATAATACTATATTTTATCTATTTTGTCAATGCTAATGACTAATATATATATATTTGCTAGTATATATGTATGCAACAAATAGCCGATATATTCAAAAATAAAAAAGATACCATCAATAAAGCACCAGCTTATCAGTGGCAAGATTTGGCTTTGCGTATTATAGAAGAGCTGGCTATTCCTCAATCAAAACGCAACTCAGTATTCAAAGTATGTAAAGATTACAATAGAAATTTTGTAGAAAAATGCCTAGATGATACCAAAGAATTGGCTCAAGGATCTGGTCGTTGGCGCTATTTTTTCAAGCTAATATCAGAAAACAAAAAAAGCTCCGTTTAGGAGCTTATTTTATTTCAAAATTTTGTACCAGATAGCCTATACCAAAAGGTGCTTGATAGCTGAGCTTACTGGCTTGATAGTTTAGTTCTTTGATAATACCCAAAAGTATCAAAAGTGAACGCATGCCACATTCGCCAGATTCGGCTATAAGCTTTGGATCCAAATCAACAAGTTTGTCTATTTTGTTTTGTCTATTGGTAGACGAAGTATCATTTAGTAATTTGATTATTTCTTGATCAAATTCTTGAGCTCGTGATGAATAGCCAGCTGGAGAATCTTTGTGTAATTTGTGAGACAAATCTCCAGAAGCAACAATAGCTATCCTTTTGTCAATCAAATTCGTTTGTTTACGAATAAGCTCACCAAATTTTATATGCTCTTGATAAGACAAATCAGCATAACCAATACTAACAATTTTGATATTTGGTAAATGTTCAGTCAAATAGAGGAGAGGTACAGCGCTACCATAATCAAGCTCTTGTTCGGCTGTCAGCATAATCGGAAAATAATCTTCACAAGATTCTTTTATTTTATAACCAAAACCAATTTCATTATTAAATTGTAATTTAGTGACCAAATCACCAAATTTTTTAAAATTGGCCAATAACTTTGGTTGTTGATTTATGGTAAAAAAATTACCTCCTTGAGCATTAGCATGTGGAGAAATCACAATAATAATATCTGGCTTAGCAGAATACAAATCCTGCTCTAGATTTTTATAAGCATCTACAGTTGTTTTTAATTTATCCAAATTTTCTTTACCTACCTCTGGTATAAGAATTGGTGAGTGAGGTACAAAACAAGCAAAGGTAATCATATAATTATTCTTGACTTAAAATTGGCTCACCTAGAACATGAAAATTCATTATTTTACTACTGACAGTGTATATTTGAGACCAATTGTAGCCCAATTTTTCAAAAGTAGCTCCGTCGGAAATAAGACGTCTTTGTCCATTGGATATTACATAAACTCTGGCATCTAAATCTTTTTTGATCAAAGTACCATCTAGTAATTTGATTGGTGTTCCACTACTCAAATTTTCCAATGTTTTAGCAGTTACTTCTTTTATTTTCATGTCAGCAAAATTGGCATTCAAAATAAATTGATCAATTATTGTGTGTTTTTGACCATCTTTTACAAGGTAAACCTCAGCACTAGTCATATCTTTCCAAAGCTCTGCAAAAGGACTAGAAGATTCATCCAATGGTTCACCTGTCTGATAAGCATTTAAATCAGTGTCACTTACTTTTTCTATTTCTTCAAGACTATAGCCAAGTTGACGAAAAGCTTCATCTGAGGTGATAAGCCTCTTGGTCACGCCATCTATCAAATATCTCTTAGCACTCAAATCTTCCAAGACTGAATAATTAGCATGCGCAATCACAGGACCATTGTCATAATTTGCTAAATCTTTTTGATCTACTAACAAGACTTTATCTGGATCAAAGCGTGACACCAAAGCATTCATATTTGCAAAAGCTCTTTTTTGCTCATTGCTGATCAAATAAATAGTGCCCGCTTCACTGTCTTTGGCTTTTACTAAAGCACCTTCCGGAAAGAAGCCAGTTTTGACAACAGGAATATCATTTTCCACTTCGTCAATTTCTCCACCAAAGCCATATTTATTCCAAAGCGTAAAAAACAATTTATTTCCATGAAGATGAGGCGTGTAAATATACATAGCGGCTGTAATTTTGTTGGCTGGAGTAACTACAGTTCCTTTGGAAGTACAAGGTAGCGATGTATTTGGATCATCAGCACAAGCGGCTTTGTTTGGTTGCCAATTGTATGAATAGATATTATCCATATACCAACGAAATTGAAGAGCAGCACCTCTAATTTGCTTGCCAAATCCTTTATAAGCAACATTACAATAATTTCCATCATAACAATAATAACCCATAGCAAAATTTAAATTTCTCTCCGAAGGATCTGAATTTTCTATCAAGCCTTGCTCTTTTTGTAATAAAGTTAATAAAAATTGAGGATTTATTTTTGCCTCTTGAGCAGCATTATAGATTATTTCGGCAGCACCTCTAGTCTGAATATATTTTTTGGCTGGATCAAGAGCCAACTGAGCAAGAGAGGGATTGTTTCCACTATATTCATAATCTGCTAAATAAGAATTTTGAGAACGTAAAAAATCCCTAATTTCAAACATTGTCATAGATTGATAGTCTTCTGCCTCTTGATCAGAGATTATATGATTATAATCTACCTCAGCACCATATACTAGGTTGGGGATAAGTATAGAAAGTAAAGTAAAAATTGCGATTTTACGCTTATAATAGCTAGACATATAAATTTAAAGTTTATTTTTTATTTTAGTTTATCTATTATAGCAAAATTTTTATATTTTTACCATTGATTTTTGGGTATATTTAAGATAAAATTAAGCTATGGAAACTAAAAGATTGTTTATATCATTGCCAGTTGATCCAATGCTTAGCAAGGATATAATCAAAAAATTTTCTAATCTAAATTTACCTTGGGAAAAATTGAAAAAAGCAAATTTAGAACAAATGCATTTGACCCTAAAATTTTTGGGCGATTTTCCTATAGACAAAATTCCTGATTTATTAAACAGCTTGTCTAGGATAGATATAGGCATTAGTGATCTTGAATTAGAAATAAATCAAAGTGAAATATTTAATATCCAACAACCAAAAGTATTGGCTCTAGCCATCAAAAAAAACAATGACTTACAAAAATTGTATGATGAAATAGATCAAGTACTATTTGATGATGGTTTATCGCACAAAGAAGTTAGACGCTTTTCTGCTCATCTTACTTTAGCTAGAGTAAAACAAAAAGCTGATTTTGAAGAATTTGAAGAATTTAATAATTGGCAAATTAAAAAATCATTTTTTGTTTCTTATTTTGAATTAAAAGAAAGTGAGTTGACCAAAGCTGGCTCAGAATATACAACCTTGCAAGTTTTTGATCTATGAACGAATACAATCTTTTGGGCGTAAAATTAAACACACTAGCAGAACACAAACTAAAAAATAAATTGTTTGAATTTTTGGATTCTCAAAAACAACATCAAATAGCTACGGTCAATCCAGAATTTATAGTGCAAAGTCAAAACAATAAAAAGTTTTTGGAAATAATAAATAAAGCCAGTATCTCTCTTATTGATGGCGCTGGTATTATAAAAGCCCTACAATATTTGGGTCATAGCATATCATTGGATGATAGAATAACCGGAGTCAGATTAAGTGAAATATTAATTGATTTGGCTATAAACAAAAATTTAAAAATAATGTTTTGTTTATATAGTAAAGGAATGACCAAGACTGACAATTTTTTTGTAGCGATAAAAAATAAATATCCAGCTCTAGACTTTCAAGTATCAGATGAGCATACAGCTCTAGCCAAAGGAAAAATGTTTGCTCCAGATATAATACTAGTTGGTCTTGGAGCGCCGACTCAAGATATTTGGATTTCAGAAAATATACAGCAAATACCAAATGTCAAAATAGCTGCTGGCATAGGCGGGACTTTTGACTTTATGTCTGGTAAAATAAAAAGAGCTCCCAAGCTTTTACAAAGTCTTGGTTTAGAATGGCTTTGGAGGCTAATATTACAGCCAAAAAGACTGTTACGCATCAACAGAGCTATATTTATCTTTCCTTACTTGGTATATAAAAAAGCTAAAAAACAACAAAAACATGGAAAAAGTGAGAACTAGATTTGCTCCCAGTCCAACTGGATACCTTCACATTGGTGGTCTTCGTACAGCTTTGTTTTCTTATTTGTGGGCCAAAAAAAATAAAGGTGAATTTATCATTAGAATAGAGGATACCGATAGAGCTAGATATATAGAAGGTGCTGACAAACAACTCATAGATACTTTATCAAAATTTGACATAAACTCAGACAAAGATATACAACATCAATCAAATAGAATAAAACTTTATCAAAAAGCTAGTGACAAACTACTAGACAACAACCATGCCTATAGATGCTTTTGCTCTCAGGAAAGATTGGATAAAATACGGGACGAACAACAAAAAAATAAACAAGTACCCAAATATGATCGCCATTGCTTGAATCTTAGCAAAGAAGAAATAGCCCAAAAAATAAAAGCTGGTGAAAAATTTGTAGTCCGTTTTAAAATTCCAGACGAGCAAATCATAAGTGGACAAGATATTGTTTATGGAAAAATTTCTGTTAAAAGCAAAGATTTGGATGATTTTGTTATTTTAAAATCAAATAAATATCCTACTTATCATCTAGCTAGTGTCGTAGACGATCATGATATGCGTATTAGTCATGTCATAAGAGGAGAGGAGTGGATGCCATCTTTTCCCAAACATCTTTTAATTTATAATGCTCTAAATTATCATTTACCTATTTTTGTACATCTACCACTATTGCTCAATCCTGATAGGTCCAAACTATCCAAAAGACAAGGGGATGTAGCTGTAGAGGATTATCTCAACAAAGGTTATGTTGTAGAAGCTTTGATAAATTATATAGCCCTGCTAGGGTGGAATCCTGGTAACAATCAAGAATTTTTCTTGACCAAAGAATTGATCAAAGAATTTTCTTTGGAAAAAATAAATAAAGCTGGAGCTGTATTTGATATTACAAAACTAAATTGGTTTAATGCTGAATATATCAAAAAAATAATAACCCAAAATGACAAAAGATTTGAACAGCTGATAAGTGAAACAGAAAAATTTTTGGGCAAAAACTCTCATCAAGCCAAAAAAGTTTTAAGATTATTCAATAGCCGTATAGAAAACTTAGCTCAACTAGCTGAAGATAGTAAATTTTTATTTGAATTGCCAGATTATCAAGCAGAAATGCTAATTTTTAAAAAATCCGATTTAGCCAAAACCAAAGAGGCTTTAAACCTAGCCTTGGGCACTCTGGCCAAAATACATCATAGTGAATGGGACCAAAATACTATTGATAATTCTATAAAAAATATAATAGCCAAAAGATCACTTAGTCCGGGAGACATTTTTTGGCCACTAAGAGTAGCTTGTTCTGGTCTAGAACGCTCTCCATCACCAGGAGAGTTACTAGAATTTTTAGGCAAAGAAGAAGCTTTACTTAGAATTAATAAAGCAATTAAAAAATTGGGCTAATTTTCTTGCCAAGAAGCTATAAATATGCTATAATATAGCTATATTGAAAAAACCATGCTACAAATAAAAATAAAAACTATCAAAATATTAGCTAGTATATTGTCGATAGCCATATTTGGCTTTATTTTTTTCCCTTATAATACTAAGGCTGTTGAATACAAACTAGACAACCTAAATACCGTAGAAACATGGCAAATAAACCAAGATATCAATGAAAAACGCTCTGAAATTCAAGAATTAAAACGTCAAATTGATATCTATCAAAAAAATATATCTGCCAAACAAAGAGAAATTGGCAATCTAAACAACCAAGTAAGTACTCTCAATGATAGTATAGCCAAAATAAATCTAGAAATAGAATCAACCCAGCTAGAAATTGAAGAGCTGGATCTTCAAATAGAAAATACTCAATTAAAAATTGATGCTAAAGAAAAAGAAATAAGCGAGCAAAAAGAAATACTGGCTGGTATTATCAGATCACTACATAGACAACAGCAACAAAATAGTTTATTAGAAATAGTAATACTAAATAATAATTTTAGTGACTTCTTGGCCGATCTTAGTCGTCTAGAAGATATGAGAGATAATTTATTTGACGGAGTAGAACAATTATATGAAATAAAATTGGCTCTTGATACTGATAAATCTTCTATAGAAAATAAAATAAACGAGCTTAATACTTTAAATAATATTCTAGACAGTAAAAAAGATAACCTAGATGGACAAAAAACAGTCAAATTTTCTTTGATGGCAGCTACCCAAGGACAAGAATCTAAATATCAAGAACTTTTACGCCAAGCCAAACAAGAACAAGAAGATATAAATAATGACATTGTTTATCTAGAAAAAGTAGCTCGTGAAAAAGTAAACCGACAATTGGAATTAGAAAACATCTCTAGTGATGGTCTGATGTGGCCAGTGGCTTCTCAAAGGATTACCTCTTATTTCCACGATGCTGATTATCCATACCGTTATATTTTTGAACATCCAGCGATAGACATTGCTACACCACAAGGCACTGCTCTTAGAGCAGCTGACTCTGGCTATGTGGCCAAAGCCAAAGATGGAGGATCTACTGGTTATAGCTATATTATGATAGTTCATGCCGACGGTCTTTCTACTGTCTATGGACACGTCAATAAAATAAATGTTAGTGCTGATCAATTTGTATCCAAAGGTGATATTATAGGCTATAGTGGTGGTATGCCAGGAACCAGAGGAGCTGGACCACTGACTACCGGACCTCATCTTCACTTAGAAATTCGTCTCAATGGAGTCCCTGTAGATCCATTAAACTACTTACCATAAAATTAAACTAAAATTAGCCCCGTTTAGGGGCTTTTTTTATTTGACAATATATTTTTAGTTTGCTAATATCAGCTTAATCTGATTTGTTCTTTGAATAGTTAGTAACCTATTTAAGAGCTCTTTGGTGTAGGAACTCTCCACAACAAAAAAACCTACCCATACAACGAGCACAACCATCTTAATATAGGTTGCGGCTGATACTAGCTTTTCAAAATACTGGAACAAATCAGCTCTGATGGACATCCTTTTCGCACCTGAGAGGATGTCCGTTTTTTTTACAAAAAATAATAAATTTTATAGTTTATTTTTTAAGAGGATAAAAATCTGTATGCATTTTTTCAGCATAACGATCACTAGTATGTACATAACGAGTGGTAGTATCTAAAGACTCATGACCAAGTAATATTTGAATAGCGGCTGGATTGGCACCATTTTCTGCCAAATAAGTAGCAAAAGAATGTCTTATAGAGTGAGCTGAAATAGGGATATTGATAGAGAGAAGCTCTCTATATTTTTTTATTTTTGCTTGCAAATAATTGGTAGAGATTTTTTTATTTTTATCAGCATTATTTAAGCCACGATACGGTATAAAAAGATAAGGAGCTTGATCATGACGAGTGAGTAAATAATCTTTGATATGTTTGATAGCTCGAGGAGTAAGATAAACAAAGCGTTGTTTTTTGCCTTTACCCATGACATAAATACGTCCAGTATTGTCTAGTTGTTCACGCTTCAAAGAAAGTAATTCGGAAATACGCATACCAGTAGAAAATAATGTCTCGAGCATGGCACGATTGCGAAGCTTGATAGTGAGATCAGTTTCAAACTTAGTAGGACATTCTATTAGTCTTATCAAGTCAGGCATTTCTGGAACTTGGCCATACTCCTTTTCAATTTTTAGTAGTTTGATAGAATCAGAATCAATTGGAGATTTATAATTCACATCTATTAAAAATTTAATATAAGACCGTAAACTTGAAAGCATACGATTGATACTTTGGCTAGATAATTTTTTTTCGCCCTGCTCATGAGCAGCAGTCTGTCTGGAAGCAGAGGAGAGATAAGTTTGAAATTTGATAATGTGTCTTTTATTCAATTGATCAAAACCTATTTTAATATCTTCCTCTAAAAAATTTTCAAAAGTATTTAGATCTCTTTCATAACTATGGATAGTCTGAATAGAATAATCCTTTTTTTCTAAGTATAATAAAAATTCTTTAAAATTAGGGAGCATGTTATTTTTCAAATTCTATTACTTTATTATTAGATGGAACTATTAAAATAATCATGTCTTTCATAAAATGAAGATTAAGGCATAATTTATAAATAGAAGTAGTACCAACTTCAATATATAAATCTTTTTTTCCTGTTTTAAAAACTCCTAAATCTGCTCGACCATTATGTAAATTAGGCTCTGTGATAATATCGTAATCTTGATCCTTAAAATACTTATCAATAATATTCATCATATTTCTATGCCAATCTTTTCCATGTTTATGTACTTTTTCAACTTTATTATTACTTAATTTACCCCATAAATCATTAGAAGTTATTTCCCTAGCTTTAATTTGTCCACCCACAATTAAAATAGCAATTAACCTATACAAATAATATTCACTAGGTATTGGTGAATTCTCTGCTTTACCCATAATATCAATAGATTTTGTCAACCATTCTATTTCCTTATGTATTTCTTTTTCTACAATATGCCATGGTAAATTTTCGCTTTTTTTCATTTTATTAATTTTTTAAATTTCTTCCACTATGAAATGCTCTATGGACATCTCTTAAATGTTTATTAGTAACATGCGTATAAACTTGTGTAGTTACAATATTACGATGGCCAAGAAATTCCTGTATAGTTCTTAAATCTACTCCTTGTTCTAATAAATCTGTTGCATAGGAGTGTCGTATAGTATGAGGAGTGGTAGTAATGGGCAATCCAGTTAATTTGCAATACTTTTTAATCATTATTTCCACCGCTCGCACCGAAAGACGTTTAGATGAAGTAATTTTATGTTGAAGAGCATTAATAAATAAAGCTGAATCACTGTCTTGCCTTTTATTTAAATATTTTATTAACCAATTTATAGTTCTTTCTGATAAATATACTGTTCGTGGTTGTCTTCCCTTGCCAATTATTACTAATTCTAAATCCTTTTTTTTATTTTTATTTAATATTTCTAAATTGATTACATCTGTATTAAGAGCAATAAGCTCTGATACCCTTAAACCAGTACTAAACAATGTTTCTAAAATAGCTCTATCTCGAAGACCTGAAAATTTTTCAATATCAGGTGCTAACAATAGTTTTTCAATTTGATCTAGTGATAAAAATTTTACCACGCGACCTTTTTTATCTTTACTAAGTTTAATCTTTTCTGGGGGGAGAGAGGATATATCTTTTTCAGCAAAATAAGACAATAAACTTCTCAAAGCAATTAAATAATAATTTTGAGTTGTTTTTAAGAGATTAGCTTTTAAATTAGGATTTACATACCTAGATAAATACAAACGATAATCCCAAATATGCTGTTGCGATAATTCATGGGGGAGAAGGTCTGATAATTTATTTTTATTCAACCATTTTTGAAATGGTGATAAAAATCTATCATAATTTTTAACAGTTAAATTAGCTAAACCTTTAGCAACTTCACAATATTCTAAGAAATGGGGGATGTGCTTAATTATTGTCTTTTTTGACTTTTCCATTGTTATATATATTATTACTTCGCTTAACCTATATTATGCGAACCTTTATTAAGTCTATATAATAACCACACATATGTCAAATATTAATATCTATTACTTAAAATAGACCTTATCCCCAAATCTAATATCAATATAATCAATATCTACTCCGGTTATATTTTCTTCTAGTACTGTCTTTAGATTATTTAGCTGTTCCCTGATATCCTGATCTTTATCTATCTTTACATAAAAACCAGTTTGCGTATTCAATTCAATAACCCAATCATTGTAAATAGTAATGCGTTCCAATTTGGACCTAGTACTTATCAGGTCAATCCAATTTAAATATATTTGATTTATGATGTCTATCTCTTCTTCATTAAAAATTTGTTCACCTTCTGGTCTTTGCTCACGCCTATCGTCTAAAACCAAGTATTTATCGTCCAAAATGCTGATTTGGCGATTTAAGAGCCCTTTAGCGTTAAGTAGGTATATTGAGTCATCTTTCTTCCAAATAAAGTGTGAACTTTTTTCTTTGACGCTAATATTTAATACAGCTGGCCATTTTTTTTCTATACTGACTGAATCTAAGTTGTATTTATTAATTAATTTAAAATTTATATCATCTACAGGTGCCAAAAAATAATTACTAGCTTCAAAAAATATATATTTATTGACTGTAAGTTCATTTAATACAAATTCTTGTACTTCTTCAACATTGAGGTCTTTTTGACCACTCAAATTTATCTTAGTTATTTTAAAATAGTTTATTTGAAAAATACTTTGTAATAATAATAAAATAAAAATTATAAAAATAATTCTAATAATTGTTTTCTTCTGGATACTTTTTTGCTTACCATAATAACCCCTTTTGACCTTTTGGGGTTTTTGTGGAAAATGTCTTTTCCATGTTTTGGTTGTTTTGATTAAGGCTGCCATACTCTACTCTAAATAAGTCGATATATTATGTGTCGTAAAACATTGAATATTAAACAAGTACCCTTGGTAAACTATGTTTTATTTTGGTTACTATTTCATAATTGATAGTCTGACATTTTTTTGCTATATCATCTACGCTTATATTTTGACCACTATCTGTGCCTATGAGTGTCACTATCTCCCCTATTTGTATATCCAGGTCATCTGGAATTTCTACCATACTAAGATTCATACAAATATTTCCACGTATTGGACATCTCTGTCCTTTTATCAATACTTCTCCACTATTGGAAAGTAATCTTCCATAGCCTTCATTATAACCAATTGGCAAAACGGCTATTTTACAATCTTTAACGCACTTATAAGTCCTATTATAACCTATGCTAGCTCCTTTTTTAAGTTGCTTAATTTGAATTACTTTTGTTTTCCAAGTCAATAATGGCTGTAAACACATTTTGGACATCCAAGCTCGTCTTTTGGTAGCTTCGCTTGGCCACAAACCATAAAAAGACAAGCCAATCCTTATAATATTGCTCTGTGCTTCTGGCAAAGCTATTGTTGCTGCACTACAAGCACTATGAAGTTTATATTGTTTATAATCTTTAGTCGCTTTATTAAAAATAGCTAATTGCTGTTTGCTAAAATTTTGATCTTCTGATTCAGATTCAGCATAATGCGTAAAAATACTAAATATTTTTAAATTCTTGGTATTTTCAATTTTGTCTACCGCCAGTGGCAAATCCTCTACTGCAAAACCAAGACGAGCTGTGCCAGTGTCAATCTTTATATTCAATAAAAAACTTTTATTGAAAGCTGCTAAATAATCAATAGTTTCTAAATCATAAATTGGCAAAGAAATTTGCTTATCTACTTTTTCTAGCGACTTTGTGTCTTCTCTATCAAAATAAGAAAGTACTATAATTAACTTTTTTGTCAAAGATTTTATTTCTAGAGCTTCCTCTAAACTAGCCACCATAAAACCAGCTACATCTTCATTATCTTTAAGAAAAGTAACTATTTCTTTACTACCATGCCCATAGGCATTACTTTTGACTACTGGCCAAAATTCAGAATTAGGCGCCAAATTTTTGAACTGCCTAATATTGTGTAGAATATCTTTTTTGTTTATTTCAATCCAAGTTAGTGCCATTTATTTTCCTAAAAATTCTTTATTACCCATATACTTTTGTAATACTTTTGGTATTCTTACCGAACCATCAGCTTGTTGATTTTGTTCTAGTATTGCTGGCAAAATACGACTAGTAGCCAATCCTGATGCATTTAAAGTATGTACAAATTTGTTATCCCCACTTTCATGTTTAAATTTTATATTTCCACGTCTTGCTTGATAATCTAGAGCATTGGAAACAGAAGATACTTCTTTGTAGCCATTCATAGATGGAATCCACACTTCTATATCTACTGTTTTGGCCATAGCAGCACTACAATCACCAGCAGCTAGTTGTACAGTATTGTAATGTAAATCTAAGCCTTCAACCAATGCTTGAGCGTGAGCAAGTAATTCGTCAAAAGCAGCCCAAGAATTTTCTGGCTTAGTAAATTGAAACATTTCAATTTTGTTGAATTGATGTCCACGAATCATACCTCTCTCTTCTGCTCTATATGAACCAGCTTCTCTACGAAAGCAAGTAGAAAATGCATAATATTTCAATGGCAAGGTTTTGCTGTTTAATATTTCATCACGATGATAATTGCCAAGCATCATTTCGCTAGTCGCATTTAAACAAAGCTTGTCCTGAGTCCAAAAAAGATCATCTCTAAATTTTGGTAAATGACCAGAAGTATAAGCTGATTTTTCCGTAAGCAAAAAAGGTGGAATTATAAAAGTATAATTATTTTGCCGATGATAATCAACAAAATATTGAAGCAAAGCCCACTCTAGTAATGCTCCTTGGCCAGTATAAACCCAAAAACCAGCTCCAGACATTTTTGCTGCTCGCTCATAATCAATCAAAGCTAAATCAGTAGCCAAATCTACATGATTTTTAATTTTAAAACCAAATTTTATTTGGGTTTTAAAAGTCTTTATAATTTTATTGTTTTCTTTATCGCCAGCTACAACATCGTCAGCTACAATATTTGGTAAAGCAGCCAACTCTTTTTCCAAATCTGCTTGGATTTTAGACAAATTGATATCAGAATCTTTGATCTCTGTACCCAAAGCTTTCATTCTCTTTATAGTCTGTGCATCTGGCTTAGATTTTGAAAATTTATTTCGCTCGGCTTTTAAATCTTCGTTTTTGTTAATGAGCTTTTTGCGAAGATTATCTAATTTTATTATTTTCTTAAAATCAGCCTTAAAACCTCGTTTGGCCAAAGACTCTTTAATCTTATCTGTCTCTTCTATAATCAAATTAATATCTAACATATTATTTTATTACTATTTTTTTTATATAATCACCTTGTACTATAGAATTTACAACATCTTGTCCTTCTAATACTCTACCAAAAACCGTATGCTTATCATCGAGCCATGGAGTCGGTACATGGGTTATAAAAAATTGTGATCCATTTGTATTGGGACCAGAGTTGGCCATGGATAAAGTACCAGTTATATTGTGTCTTAAATTGGGGTGAAATTCATCTTGAAAAGTATAACCTGGTCCACCTGTGCCGGCTATTGGCAAAGCGCTACCATTTGGTACATAAACAAAATCCTTACCCTCTTCGCCTTTGGCTTGTGGATCTCCTGTTTGGATCATAAAATTTTCAATGACTCTATGAAATTTTATATCATCATAAAAACCTTCTTGAGCTAACTTTACAAAATTTTCTACAGTAATAGGTGTTTTATCATAATATAAAGCTACTTTTATATCCCCTTTATTTGTTTTAATTATTGCTTCTTCCATAGTAATTTTATTGGCTGGAAAAATCAGCATCAATACTAGAGCCACAAAAATTACTCCAGTCATGATTAAAAGATTTTTTTTATCCATATTATTGTTTAATTTGTTTAATTATTTGATCTAGTGCTCTGCCTCGATGACTAATAGCATTTTTTTCATCAATAGTTAATTCTGAAAAAACTTTATTATAACCTCTTGGATAAAAAACAGCACTATAGGGCAAGCCTTTTTCTAGTTTAGAAATTTGTTTTTCAGCAATAATACCTGGCTCCTCTCCTCTACTAATCAATGTTTCTTGACCATTATATAATACTATAACACTAATAAATTTGGCTGTTCTTTTTTCTTTTGGTACATTTTTTAATTTATCAAGTAACATTTTTAACAGCTCTTCATCACTACCTCGATAACCTGGCCACGAACGTGAATTTATACCTGGAGCACCATCCAAAGCATCTACTGACAAGCCTGAATCATCTGCTAAGGTGGGAATTTTAGTAATATTATAATAAAATTTAGCTTTGCCTAGAGCGTTTTCTTCATATGTATTGGCTGTTTCTTCAAAATCTTCTTTTATATTCAAATCATCTAAAGACAATACTTCTATACCCAAGATTTTTAATTGTCTTTTCATCTCTACAAACTTACCAGGGTTGTGAGTAGCAATCAATAATTTATTTATCTTCATTTTTTGGTCGCATGGTAGGAAATAAAATAACTTCTTTGATATTTTCTATATCACCAAGCATCATTACTAATCTATCAATACCGACACCTAAACCAACTGTCGGCGGCATGCCGTGTTTAAGAGCTTCGACAAAATCAGCGTCTGCTCCTTGAGCTTCTTCATCGCCAGCATCACGAAGTTTCTTTTGTTCTCTAAAACGCTCTTCTTGATCCAATGGATCATTGAGCTCAGAAAAGGCATTGCACATTTCAGCTGTTTTCACGACCAATTGAAATCTTTCTACATAATTTGGTCTATTTGGTATTTTTTTGGATAGTGGTGACAATTCCAAAGGATGATTGATTATAAAAGTAGGCTGAATTAATTTAGACCTTACAAATTTTTTATATAGCTCATCCAAAAGCTTACCTCTACCCCAAGTTTTATCAGGATTTAATTTTGATTTTTTAGCAATATTAAATAATTCATTATCACTTGTTTTATCAAGATCAATTTTTAAAGCTTTATCTAATGCCTCTTTAAAATCAAGACGCTTATAAGGAGTTTTAAAATCAATAACATCTTTAGCATTTTTTATTTTGGTATTTCCATTGTTTAGACTCTTAACTAAAAATTCAAAATATTTTTCTACCCATTCCATCAAAAATGTATAATCCTTGTAGGCCCAATAAGCTTCAATTTGCGTAAATTCGGGATTATGTTGATGATCTATACCTTCGTTTCTAAAACACCTGGCTATCTCATAAACTTTATCATAACCACCAACTATCAAACGTTTGAGATAAAGCTCTGGAGCTACTCGAAGATACATATCAATATCCAATGCATTATGATGAGTGATAAATGGTTGAGCAGTGGCTCCTCCAGCTACAGCTTGTAATACTGGCGTATCTACTTCTATAAAACCATAATCATCAAAATACTGACGACTCAGTTTAATAATATCACTACGCAATTTAAAAGTATCTTTTACTTTGGGGTTAATCAATAAATCTAAATATCTTTTTCTAAATCTAAGATCAGGATCTTTAAGTCCATAATATTGATCTGGTAAAGGTAATAAAGTTTTAGATAAAATCTCAAAACTATCAGCCAAGATAGTTGGCTCTTTGGTTTTGGTTTCAAAAGCACTACCACTCACTTCTATAAAATCACCGGTATCAATATTGTCTTTAAATATTTGATAATCTTTTTCTCCTAGACCATCGCGTCTCAAAAATACTTGGAGCTTACCAGAATAATCTTCTAAATTTAAAAAACAAGATCCACCTTGCAAACGCAAACTTGTAATCCTGCCTGCGCTAATGACTGGCTTCTTACTGCTCAATAATTTAACAAAATTTTTCAAAAAATCAGCCACGCTAATATTTTTTTTGCTTCTGGCTGGATAAGGCTCTATTTTGGCTTGTTTTAGACTATCTAATTTGGCTAATCTCTGCCCATATTCATCATTTATTGCTGGCTCTTTACTTGGTTTTTTGAGCATAAATTTAAAATTTTTTTATATCGTTAATAAAATAATAATACAAGAAAATAGCTTAAAAATCAAGGTAAAAGCTATTTAATCTCTGGCAATTTTTTGCCTCTAAATTTTAATAAATACTTAATAAAACTAATAATATGAAAACGGGCTGTTCTATCCAATAAAGATTTCATAATGTTTTCAGCGGCTGATTGACGACGATGCAAATGAATTATCTCAGCTTGACCAACATAAGACACCTTAAAGCCGTTTTCCCAAAAACGCCTAGACCAATCCAAATCTTCAAAATACATAAAATACCTTTCATCCAATAAGCCTACTTTTTCTATTGCTGCTTTTCTAAAAATAAGACAAGCACCAAACAAAGTTGGTACATAGCTATTTTTGTAATGATCTAGTTCTTTCATTGTGTATTTATCCAACCATTTTTGTCCAGCCTTGGTATTGCCAAGTGATGTACGTCTATAAAAAGGCAATTTCCAATCTGGCCAATTTGTACAAGACGCTTGCACACTCTTATCAGCATTTATAAGTCTTGGACCAGCCAAACCAACACTAGGATTGACTTCCATATAATCATAAAGAATCGGTATGGCCTTTGATAAAACGGCCAAATCTGGATTCATTATCATAATATATTTGCCCATGGCCAATCTTATGCCAATATTATTACCAGCTGCAAAACCACCATTTTTGTCACTTTGAACAAACTTCACTTGTGGAAATTTTTCAGTTACTATTTCCTTGAGACCATCATAAGATGCATTATCTACTACGATAATCTCATGCTGATATGGCAAATTTAATTCCGCCAAATTTTTTAATAATTCTTTGGCCAAATTTTTTGTTTTATAATTTAAAATTACAATTGATAAATCCATATTATTTTTTAAACCATTTGTATATATCATCAGCATTTATTTTTCTATGTTTCATAGTATATTTTCTTTTTTTATATAGCTTTGGGATATTTAAAAAATATTCTTTTATCCCTACTAATGTACTTCTTTCAAAAATAAGTAAATATAAAAATTTTTTAATTTCATACCACTTAATAGCAAAAAAATCTCTAAATAAATTTTTATAAAAAGAATTTTTATAAAGCAACATAAAATGATTGCGATAAGAAAATTTGTTGGCCAATCCTCTGTGCTTACGAGATTCTTTAAGATCTTTACCTTTGGCTATACTACGATCATGGTATGCTTTGGTGGTAGTGACCAGCCAATTTTCCCAACCAAAAAGTCTAAGCCTCCAAGCCAAATCTATATCCTCTTTATAAGCAAAAAAATCTTCATCAAAATACTCCAAATGATTTTCTTTTGGTTGCCCAGCTACAATATCCAGTGCCCTGCGTCTATACAAAGTAGCTGTGGCAGACAAACCAAACACCTCTTTATTGTCTATACTAAATTCTGTTTCTCCTTGATGATTGTCCATCACTTCTCGTTTTCTATTTATTTTTAATCCATAAGAATCAATTGTTTTGGTTTTAAGTCCATTTTCAAAATCCCAATACATCAATTTTCCAGCACAAGAAGCTGCATTTTTATGGTCCTCCAAAAAATCTACCAACTCTCTCAAATAATTTGTCTCTAATATCACATCTTGATTTAAAACAAAAACATAATCTGAGTTTGACCAATTTATTAGTAGATTGTGCCCCTTGGCAAAACCAATATTTTGTTTTTGACCTATAATTCTAGCTTTGGGATAATATTCTCTAACCACTTCTACTGAATTATCAGTAGAAGCATTATCCAATACCAAAAGTTCCCAATCTACAAAAGATTGTTCAGAAAGGCTTTTGAGTAGCCAAGGTAAGTATTTTTGACCATTCCAAGTAAGCAAACTAATGGTAACTGTTGGTTTTTTTTGCATAAAGTCCAAAAATTATAGTAATTAACATCAAAAGTGACAAACCTATAGGATGATTAATATATGGTGTAAATATATGAATAATTAGCAAACTAGTCAATGTAGCTCCCAAAGTCAAACTAAGTATAGGATCTTCTGAAAATTTGGCATAGAGCCGTTGATAAATCTGTATTATCCATACAATAAAAATCAATAGCAACAATCCCCCTCCTTTTACCAATTGATCCATCCAACCCCATTCAAAAGCATAGCTAATATGCCAACCATCTGGATTATTAATATTTTTAATCCGAGGGTCTGAAGATTGATAACTAATTTCTTTGCCAAATCCATGACCAACTATCGGTCGCTGGGCTATTGTCTGCCACATTGGTCCCCATAGCTGTGTACGTGTGCTAGCGGCTGCTTCTGAACTATCAATGCTGCGTTGTGTAAATATATTAAAATTTTTATAAGTAGGTAAATTATAAAAAATCTGAATTATCAAAATACTAGCCAATCCTATTGCCACTAAATTTAAAAATACATACAAAAAAATATATCGTTTTTGATAAATAAATATATTTACTAATACAAATAATAAACCCATAGCTACTCCTAAGAAAAAACTACGAGATAAAGAAACTAGCAAGGCTGCTGAAATAAAACTAATTAATAAAAAATTATGTTTATTCTTAAAATCTTTGAGTTGTTTGGTAAATAATAAAAACCAAGCTAAAATTAAATAAAATTGAGATTGCATGAATATCCGAAAAAAGGAATCTTTGAAAGCTGTTATTTCTCCTGTCCTAGTATCTCTAATCCATCGATATATACTATCAATATTTAAAAAAGAATAATCTTGAGCAAAAATATTAAATAATATCAAGGTTTTTACAGCTACTAGCAAAATAGCTGCTTTTAATATATCAAAAATATCTTTTAATTGTTGACTATCATAAACTTGATACCAAATAGGTAAATATATAATATATAAATAAGCATTGGCATCTAAAAAAACTTTTCTAAAATCCTCTTGATTATAATAGCCATTTATTATACCGAGCAAAATTAAAAATAACAAAAAAACATAAGTAAAAAATAAGGTTTTATCTTTTAATATTTTTAATTTATTAAAATGTCTAATATTTTTAATCAGAAAAACCAAAACTACCAAAGAAAATAAAACCAATCTAGTGTTAAAAATATTGTACTCAAAACTATGTCCAAGTGAGCCCCAAAATATTTCTGCCAAAGGAATATATAATAAATATTTTGAATCTTTAACCAATAAAAACAATATAAAAACAGAAATAATAACTAAAATTATCCAAGAAATATTTGGTGAACCCCAAGCTAGCCAAGACAAAAATTCTAAAAGCAAAAAAATGCCCAAGTATATAAAAAATAAATTATTTTGTCTTTGCTTTGCGAAATAAGACATAACTCAGTGTCAAAATTATATTGATAGGAAGTAATAATAAAATAATTATAGTCTGCCAAAGAGGCTTGTGTTTAAAAAAATAATATAACAGACTCTTATTAAACATTTTTTGTTTTTTCAAAATATTACTTTTGGAAAAACTCACTCCCCCATGATGAATAATATAAGCACCTGGAAAATAGCTTATATTTAAGCCAAATGCCTTAGCTCTAGTACACAAATCTACCTCTTCAAACCAAACAAAAAAATTTTCATCAAAAGCAGCTATTTTATTAAAAACTGATCTTTTTATAAACATAGCTGCTCCCATAATCTGATCAACATCTTGCTCCTGACTATAATCAAAGTCTTTAAAAAAATAATGCTCCAAAAATTTATTGGCGCCAGCTATGTTTGTCAATTTTAATAACACCAAAATTTGAGAAAATAAATCCGGATTACGTCTTACTGAAGCTTGTTTACTTCCATCATCATTTATGATTTTGGGACCAACAATATCAACATTTGGATTATTTTGAATATATTGAAATATTTTAGTAAAAAAATCTTTAGTAAGTTCTGTATCTGGATTTAATAAAAATATATAATCAGCTCTAGCTTGTTTTATAGCCAAATTATTGGCCGCGCCAAAACCAATATTTTTGTCTAAAGCTATCAATTTTACTTCTGGATAATTTTTATTTATCATCTCTACACTACCATCACCACTGTCGTTGTCTATCACAAATATTTCTATCTTATAATTGTCTTTGTAAACCAAAATAGAATTAATACAAGTTTGTAATAAATTTTTAACTTTCCAATTGACAATAATAACTGATAGGTCTGGTCTATCCATTTTTAAATAAAAAATTAATTGAATTTGTTGGAAATCAATTCCAACATCTTAGTAACCGTATTAAACCAAGAAAACTTTTTTACTAATTCTTTTCTATTTTCTTGAGCAGCTATACTATCATCTAATATAGCTTGATTAATTAAAGTATTAAAACTCTCATAATCTTTGGCCAAAGATATCATATCGGCTACATTTTCTGTACCAATATTATTTGTAGCCACCACTGGCTTACCACAAGCTAAATATTCATACATTTTCATTGGATTGGTAGTGGCAGAAAATCCAGCTGTTTTATGAGGTATAATACCCACGTCAAATTGTTGAATGTATTGTGGAGCTTCAGCATATTTTTTATAACCCAAAAAATATACATTTTTTTGTTGATTCAATTCTTCTTTGGCTTTTTCTTGTTCTGCCCAAACTGGCCCAACAACTACAATAGATTTGTCTGGATTTTTTTCTGACAGATATCTAAGCAAATTAAAATCTACTTTTTCTTGAACAACTCCAATATAACCAATAATTGGTTTGCTGATATCTGAAATATCTCTATTGATTAAAGAAAACTTTTTATTATAATGCTTTATATCTACACCATTTGGTATCCAATAAACATTTGGTTGATCATCAAAAAAATTGGTAAGATTTTTTGAAACTACAAAAATGAGATCTGTTTCATTTTTTATTTTTTCATAAGCAAATTTTAATTTGTCTGTATATTTAGCATAAGAAGAATGGAGTAACCAATTATCTACAGCATCAAAAATTGTCATTTTCTGTCCCATATTGTCCCAATAAGGAGCAGCAAAAGGATAATAGGACCATAATACAAAATCCCCAAAATTTAGATCAATAGCCGTACGCTTGATACGCTTTATACTACTATTTGGTCTCAACCAAAAATCTGTATCTGTATAAACATATAGTTTGTCAGAAATCTTAGATACTTTATGCGTCAATCCCCTTTTTATTACTTTGGCATCCTTGATATTCAAAACTATACCTTCTTTATAATTGCGCAAGGCTCTTTTAAAATTGAGTGGCAAATAATCAACTGCCAATATTTTACCAATGTCTTCTCTATTTAAAAGTTCACGTAATATATGATAATTACGATTTGAAACGCCTTCATCCCATTCTGAATAATTGGACATATTGAGCATTATGACATCAAATTTTTTCATACTATTTTAATATTTCTTTTAAAATTAATGACTGTTCTTGGGCACTTTTAAATTCTTTGGCCCGTTTATAAGCATTGAGTGCTAGTTTATCAGCTTCTTTAGGATTGTTCAATAAATACTTCAAAGCATTGATTAGGGCTCGTATATCGTCTCCAGGGACCAATATTGCTTGATCAGAAGCATTGAATACCTCTTTGATACCTCCACTATCCCCAGCAATAATAGCTAACTTACAAATTGCCGCTTCCAAAAATACTATACCAAAACCCTCTATGTCTGCCTCTATATTTCTAGAGGGCATAGCAAAAATATCCGCCATCTTAAAAAAATAAATCAACTCTTCATCTTCTATATTATCAAAAATAAAAACACTTTTTTCTAGTTTATATTTTTTAATTAAAATTTCTAAATTTTGTTTTTCTTGCCCTCTGCCGATTATAAAATATTTTAGTTTATAATCATTTTTTATTTCAGCGATAGCCTCTATTACCAAATCTTGAGCTTTGCGTTTATTTAGACGCCCCAAAGTAATAATTATTTTTTCGTCATTTATATCCAGTTTTCTACGAAAAGCTTTTAATTTGCTTTCATCATAGCTAGTATCAAAATCTAAGGCTGGATATATAATATATATTTTTGTTTTATCAATTTCTAGTGCATCAAAAATTTTAGCTGTATTTTGACTATTGGTAATTATGGCTTTGGCATTAACTAATATTTTTTTGGTAAGCGCTGGTTTATTTTTGATAGCCAAATTAATATCTAAACCATGTAAAGAAATAATATAAGGTATTTTTAAAAAATAAGCCAAACTACCCAAAGGCAAAATATTTGGAGTAAATATCTGATTTATATTGTTTTGTTTGATTAATTTTTTTAATTTAAAATAAGCCAACAGCCAAGCTGGCTTTATCCATTTCCAAACTAATCTAGTATGTATGATATTGTCATGAGACTTTATTTCTTGATTGTCACTAATCACCAAATATTGATCTTCTTTAAAAAACTTAAAAAGATTGTGGCAATAGCGAGCTACTCCACCTTTGAAAGGATAATATTCATGTGTTAAAACTAAAGTTTTTTTCATGATCTAAATGATTTTTTTAATTGTAGCAAATCCTGTATTTTTACAGTACGAGTAATAAGCATTAACAACAAATATACTATAGCTCCTACTATTATAGATAAAATCCAACCTACTATATCTTTGCTATAAACAACCGACCAATACATTATAAAGGCTGATAACAAAGATCCGAGTATTGGTCTAAAAAATATAATAGGCATATGTACCACCCTCATTACTTCTCTAAGATTTAATATAAATAAAAACAAGGTAGATAAAGTGGATGTCAAACTAGCCCCCCAAACACCAAGCTTTGGTATTAAAATCAAATTTAAAATAATATTAAACAACATTATAATACCAAGATTTCTAGTATTTATTTTTTGTCTTTCACTAGCGTTTAAAAAGCTGGACAAAGAAAAATTTATAAATAAAAATGGTATGGAAGCAATCAAAACTTTGAGTGGCCAAACAGAATCAAAATCATCAGTATACAGCTTGTTTATTATCTCTCCTGACAGGGCAATAATACCAAAGCTAAGTGGTAGAGCTATAAAAGCCAAATAGTTGAAAGCCCTAGCAAAAGTACGTTTTAATTTTTCAATATCTGTTTTGAAATAATTGGAAAAGGCTGGATAAAGTGCTGCTACAAAAGCCAAGGGAATAAACTGCAAGGCAAAGGTAATTTTATAAGCTACACTATAAAAACCTACCTCCTTGTCACCTAAAAATAATTTTATTAAAACCGTATCTATATAAGCATAAATTTTGGCAAAAATAGCAGCCAAAGCAAAAGGCAAGGCTATCATCATGATTTTCTTGGCTAAATCTTTGGAAAAATAAAGTTTTAATTTTATAGCAAACTTTTTGTTTAAAATAATACCAGAGTAAATCAAATTAAATAAACTAGCAGTAAAAAGCACAGTGAGTAATAAAAATACATTGCTAGTTATATTTAATAAAGCAAGTCCCATTACTATTACTATCAATTGAAAAATAATCACTCCCAAAGATTCAAACCTGAGATTTTGTTTACCTCGAATAAAGGCATAAAAAAATAAAGTAAAACTATCAATAACTATAATAGCTGTAGTCAAAAATATTAGATTTCTAACTGGATCACTATAAAATAAAATTAAATCTAAACCCAAAATAATAAAAGCTGTAATCAAAGCCAGTATAAGTTTGATAGTAAAAATCTGTCCAAACCACTTATTTGATTCTTCCTCTTTGGCTACTTCTCTTATCAAAAGTGGTGAAAGGCCAAGATCAATTAGTACTGAAAACATGGAAGCAAAAGAAACTGCAAAAAAATACTGACCCATACTTTCAGATCCCAAATTACGAGCCAAAATTGTAAAATAAACAAAAGAAAGCACTTTCTGAAAAATCAGCGCTAACATGAAAAAACTAGTATTACTGGTAATTCGTTGACTAGTTAACATAAGTCTATTTTATCACAAAAAACCCACTAAATAAAGGCTCAAAAACATCATCTCTTTTATCTTTATTTAATCAAAAAATCTCGCTAAAAGCGAGATTTTTATATAATTTATATATTATCGTAAGTTTATCTCTTACTCCATTGTGGAGCTTTACGAGCTTTTTTAAGACCAGGTTTCTTTCTTTCTTTTATACGAGAATCTCTAGTAAGTAAACCATCTTTTTTCAAAGTAGAACGTAAATCTTCATCAGTCTTAAGCAATGCTTTGGCAATACCGTGTTTTATAGCATCTACTTGTCCTTTGATTCCACCACCAGCAACTTTGATACTAATAGTAATATTATCTCTACCGGCCAATTTTAATGACCTCAAAATTAATTCTTGCCATTCTAAATAAGGTAAATATTCTTTGTAGTCTTTGTCATTGATGGTAATCTTTAGACCCTTAACATTATTTTTGATGATTCTAATTCTAGCAATGGCTCTTTTTCTTTTGCCAACAGCTGGAATATAATCTTTGTTTTCTTTATTAACTGCCATATTAGCTTACTTTTAATCTTTTAATCATATTAGGTCTAAGTTTATTTTTTGGAAGCATCATATAAACCATCTTACGAAGTACTTCTTGAGGCTCTTCTGCCATCATATTTTTTACTCTTTTGGTACGAAGACCACCTGGATAACCGGTAACTCGATTATAAACTTTGCTTTCTAGTTTTTTACCAGAAAATTTCATACCAGCTACATTTGTTACTTCAACAATTTCACCACAATCTGTATGTGCTTGATAATCTACTCTATTTTTACCTTGCAAAAGCATAGCAATCTCACTGGCCAATCTACCAGCTATCTTACCTTCTGCATCAATTTTGTGTGTTGTTCTTTCCATATATTTATACCAGTTCAATTTGAGCCATAGCAGCACCATCACCTTGACGACGAGTCATTTTTATAATGCGAGTATAGCCACCTTTTCTATCTTTATATTTTGGTCCAATAACATCCAATAGTTTTTGTACAGCTTTTTTGTCTTCCAAAACTCTACCCAATTGTTGTTTATTGTGTACAGACTTTACTTTGGAACGTGTAATAAGTTTTTCTACAATAGGACGAATAGCTTTGGCCTTGGCTTCAGTAGTTACTATTTTTTCATACAATACCAATGAAGTAGCCAAGCTATCTGTCAAAGCTTTGCGTGGTCCGGCTTCTCTGCCCAATTTTTTACCTACTTTTCTATGTCTCATATTATTTATCTTCTTTGTCTTTAGTACTTACTTTTTTGGTAACTTTTTTTGGTTTTTCTTCTACATCTTTATCTTTCTTTTTGCTTACTACTGGTATTTCTTCTTCAATAAACAATTTAAAATGATCTTCCAAAATCTTAGCCGCACGAGAAATAGCTACTTTAGCATCAATTGTACCATCGGTTAACATATCAATGGTGAGTCTTTCGTAATTAGTCATTTCACCAACACGCACATTGTCTATTTTGTAACCTACATTTAATACTGGTGAAAAACTAGAATCAATAGCCACATTAGAAATCTCCAATTTTTTACTATCATCACGTTGTTCTACAGTCACATAGCCTCTACCTTGTTCAACCGTTATTTCCATTCCAAATTTTGTATTTTTATCAGTAATGGTAGCAATCACTAAATCTGAATTAATGATTTCTACATCAGCATTCTTTTTAATATCAGCTGCCGTTACAACTTTTTCGCCTTTAACATCTAAAATCAATTTTACAGGTTCTTCAGAAAAAGATTTAACTCTTAACTGTTTCAAATTTAACATTATCTCTACCAAGTCTTCTTTAACACCCTCGACAGAATCAAATTCGTGTTGAGCTCCTTCTACTTTAAAAGAAGTCACAGCAGCACCCTCAAGTGATGAAAGTAGTACTCTACGAAGAGCATTGCCTACTGTTACACCAAAACCAGGAAAAAAGGGTTCAATGACCACTTGATAGTGATTATCCTTTAAATCCTTTATACTTGTTTTATCTGGGAATGTAATTTGAATCATAAATCTATTTTTAATTTTTATTTATTATTATCTAGAATAAAAATCAACTATTAGTGGAGTATCAATGTTATTTGGCAATTCTTCTTTATTTGGTAGAGAATTGACAGTAATGGTTAGGTTTTTACCATCTAGTGATAACCAACCAGCAGTTTGTACTTTATCAATACCCTCTAATAAATTTGCCCAATAACCTTTTTTGGTTTTATTTTCTTTTACTTTAATAATTTGACCTGCCTTAACTCGATATGAAGGAATATCAGTAGCTACACCATCTACAGTAAAATGTCCATGAGTCACCAATTGACGAGCCAAACGTCTAGTTTGAGCCAGTCCTGAACGATGAATTACATTATCCAAACGACTTTCAAGGGTTATCAATAAATTTTGACCCAAATCACCTGATAATTTAGCAGCATCTTCAAAAGTCAATCTAAATTGCTTTTCTAAAATACCATAAATAGCTTTGGCCTTTTGCTTTTCTTTTAACTGACGTCCAAATTCTGAGGTTTTAGCAAAAGTCTTTTTAGGACCATGCATTCCTGGAGGATAGTTTTTCTTTGATTCCTTCAAAGTATCAGCAACGTTTTCGCCAAATCTACGACTTGCTTTATGTCTTGGTTTTAAATTTCTAGCCATAATTTAGTTTATAAAGTTTATACTCTTCTTTGTTTTCTTGGTCTACAACCATTGTGAGGTATTGGAGTCATATCTTTGATAGAGCCAATTGCTAAACCATTGGCGTGAAAAGCACGAATTGCAGCTTCACGACCAGCTCCAACTCCTTTTACAAAAATATCTACTGTTGCCAAACCCATTTCTTTTACCTTGTCAGAAACATTTCTAACAATAATACCAGCTGCATAAGGAGTAGCTTTTTTAGGGCCTTTAAAACCATTTAAACCAGCAGATGACCAAGCCAAAGTATTACCTTGTTCATCAGTAACAGTAACAACAGTATTATTGTAGGTAGCTTGAATATAAGCTTGTCCTTTTTTAATACTCTTTTTTACTTTCTTTTTTGATTTTATTGTCTTTACCATATTATATACAAATCATTTAAATTAAGTTTTTTGTTCGGGTTTGGCTTTACCACTTCCCATAGTAACACGCTTGTTACCGCGTATAGTACGAGAATTGGTTTTTGATCTTTGACCTCGGGCAGGTAAGTTTTTTACATGACGAGAGCCACGGTATGATTTTATTTCTTTGAGTCTCTTGATGTTTGATATTTTATCACGACGAAGTTCACCTTCTACTTTGATGGTTTCTAATCTTTTTCTAATTAGATTGATTTCTTCATCACTAAAATCTTTGATTTTTTTATTAGCGTCAAGCTTTACTTCTTTTAATATTTTTTGAGCAGTTGTCAAACCAATACCATAAATATAAGTAAGGGCTATTTCAGCTCTTTTTTCACTTGGAATATTTATACCTGCGATTCTGGCCATAAAATTTAGTTTATAAAGTTTAAAAGTTTTAACTAATTTATCCTTGTCTTTGTTTATGTTTAGGATTTTTACAAATACAAACCACTCTGTTCTTACGACGAGTGATTTTGCAGTCTTTGCACATTTTTTTCACTGATGATCTTACTTTCATACTATATTATTTTCTATAAATAATTCTTCCTTTACTCATATCATAGGGACTCATTTCTATAGTGACTTTATCACCAGGTAAGATTCTTATCTTAAACATACGCATCTTACCAGCTAAATGAGCCAAAACCTCATGGCCGTTTTCCAAAACCACTTTAAAGTTGGCATTAGGAAGAAGATCTAACACTTCTCCATCCATCTCCAAAAATCCTTTTTTGTTTACTTTCGGCTCTTGTTCTGTCATTTATTTCTATAAAAAAAGAAATTCTTCTATGATCAATTGACCATAAGAATTTTCCTTTAAATAAGCATAAATACTTAAAAATCCTATAAATAATCAATGCCCCTATATTATACAGATTTTTTTCAAAAAGTCAATGATTATAGACCAGATATCTAAAAAATAAGCTTTTTGGCTAATATTAGACCAATAATTGCACTTCCTCTTGCAATTGGACACCATACTTATCCCTAACTTGCTGCTTTATAAAACTAATAAGCATAATTACTTGTTCGGCTGTAGCATCTCCTTTGTTGACAATATAGTTACCATGTAATTCAGAAACCTGTGCTCCACCAATAGTATGGCCCTTCAAACCAGCTTTTTCTATCAAATGAGCGGCTGGAATTTTTTTATATTGGGAAAATTTATCAATATCTATGTTCTTTTCTTTTAATTTATTTAAATCTACTTGCTCAAACAATATATTTTTAAAAATACAACCAGCTGATGGTAAATTTGGCTGAGTATTTTGACGATATATCAATCTTTCTTTAACCAAGGCTCTAGCTGCTTTAATATCACCTTGTTCAAGTTGCATTTCTGCTTCTAGTATGACCCAAGTCTTTTCTTTAAATATACTATGACGATAGGCAAAATTTGCCTCATTATTGTCCATTTCTTGAACTCCTAATTTTTCATCAAGATATTTTATTTTTTTTACTACGCTATCCATTGCTACTCCATAAGTGCCAGCATTACCACGGATAGCCCCACCAACTGTACCTGGTACTCCAGCAGCAAACTCTAAACCGGTTAAATTATGCTCTAGCGCTTTATTTAATAAATAAGTCAATAATACTCCGGGACCAACTATAACTTTTGTACCATCAAATTCTAATTTATCAAAATTTAATTTGACAATCAGTCCTTTGAGTCCATTGTCAGAGACCAGCATATTGCTACCACCACCTAAGATTCTAAAAGGCTGCTGATTGTCTTTGGCCCACTTTAAAGCAATTTGCAAATCTTCGACAGTTTTTACATCTGCAAAAAACTCAGCAGGACCACCGATTTTAAAAGTGGTATATTCTTTGAGACTTTTATTTTTTTCTATTTGCATATGTTTAATTTTTTTTAGCTAACCAATTGATTGTTTTGTTTACCACCGTATCAAGATGCTTTAAAAAGGCATGTCCAGCGTCTTTTATAAAATAAAGCTCTCCTTTATTGCCAAGAATTTTGACAGCTCTTTCAGAAACCTTAAGTGGTACATAAGTATCATCATTGGAATGAAATATCAAAACTGGACATTTTATATTTCTCAACAATAATTTTTGGTTTACCTCTTCTCTGTCTAATAAATATTGTCTATCTATTATTATTTTATCCCTAAAACCATGAGCTTTGTGCATCACCTGGCCAGTTTTTTTAATTTCTAGCAAATCTTCTTCACTAAAATTTTTTCTGCGCCACTGCGAATCTACCTTATCACTGACTGGTGCTAAACATACTATGGCTTTTATATCTTCGTTGTATGCCGATAATGATACTAAACCTCCCAAACTAGCCCCAAACAATATAATATCTTTATATCCATTTTCTCTAGCATATTTAATTACTGATTTTAAATCAGCTATGTAGTTGGCTAGTGTTAATGGACTGTCATCGCTTTCACCACTACCAGAAAAATCATATTTTAATACATTGTAACCTACTTTATTAAAACTTTCGGCTATTTTATCAAACTTGTTTTCTTTTTCATGTCTGTCATAAGCAAAACCATGACTCATGATAATTATCTTAGCTGAATCAGCAGTATACAAATCACCTACTAGATTTAACTTTCTGGAATTTTTTATATTAACTATTTTCATATTTAATCAATTATTTCTCGCGCTAAATTATCTATATCCCCTGCTCCGATAAAAATAATAACTGAATTTATAGGATTTATATCTTTGAGTATTTCTTTTATTCTTTTGAAATCATTGGCATAATACTTGTGTTTGTGATTCATTTTATCTACCAAATCAACAGAACTTACATCTTCTTTTATTTTATCTTCTCGACCAGCTACATTATATATTTCAGAAACAATGACTTGATCAGCCAAATAAAAAGCTTTGGCAAATTCATCAAGTAAAGTCTTGGTCCTATTATGATGATGTGGCTGGAAAACAGCAATAATTTTTTGGTCTGGATAAAAATCTTTGGTCGCTCGAAGCAACATATTGATAGAATCAGGATGATGAGCATAATCAGAAATCACAATATTTGATTTCATCTGACCGACAATTTCAAATCTACGCCAAGTACTCTTAAATTCAGCTAAAGCATTCCACATCTGATGCTTGTTTACTCCTAGATAATTAGCTACCGACATAGCTGCCAAAGCGTTGTAAATATTGTATTTACCAGGTATTGATAATTCTATATTTTGAAATTTGTTGGTATTAAATTTTTGTTTGTTATCTTCTATTTTCAAATCTTTGTAAAAACAATCTGCTTCTTCACTCACACCATAGGTAATAGTATTTTTAAAGTTTATTTCTTTAGAATTTTGATCATCAAAATTTTTGACAAACAAACCATCTTCAGGAAGCTTGTGAACAAATTTTTTAAAATGTTTTTTAATATCTGTTAAATTTTTATAAAAATCCAAATGATCTTCAGCAACATTGGTCAGTACTATAATACTAGGATGAAGATTGAGCATATGAGCTCTCCACTCACAAGCCTCAACTACCAATAAATCTGATTTTCCCAAACGAAAATTATTGCCCCACTGAGGTACTAGAGAACCAACTATAACTGTCGGATCAAGACCTGCTTTTTCTAATATCAGCCCCAACATTGCGGTGGTGCTAGTTTTACCATTGGTACCAGTCACGGCAATTGTTTTATAATTTTTGGAAAGCAACCCCAAAAATTCAAAATAACTCAAAGTAGGAATTTTAAATTCTCTGGCTTGAAGTAACTCTGGATGTGTGTCTGGTAAAGCTGAAGAATAAATAAATAAATCAATATCATCTGTAATATTTTTGGCTACTTGTTTAAATCTTATATCAATGTTTGCTGCCTCTAATCTTTTGGTCACTTCTGACTCTAATAAATCTGAACCTTCAACAACTTTGTTTAAATTTTGAAAATAATAAGCAATAGCTGATAAACCAATACCACCTATGCCAGCTAAGTATACTTTATTTATTTTGTCTAAATTTAGTTTGGTCATTATTTATTCAAAATCTTATCTATCAGTATAATATAATCATTTATAGCGTTTTTTGGAAAGAGATTATAAAGATTGTTGCCCAAAGCTTGTCTTAAATCTTCTTTCACTAATAATTTATCCAAATATCTATTCATTATATGATGATTTCCTTGCCTAATCATCACTGCGGCATTGTGCTTGGCCAAAAAAGCAGCATTTCTTTCTTGATGACTGTCTTCCATTGGAATAAGCACCAGAGCTTTTTTTAAAGCCGCCGCCTCTGATATCAAAGACATACCAGCTCGAGATATGATAATATCAGCTTGAGCCAATATATCAAGCATAGCATTTTTTATAAACTTGTCGCTATGATACCCACGAAGCTCCAAGGCTTGATCTAGATTTTTTTTGCCAAGTATATGATAAACTTCAAAACCAGCCTCTAACATTCTGGGAACAAAATCTTTAACAAATTTATTCATAGAACGAGCACCTAATCCTCCACCGGTAATTACTATAAGGGGAGAAGTTTTTTCTAAGCTACTTTTTGCTTCTCTAACTGGATTACCAGTAACTATAGTTTTTTTATTATCAAAATCTTTTATTTGCTCAGGAAATACTACTGTAATTTTTTTTGCAAAAGGTGCCATCAATTTATTGGCCAAACCAACTACCAAATCTTGTTGATGAACAACCACTGGCTTGCCAAGTAGCCAAGCAGCCCACACCACTGGTACAGCGACAAAAGAACCAGCTGTCAGCACTATATCTGGTTTAAAATGCCAAATTATTTTTAGACTTTGAAAAAAAGCTAGCTTGATTCGATATACATCTACAAAATTTTGCCAGTCAAAATAACGACGTAATTTGCCACTTTTTATAGACTGAAAATTGGCTATACCTTGAGAAATTACAAAATCTTGCTCTGGACCATGCTCACTACCTACAAAAAGATAGTCGGCTTTATATTTTGCAGCAATAGCCAAAAGTGGAGATACTGACCCAAGTGTCCCTCCACCTGCTAATAATATTTTTGGATTTTTATTTTGCATTTATCTATTATGCTGGTTTGTAAATTTTGAAATATTGGCTAAAATACCCATAGCCAAAAGTGTCACCACTAAATTGGTTCCTCCTAGTGACATAAAAGGAAGTGTCACGCCAGTCAGTGGCATTAATTTGAGCATGCCTCCAATATTTATAAAAATCTGTAAAGCCATCCAAGTCGTAATGCCCAATGCTAATAGTTTGGCAAAAGTATCATCTGATTGTCTGACTATTTGAAAACCACGGTGAATCAAAATTATAAATAAAATAATAAAAGCTAAAGAAAAAAGAAAACCAATCTCTTCGGCAATAATTGCAAATATAGAATCGTTGGCTGGTTGAGGTAAATATGATTTTTGACGTGAAGATCCAATCCCCAAACCCATCCAACCACCAGAACCAACAGCAATAAGTGATTGTTTTATTTGCCAACCAATACCCTGTGGATCTACATTGGGATTGAGCCAAGCAACTATTCTATTCATACGATATGGTGCTGCTTTAATCATAACCACAAAAGTAACAGAAGCAGCTGCTAGTATTAGGCCTAAATGAGTCAGTCTAGCTCCAGCCACATAATACATAGCTAAGGCTGTAATCCCAATAATACTCAAAGTACCAATATCTGGCTGCTTGATAATTAAAAAACCAATACAAGCAATAATAATTATAAAAGGTATAGTTGTCTTCTTAAATTCTTTTATGTCATTGCCTTTTATTTCAAACCAAGCTGCCAAAAAAATAATTAAAAATAATTTTACCAATTCTGAAGGTTGAAAAGAAATACTACCAAAAACTATCCAAGACTGAGCGCTATAAGAACTTCCAAGGCTAGTAAAAAAAACTAAAATCAATAATCCAAAAGATCCCAGTAAAGCAAGCCAAGCTAATTTTTTGTAATATATATAATTGATACGTATGGCTATATAAAACAGCAACAAACCTGGTAAAATACCATGGATAATTTGTTGCTTTACAAAACGATAAGTATCTTGATATTCATAAAAAGCCAACACAGAAGAAGCTGATGATAAAAATACTAAACCAAAAAATAATAGCAAAGCAATAATAATCAATAAAACAAAATCTGGCTGATGCCCATCAGTCCGTCTGCTGGTAAATGGCTGTAAAAACCATTCTATAAAACTATTGTTTCTTCTTCTGCTGTGCATATATCAAAGCATCAAATTGACGCGCTCTGTCAAACTCATTTTTAAACATGTTGAAACTAGCTGCTCCAGGAGAAAATAAAATAACATCTCCTCTACTTCTTTGTTGCCAAGCTATAGCAAATGCTTTTTTCAAAGTAGCTATATCTGAAAATATTTTGTCTTGTGGATATTTTATTTTTTTAAGTGCTTTTTTGAGTTTGTTACTAGCACTACCATCAAGTAACACGGTATAAGCTACTCTTGTTTTTATTTTCTTGGCCAATTTTTGATAATCCAATTTTTTATCTTCACCACCAGCCAACAAAATAATTTTTTTGTTACCCATCGCTTCAATCGCTGCGAGACTTGCATCTGGAGTAGTAGATGTAGAATCATTATAAATATCAATACCATTTATAGTTGTTTTGTACTCTAATCTATAATCTACACCTTTAAAAGCATTAACGGCTCTAGAAATATTTTTGTTGTTTATGCCCACTATTTTAGCTACGCAAATAGCTGCTAAAATATTTGATAAATTGTGTTTACCTAAAAGCTTTATGTAATCTATACTCATTACAAAAGATGCTTTAGTTTTATCCTTAAAATAAATTTTATTTTTACTTAGATAAACACCTCTTACTTTTTTATTTAGAGAATAAAAATAAACACTTGCTTTGGCCTGTTTAGCAAAAGATCGACTAAAAAGATTATCAGCATTTAAAATTACTTTGTCTTTTTTACTTTGATATTTTAAAATTACTCTTTTGGCTTGCTTATAATCAGTAAAATTTTTGTATCTATTTAAATGATCATTTAAAACATTGGTCACTACAGCAATATGTGGGGAGATCTTATAATCATCCATTGTTTCTAAATGCCAAGAAGAAAGCTCAATTACTGGTAAAGAATTTATCTTGAGTTTGCTCAAAACATCAAACATAGGAGTAGTGGCAATATTACCAGTAACTACATTACTTTTTATAGTTGTTTTGATTATTTTGTGAATCAAAGTAGAGACGGTAGATTTGCCACGAGTACCAGTCACAGCAATGGCTGAGCCTGGATAAAGCCCAAAAAACATCACCGCTTCATTGATAATTGGTATATTATTGGCTCTAGCTTGATTTAAAAACTGATTATCTTTTGGTACTCCAGGATTTTGAATAATCAAATCTTGATTTATAAAATCAGCCAAATCATGACGCCCCAAAGTGTATTTTATACTACTTGCTCCTGCCAACTTAGATAATTTTTTTAAACTTGTCTGAAGTTGTGCTTTATTTTTAAGGTCAGTAATAGTGATAATGGCTTGGTGTTTTAATAACCATTTTACAACCGACAAAGCTCCACCATGGAGACCTAGCCCCATTACCAATATTTTTTTTCCTTTAAAACTATTTACCATAAAGATAAATCAATAATGGCAATAATAAGTCCTAGTACTGCAAAAACACCAGCTATAACCCAAAACCTCATTACAATTTTTGTTTCTGGCCATCCTTGAGCTTCAAAGTGATGATGAATTGGTGTAGATAAAAAAACTTTTTTATGACGAATTTTTTTAGAAAGTATTTGAATAATAACTGATAAAGATTCTAATAATAATAAAAATCCAATGATTGGCAAAAGTAATGGATAGCCTGTCAACATGGCTACAATACCCAAAACAATTCCTAGTGACATGGCTCCAGTATCACCCATAAAAAATCTAGCTGGATTTATATTGAACCATAAAAATGAAAGTAAAGCTCCAGAGATTACTCCACAAAACGCAGCCATATTGTAGTTTCCTTGCACAAAAGAAATCGTGCCATAAGCTGAAAAAGCAGCCAACACTATACCACCAGCCAAGCCGTCCAAACCATCAGCTTCATTTACTGAAAAAGCAGTGGCTACCAACACAAAAACAAAAAACGGGATAAACCACCAGCCCATTTCAAAAACTCCTAAAAATGGTACACGGATTACATCCCAATCTAATTTGAAATAAAACCAGCCTGCTCCAAATAAAGCGATCAAAGTATAAATAAAAAGACGGTGTTTGACGGTCAAACCACCACCTTTTCCACCTCCCTGACGAGAAACATTGAACCAGTCGTCTACCAAACCAACAATAGCTGACGCTACCAAAGCGCCTAAAGGCAAATATGTTTCTTCACGAGTCAAAAAATCAAAACCAGCCAATATAGTATTTGGCCAAAAAATATGAATAAGCCAAAAAACAATAGCCAAAATCAAAACCGTCAACCAAATAAGCACTCCACCCATAGTAGGGGTACCTGATTTACCTTTGTGTAATTTGGAAAATATTGGAGTAGTATTATCATCACGAACATTTTTGACCAATTTGTACTTATAAAGAAAATGAGTCCAAGCTGGTGTAAGCAACATAGATAAAGCAAAAGCTACGGTGGCCAAAGTCAAAACTTTGATTATTTCAAATGAAGGCATTATAAATTGTAATTTAATATATTATATAAAAATAAAAACATAAAAACATTTATAAGTAAAATAGTAAGCAATAAAAAATAACTCATGACCCTTACTTTAGTCCAAAGTAATACCGCTAAAAAGAAATCTAAAAATGATACAATTAAAACTAAAACCGGAATAATAAAAAGTATGTACCAAGCACCCAAAATATCAATCCCCGAGTAAATATTGTAATGTAGTACAGCCAAAGGATCATATTTGATTCTTTTAATAAAAAATAAAAACCAAGTGGCTAATATAGACAAAAAAGAAAAATTAATTAGCCAAAAAGCTAATTTATCTTTATATAATACTTTGCTGGTGCGAATTATAGACATATTATGTACTTATTTTAACACATTATTTATAAAAAATCTACCCAATATTTGAACAATTTTAAGAAAAAATGTCAATAAAAAACCGCCCCGACCTAGCTAGGTGGGGCGGCATACACAGAAGAGCACTGCTGAATCGTCGGCAAATCGCCGTCATTTTTGTACGGCTTGCGCCGGCGAATTCAGTTTTTTGATGTTCGTTCGTTCGGCAGGTCGTTGTCTGATTGAGCTTATTTTCTGATACTCATCAGAATCACGACCGCCGGCCGGATCTCGGTCAGCTCGTCGTGGCGGTCTTCTTCGCCTTTTTGGTGATAATATTCGTAAAAACCACGGACGGGGGCGAGTGATGCTTCTTGTAGGTACGCATCAAGAACCTCCTTGGCCTGCTTGGCCAACTTCAGTGTTTGTTTGGTTGCAACCAACTTTTGGTCGCAACCTTTTTTGATTGTAATGATACTACCCTGACTTGAGTGTCCTTGCTTATACAAGCGATAGACACTACAAAATCAAAGTATTTTGTATATTAGCATATATAGTGATTATTGTCAATAGCAATAAAACACCACCTCAAAATAATTATTTTTAAAAAAATACTATCATTGACAAAAGTATAAAAATATGCTATAATATTATATTAAAATCAAGTACCCTACAACCCAAAAGAAAGGCTAAAAAGTGAAAGTCAATCAATTTTTCGCCGTATTGCACGGCGACAAGAGCGATGGGGCTGACCCCCTGATGACTCTCAAAGGAGTAAATCAGATTGAGTCCCTCAAGGGACTCCTCCCTGAAAATCCTGCGGCTGTAATATGCGGCACTGGTCGCCGACATCGGCACGTTGCTGCCACACTGGGTCTGACCATGACCCGCTCAACTCTGCTTCTGGGTGACGCCACGTCGCTCGACATGATCGATGGTCAGCCGACCATCGTCTTTGCCGACGGCAACCACTGTGCCTATGATGCCTACACCGGCATCGCTGATATGGCGCCCGCCATTCCTGCTTTCCTGGAGTCTCTGCCCGATGGGGCTGTGCTATGCACCGGCAGACCATTTGCCAAGTCTCTGGGTATAGAAGCCGCCAAAAGCGGCTCAGTCATCGAGATCACCATCGACGAAAACGGTGAAATCGGCTGGTCGATTCTCGACCAACTCGGCGAAACCGAGGTATAATTCGCCAACACCGCGAATTTAAAAGAGCCCTGTCTAAACAACTGGGCTCTTTTCTTTTATATAAAATTTATAAAGTGGTGATTGGTCTGGACTGGGTAATATAAAATTTATTTTTTTCCATAGCCCATTCTATATCACAAGGAAAGCCGTAGTGTTTTTCAATATCCACACAAATTTTGGCTAGCTCTACAATCTGAGCACCAGACAATTTTTGCTCTTCACGTTTATCACTAGGCACATCTGTAAATTTGTTGCCTTTGTTAGTTTTGATAATGTATTTGGCTTGATCTGAAATATTGATATCCACAATAGAAAAATCTGTTTTATCTATAACATAAGCATCGGGAGTAACCATACCTGAAACAATAGCTTCACCCAATCCCCAACCAGCTTCAATAATCATCTGTTTCTGATCTTCTGTGACTGGATGAACAGTAAAAACAATACCACTCACTTGTGACTGCACCATTGCTTGTACTACCACAGCTACAGATACCTTAGTGTTATGTAATTTTTTTTCAAAACGATAAAAAATTGCCCGAGGTGTAAAAAGTGATGACCAACATTTTTTGACATTATCAAGCAAATCTTTATCTGTGGTATTAAGATATGACTCCAATTCTCCGGCCCAAGATGCAATAGATGAATCCTCAGCTGTAGCAGAAGAACGCACAGCTACATATTTAGCATCAAGCTTTTTAAAAGATACTTTAATTTCTTTGGCAATATCCTCTGGCATCTTAGCATCAGCAATTAAATCTCTTATTTTTAAAGAAGACTTTTCCACAGAATTAACATCTTCATGTTTAACTGTTTTTAAAATAGCTTCTATTTCTACATTCAAATCTGTTTCTTCTAAAAATCTGTCAAAAGCTCCAGATAAAACCACAAAACCAGGTGGTACAGGAATACCCGCTTTGGTCATTTCTCCTAAAGATGCCCCCTTACCTCCAGCCAAAGCGACATGATTTTTATCTATTTTTTTAAAATCTCTGACTAATTCCATAGTAATAAATTAATATTTATCTTAATTTTAGTATGCTTAAAACAAAAAGTCCAATGGACCTTTTGTCTACCGGACAATCGTAACTTTACCATGCGTAGCATCTACATCTACTACATCACCATCTTTTAAGGCTTTGGTAGCGATTTTAGTACCAATAACACAAGGAATGCCCAATTCACGAGAAACAATGGCAGCATGACAAGTAATACCTCCGACGTCAGTGACAATAGCACTAGCCTTTTTAATAGCTGGTACTAAATCCGGAGTAGTGGCGATAGATATAAGCACATCGCCTTGTTCCATTTTACTCATATCTTTGGGAATATTGATAATTTTTGCACTACCACGAGCTCGACCAGGAGAAGCACAATCTCCTTCCATTACTTTAATATCAACGATTTCCTCTTTGACAATATTAAAATTTTCTAAAAATTTTCTAGCTTCTTCACCTTCTAATAATTTATCTTGATGATAATCACCTACTGAATATTGCAAACTAAATTTATAACGCTCATTTAGTTTAGCCGCACTAAATTTATTGTGAAGCAATAAATCTTCAAATTCATGGGGATAAAAATATCTCACCTGATTGACCGATAAATAATAACGGCGACCAATTTCTCTAAACAAATTTTCTATAACACTATAACTGTAAAACATAGATTCCTTGCGAGTACCTTTGGTAAAAACCAAACCTCTAGCTACTTCAAACAATTGCTGATGTTTTTCATCTACCTCTAGTTGTTTAATAAATTTCTGCTGTTTGGCTTCAATGTTTATTTTGTCTTTTTGTAAATTATCCAATAATTCACTAGGATTGGTATTCTGTCTGACCAAAGATCCTAAAATATCAATAAAATAGTCTTTACCCCAACCAGGGCCGGCCATACCATAACCAAGATAACCATAGAGCCCAGTATGTTCAGAAATTTGTTCATCAACAACCTTATTAACATTTTTTAAATCTCTGTAAATAATACGAGTTTCGGTATCTTTAAAATATTGTTTTAGATTTTCATCAGCTATTATATTTTTTAAGATACCTAATAAATTTTGATACTCTTTAGCGGCTTGACCGTCTTCTATCGGAGTTGTCAAAGTAGAAAAGACTTCTCCCAAAGAATATTGGCTATCTTTGACCTTATGACGCAAATAATTCATTAGATATTTAGAAAACAAATTGTCACCAAAATCAGCGATGGTTTGTACCCAGTGAAATCTATGAAGACGTCCATAAGCATCATAATACTCCTGATATAAATTATATAATTCTTCATTGGATAATTTGCCCAAATTTACTTTTTCCAAATCTTTAGTGGCTTTAACCAACTTAGGGATGGCTTGTGATAAATCATCAACATATCTATGCCCCCAATCTGGATCAGAATTAATCTTATCTAAAGTTTCTTGTGATAAGTCGTCAAATTCTTTTTTAATCAAAAGCAAATCATTGATATTATTGTTATAGGTAGTGAGTAGTTTGGTAAATTTATTTTTATAGCCACGGCTTTGTAAAAAATCATTGGCTCGTTTTACATTCCAAGTAAAAGCCACCACCATAGGATAATAATTTGGCATTGATTCCAAAGAAAACCACACATCTCCAGATATGGATACTTTATATTGACTAAATACCTTATCCAAACCATTATAAAAAATATTATCTTTATTTAAAGAAAAATATTTTCTACTTGATTTATCTTCTTGCAATACAAATTTACCAGCTACCAAATTTTTTAATTCTTTATGGACATTAGCTGCATCCATATTGCTTTGTTTGATAATCTCTCCAGCATAAAATTCTTTGTCTTGATTTTTAAAAAATAAAGACAAGATAGCTAGACGAGTTTTTGAATTTATAATTTTATCCAACATATGTTTTTATCAATTACTCAGTCTAGCATGATATAGTATAAATGTCAATGTTTATAGTATTTTTTACTATATAATATATATTATATATATTGACATTAAATAAAAAATATGCTATACTAATATATTCTTGAAATACAAGAATCCCCTATATTTAGGGGCGTACCATACAAAACCCAAAACAGGGAGGCCCAAAATGGCCCAGATAACCAAAACCGTAGACTTGTATCGCCACACGCACAAAGATACCGGTGGCAATCATGTCTCCTATGACGGAGCCACCTACGCCTACGAAATAGGCTCGGAGCGCTACGACGAAGGCAACATGAATATTCACCATCTCTTCTGGGGGCCTCTCGCCCGCACCTGCGAAACCGCCATCGCCATGATGACAGCCAATCAGGCCTTCACTCATGTGAAGATGCATGACCCGATCCACGGTCTCGGTAGTAGCGAACTGTTCGCCACTATCATCACCGACCATGTCCGGGCCGACATCAAGGGTGGCCTCTCCAATATGGAGGCCGTGCTCGTAAACATCGACCGGCAGGTACTCGTTGACTTCAACATTGGAGCCCGCAATGCTCTCAAGCAGATGTTCGACCTGATGGATTCGGGTCAGCACGGTGTCGGGATCTTCCACGATCCCACCATCCCCATGCTGGCCAAGTGTCTCGGCATGACCGATGCTCACAGCCTCGATGCCATGGAAGCGATTCGCTTCCGCCTATACGACGACGGCAGTATCGATGCCGTCTGGATTGAAGAGTAGTCCGCTCAACGGACTAACAACAAAGCGGCGACACACACAACGTGTCGCCGCTTTTCCGTTTGTCTAAAATTATTTTATCTTCTTAACTATACCTCTATTAGCATCTACTTCTACTCTGTCACCGTCTTTAAAAACTTCGGTAGCTATCTTAGCTCCTATTATACAGGGGATGTTTAATTCACGAGAAACTATAGCTGCATGACATGCTAAACCCCCTTCGTTAGTAACAAAAGCTGCCGCACGCTTCATTATTGGTATAAAATCAATAGAGGTCATCTTAGCTACTAATATATCCCCTTTCTTAAACTTATTAAAATCTTTTGGTTCATATATAATTTTTACTACACCTCTGACCTTACCTTTATTGGCAATTGTACCTGAAACATAATTTAAACCATTCGCTTTTGGCATAAATTTATTTCTAAAATCTTTTACCAACTTTCCATGGACATAATCAATACCCTCTCGACCAACCGCATACATTAACCAGTCCTTTCTTCTCTCTTTTATCAATTTTTTTTGATAATCATCTTTACCATCTAATAAATCTAATATCTCATTACTAGCTAAAAGATTTATTTCTTTCCAAGTACCCAAATTATACTCCTGAGCAATTTTTTCTAATAACGGCCTAATATAATAATTGGCTCTAGTAAAAACAGATTTTCTATATTCATTTAAATAAGCTATTTTACCTAATAATTTTAAGTAATACATTAAATTATCTGCTATTTGAACTTTTGGTTTAGATAATTTATGTTCTTTATTTGGACTATATTTTTTAATCTTATCTTCAAAATATTTTAAATCCCAAGGATCTCCAATAAAACTAATTGGTATCCAACAATACTTATTATATAATGTTTTAGCTAATTTCTTTTTATCTACTTTATTTTTAATGCCTTTAGCTAACTCCTCATCCATCTTCTGCATGGGACTTTTTTTAGGCATTTGAGAGTAATAAGAAATAATGTCAGTAGCATCAGGATAGCTAGATAACTTATTTAATAAATAATCTGTAATAATTTTACTGCCTGTGTTAGTACCATCTAAAGTAGGACACATTATTCCATATTCTGTAAAATAATCTTTAAATTCTTTATAATCTAATTTTAATTTTTTAGAATGTTCAACCAATTTTTCTCCATTACTGATATAATAATTTTCTAAAAAATTAATATATTTTTTATCTTTAAAATTATCTTCTAAAGCTTTATTAAATTTATCCTTACCATACTCTCCTGTTTCTAAATAAAAAAAATCTCCATGACCTGTATTATTAATCCGAGCATAATGAAAAGAAGGTAATTTTAATTTCTTACAACCTGCATAACTATATTTAATAGATAATTCATCGTGCCAAAAATGTATATTTCTAGAAATAGAATATACCCAAGGTTTTGACATAAAATCATACTTTCTACTCATATAGATCTTACTTCTTTTATTTCTGGCATTTGAGCTCTAATTTCAGATTCTATCAAATGTTTTAATGTAACATCAGCCAAAGAACAATGAGCGCAAGCACCTTGAAATGTAATTTCAACTAAACCATTTTTTTCATCAAAATTGATCAGCTCTAGATTGCCTCCATCTCGCTCTAGTGCTGGACGTACTCTATCTAATATTTTATTAAGTTTTTCTAACTTAGATTCTGTTTTAATAGGCCTTTTAATCTTAAGCTTAGCCTTGCTTGAAGGTTTTATATTTAATTTTGGCATATATATAAATTATTATATTATTTTTCATCTTGCTTTTTTAAATCTTTGGCTATTTGTACTAATTCTGTTAATCTTGTCTCATCTATTTCGTATTCTTCTCCTCTAAATAATATTTTTAGAGTTTTGTGCCCATCATTATCTGTCTTTATTAAAACTTCAAAACCACCATTAAATTCCATACTTCCTCCTATTTCCTTAACAGAATCAAAACCAACTACTTTTTTATCATCTATTTTTCTTACCAAGACTTCCTTTAAGAAAGCTACTATATTAAAATCATGTGTGGCATTGACCAAATCAACTTCTGAATTAGATTTTAATCTATCGGCCATCCTAATATTATTATCCAATATCTTGGCCATAGTAGCGGCTGTTTCTACTGGGGAATAAGTATTTGGATCTGGTCTCTGATCACCCAAAGCTAAATAACAATCAGTAATAACAGAGTTGTATTCATCTAACCTGGCTTCTTTTTGATTCTCTGATAAATCATCATATCCTTTTCCTAGCAACTCTTCTTTTATCCCTTGCAATTTCTTGGTAAATTCATTATTTGGATCATAGTTTGGGTTCTTTGAGTATCACTACTATAGCCTTTTATAGCATCAACTTCCGGCCTATTTTTTCCAATTTCACGACTCGCCTCTCTCCCTTTAGGAGTAAGTTCTGTTTCTGGATTATTTATATCATGAAATTTTTCTCCATGACGAATAAAAACAGAATGAACAATTACATTTTCACCTTTACTTTCTTTTTCTAGATTAGCATTAACATTTTCAAAATTCATACTTATTTAGCATTTTTTCTCAATTTAGCAATAGTATTTCCGGCTTCAAGTAAAGCATCAAAAGTACCGGTGTCTAGCCAATAATCTTTATAAATTCTGACATCTAATCTTCCTTCTTTAAGGTAAAGATTATTAACATCGGTAATTTCCAATTCTCCGCGAGCCGAAGGTTTCAAACTTTTGGCTTTGGCAATTACACCATTATCATAAATATATAAACCAGTGACCGCATAATTACTTTTGGGATTTTTTGGTTTTTCTTCAATGCTAATGGCTTGCCCCTTTTTGTCAAAATCTACTACACCATATCTTTCTGGATCTGGCACTTCCTTGGCAAAAACCCGACCACCACCCTTAAAACTTCGAATCGCTTCCTCCAAAAATTTACCATCGCCGACAAAAAGATTGTCGCCCAGTATAAGAGTTACATCATCATCACCGATAAAAATCTCACCAAGCAAAAATGCCTGAGCTAGACCGTCGGGACTATCTTGGACCTCATAGCGAATTCTGACACCAAAATCTTTACCACTACCTAATAACCGGACAATATTGCCAATATTATTAGGATCAGAAATCACCAAAATATCTTGGATACCGCCATTGATTAAAGTCTGCAGTGGATAATAGATCATCGGCTGATCATAAATAGGCAGTAACTGTTTAGAAGTTACTTTAGTCAAGGGTTTCAATCTATTACCGGCTCCGCCGGCTAAAATTATTCCTCTCATAATTATTTTTTACCTTTAGCGTATTTTTTAAGAGCCTCTTCAACGGCTTCTTTTATCGGCCGCATTTTAATACCATATTTAGGCAGATTTAAAGAGGTCATAATATTATTTGATCTTTTTTTATTGGCCAGCCCGAGCTTGACCAAATCTTCTTCGGTAATCCATTCATTTCTGTGATTTGGATCTACATATTTTTTGTAAAGCTCCATTATTTCTTTGTGTTTGATGGACCCTGGATTGGTCACATGAAATATCCCTTCAGCTTTCTTTTCAAGTAATTGATAAAAAACATCAATCATATCATCTACTACCGTCATGGAATTTTCTACATCAATTATTTTTTCATATTTAGCCAGCTTATCAATGAGATTAGCTGGATGAGAGCAGCTATCAAAAGGCATACGAATACGAGCAATACCGACATTGGGCAAAGTAGACAGAGCTAAATCAGCCGCCAGTTTTGATTTGGTGTAAACCGCTGTTGGATTGCCGTAATCCTCTTCTGTCCATGGACCACCGTGAGGAGACTGTCCATAAAAAATACAACCGGTGGCCATATGTAAAAGATAAACGCCCTTGTTTTGACAAGCTTCCGCTATAATCAACGGCAAAATAGTATTGCCTTTGATAGTTTCTATTTGATGGTTTTCGCACCAATCTACATTTGGTTTACCCACTACACCAGCCGCATTTAAAATAGCATCGGGCTGATGTTGGTCAATAAGCTCTTCCACGTCTTTGACTGTGACTACGATCTTGTCGCTAATGACAGCATTTTTCCAGGCCTCAGCACAACGAGTACCCAGATAGCCTTTGCCTATGATCAATATTTTCATTTTTAAAATATAAATAATTATATTAAAAGTTTAGCTAATAATAACCAAATTGTCTAATGCCTATTTTATACTTTCCTCACTATACCTTTTGTGGCATCTACTTCTATTTTATTTATATAATAATTAATCGTTTTGTTTATCATAAAAAGAACCATACTTTTCTTTATATTTATCTATAAGTTCATACATAGTATCTAAATCAAGTGACAATTCTTCACCCTCAAACCTTTTTGGATCATCAAAATTGAATTCTATTTTCTTTTCTCCATTTTGATCAGTGGTGATATCAATAAAAAATCCTTCACTAGGATTAAAAGAACCTCCTAGTTCTTTACTATCCTTAAAACCAATAATTTCATCACCATCTTCTGTTTTACGTTTTAAACATTTTTGTAAAAACAATTCTATTTGTCCACCATGAGCCCCTACTGGATACATAATCTTTTGATCATTTTCTATACGGTCTATCATTTTGATATAGGTATTTATAAACATAGCATACCTAGCTGATATTTCCTGACGATAATCTTCTGCTTCGGGCATAGTCATTAATTTTGTCAGATTTTTTTCATTGGCTTCAGCTGATGCAATTGCTTTATCCTCATCAGATAATTCTGAAAAATTTTCAGGTAAATTTTCTTTATACTCCTTACCCCAATTAAAAGGCGGTTGTGTATTTTGACCAACCACTTCCAATATTGATCTAGCACGAGATTCATACTTTATTATTTCTGGATCAGAATATTCCTCATTAACCAGTGTGTTTGCATAAATATCAGCTGTCTCCAAAGCTCTAGCTTGTCCAGCTTCATTTTTAGGACCAGCATTACTACCCATAACTTTTACTTTTTGTATGCCTTCTATTATTTTTTTGTCATTTGCTACTGTCTCTCTAGTTTTTTCTCTACCATAATCAGTTAAAGCACCTTCGGGGGTTTTTTCACCATGACGAATTATTTTAAGCAATATTCTATTATTTAGACCTCTTTCCTTTTCGCTTTGTTTTTCTATGCCCCCTTGAGGCATAATTTCCATTTCTTTTTCACTCATAAATTATATTAATTAATAATCTTTGTTATTATTCCTTTATTGGCATCTACTTCTAAAAAATCTCCCGTTTTAAAAATTTTAGTGGCATCTTTAGTACCTATTACACAAGGAATATTTAATTCTCTACTGACTACCGCTGCATGGCTTGTTATACCTCCTTCATCAGTTACAATAGCTGAGGCTTTATTACATAGATGTACAATTTGTGGACGGGTCATACCTGTGACTAGAATTTCTCCTTTTTTAAACTGAGATACTTCTTTATTATAATCTTTTGAATTAAAATCAATAATTCTAGCTTTAGCTTTTATTAAACCTCTGCATGCTACAAATCCAGATATCTGTTTTTGAGACAATTCATCTTCCTTGGTAAGTTTAATATATTTATCAGTTTCTTGGCCAGACACTAAATGACTTTTTCCATTTTTTAAATAAACCACATAACCTTTCTTTCTTTTTTCTATCTCTTTAAGATTTATTTCATCTCCATTTATATAATTAGTAATTTCTTTTACGGTCATTAAATTTATTAAATTATTTTCTTTTTTGATGGCTAATTCTTTTACTATACGTTTCATTTGATAATGTAGAGCCAACATATGAAATCTAGACCAAAAACGTAAAAAGCCTAATTCACCAATTAGTTTTCCAATTTTTACTGCTTGCGGTACAGAATACTTACTCAAATCTAACAATTCTATATCAGAAGACTTTTTATATGTTTCTATTTTATTTTTATAATGTTCTTTAGAATATGGTTTATCTCCCTCTACAGCATTTATCCAACCATATTTTTTTACCAACTCTTCTAATATAGTCTCTCTCTTATCGCTGTCTATATTTGACCATAATTTATTATATTTTTCTATTTCTTTTTCTTCCTCTGCGTGTGGCAAAACACCCTCAAAATGTGTAAAAGATCTAATTAATAATGATTGATCAACATCTTTTATTTTTTCAAGGCTATTATTTAACTCCTTTTCCAAACTTTTTATATGAGGTGGCTGGCTAATGACATGAGCACTTAAAATATTAAGTAACATGTCTTGTATTTTATTTAATTTACTTACCAATTTTTCTTCCTTGATATTTATTATATCTATTTTCCATAAATTGAATTCTAGTTTTTTGGCATTTAAAAAACGTTTTCTTATCTCGGCTAAAATCTCCTTAGTCTTTTTTGAATCTTTCCAAATTTTAGAAAAATAATTAGCTCCTTTGTTTATTTCATCTTCGTGAATATATGCTTTATTACCGTATGATTCTGAAATCACGTATATTACTCTATCATATTCATAGTTAACCAATTCTTTTAATGGCTCGCCAAAACCTTGATTGTGAGGTATAGAATAATATGGCCTTACATTTTGATTTTCAAATACTCTTTGATATTTATCTACTTTCATAATATTCATATTTTTCTAACTATACCACTATTAGCATCGACTTCGACCATATCGCCATTTTTAAAAATCTCCGTAGCAACTTTTGTGCCGATAACACACGGAATTTTTAACTCACGAGAAACTATAGCCGCATGACAAGTAATACCTCCTTCATCAGTGACAATAGCTCCGGCTCTTTTCATAGCTGGTACATAGCGAGGGTCTGTCATACTGGTAATTAAAATCTCTCCTTCTTTCAAATCGTCAGCCTCTTTTATCTTATTTATTACTTTTACTATGCCTTGTACTTTTCCCTTAAAAGCTGTCCTACCACGGACAAATTCTTTAGCTATTTTTGGGTTTAAAATATTCCAAGTTTTTTGGTCGTAGAAAAAAGAATAATCACCATCATATTTTATTAATACATATTTTCTTCTATCTTCAATATCTGGCAACTCGGCTGTTTTTAAAAATTTTTCTAGCTCATCTATAGTTAGATAAGACAATGTATTTTTCTCGATTTTATACTTTTCTTCCAATTTATTTAAAATCTTTAGTGTTATATCAACATTTCTTTTGTGAACATCTTCGTATTTATGCCTAATAGCAAAAGCAAAATCTATAATTTCTTTAGGTGCAATATCTTTCATATACAAAGGCAGTTCATAACCCAATAAAATTATTTCTGTGAAATCTACAAAAAAATCGTGGCTCAATTTTAAAGCTAAAAATAAATCATCTGGCTGCTGATTATAAAATTTATTAAATTTTTCTAATTTTTCAGAATATATTTTTTCTTGATCTTTAAAAGATTTGATATTATTGTTTTGAAGCCAATTTTCCATGCGCCTTTTACCATCATACTTAGACATATAATGATATAAAACATCGTTTTTAATTATTAGATAACAAGCCGTAGGAGCTACACCAAAAAACTTGGCATTTTGATTGTACAAACCTCTAAACACAAGGGTAGTGACTACAATAGAATAATCACGTTGGTGTCTTTCATAATTTAATGATTTATCAAAATCTAAATTCATATTTTCTTCACAATCCCTTTATTAGCATCCACCTCCACCATATCGCCATCTTTAAATATTTGGGTAGCTACTTTAGTACCCATAAGCGCAGGTATTTTAAATTCCCTGGCAATCACTGCTACATGAGACAATACTCCTCCTTCATCAGTTACTATAGCTAAACATTTTTTAAGCCAAGGAACCTCATCTGGATGAGTCATGGCTGTAATATAAATTGGCTCTTTATAAGATGCAAAGTTTTTTAAATCCAAAACTACTTTACCCTTAACTAGCCCCCCATAGGCTGCTATGCCGTAAACAATGTCTGAATTTTTTACTTTAGGAATAGCATAATCTTTGACTTTATTCAAAACATCTTTATCAAAAATAATGGTCTCTATATTATCTTTGTATAAATATACATAACCTTTACTTCTTTTCTTTATCAGGATTTGTAATTCTTTATTTACCATATTATTTTCCAAAACATCTTGCAATTCTTCTCTAGTTAATAACAAATAATCTATTTTCGGCAAATTAAGACTCGAAAGCATCGATTTAATAGCACTCTTGAGATACTTTTCTACCAAAGGATAAAGTATCGCCACTTGACTTCTTTCATCAGCTATTTTGTCAGTACTGCCATCAGCCATATTTCTCTGGCTGTTATTATTATATTCCATATAACGCCAAAGTCCATTATATAAACCTAGACTAGCAAAATAATCAGGATAATTTTTTATAACCCAAATTAAAAAATCTATTGGTTTTGATTCTACTAACTTCAGTTGTCTATTAAAATTTTCCTTAAACTTTTCAAAGTTATCCAAGGATTTTTTCCTTACCTTATCCAACCATTTATCATCTTCAAGTATATTTTTAGCTATACTATCAGTCAAATACTGCATATTCAACAAAGAATACCAATAATCTTTATTACCATAAGCAGCTATAGGGCCGTAACTAACATTAACAAAATCTATCATATTATAGCTGTATGCCCGAGCTACACAACTATAAGTAAATAAAGAAAGATTGCGTTTTACACCACCCTGTGCTGTCAAACAATGTTTCTTTATATCTTTTACTATATTGGGTATATTACTCATATTTTCTTTACTATTCCTTTACTAGCATCCACCTCCACCCTATCGCCATCTTTAAAAATTTGCGTAGCAAATCTAGTACCAATCACACAGGGCACTTTTAACTCTCTAGCTAAAATAGCGGCATGACAAGCAATACCACCTTCGTCAGTCACAAAAGCTGCGGCCAGCTTCATAGCTGATACAAAATCAGGCGTAGTCATCGGAGAAACCAATATCTCCCCTTTTTGAAATTCAGCTACCTGATTTTTTCTTTTTAAAATTCTGACCAAACCAGTGGCTTTTCCTTTATAAGCTGTCTGTCCAGATAATTGCTGATAATCCTCTATCTGATCAAAAATAAATTTATATTGTTTATTTTTGTTTAAAAAATCTTCGAGCTTAATAATGGCTGCTGTTTGATCACTAATATAAATAAAATTTTTAAATCTTTCTTTTAACTCTTCTGTAGTTGGCATTTTATCCAAATCGTTCTTTAAAATAACAATGCCCAAGTCAGCTATTTGAGGGTACAAATATTTTAAAGTATTAGAGATAAGCCTGTTGGAATCATCATAAAAAGTATCTTGCTCGCGAATTTCCAAAGCTCTATTTCTTATTGACTTTGGTGTTTTTGGATTAAGCGCTGAATAATAAAAAACCAAAAAATTTTTGGTAGCTTTCCGCATCAAGCCAATAAAATCTTTTAGTTCCGCTGCTGAATCTAAATGCTGTTTTTGCCAATATAGTTTTAAACCAACTAATTGCTGACTATATTCATCCATTTTTTGCCAAAAAAAATCTGGGTCAGCTTGATTTTTAGACAATAATTTTTCATCAAGCCACTCCAGTGACTTTTCATTATGCCAAATTTCGGCTACACCATCATTGATATAGATTATCTGCGTTGGCAAATATGGATTGGGATTGGCTTCAATATCTATCATGTGGGCTTTGCCCCAAACTTCTTGGATTATCAAGCCATTATCCCGAGTATATTCTTTTTTAAATATCTGTTGCATAATTTAAATAGCTCAATAGATTTTGAGAATACCTTTATTTTTTATCTCCCCACTCTGCTTCAGCTAAAATATTTTTTTCTTTTAGTGGTTCCCACCAAGCTCTATTATTTTTATACCAAGCAATGGTTTCTTTGAGCCCCTGTTCAAAATCAATCTCTGGTTTCCAACCCAATTCTTTTTTTATTTTAGAAGAATCAAGCAAATATCTTCTATCATGACCAGGTCTGTCCTGAACTATTTCTTTCATTGAATCTGATTTACCCAATTCTTTGAGTATAAAATCTGTTATTTGTTCTACGCTTTGTTCTATACCACTACCAATATTGTATATTTCACCAATTTTTCCTTTATGAATAATCAAATCAATAGCTCTACAATGATCTAAAACATGCAACCACTCACGACGATTTTGACTATTTTTATATATTGGCACTTTCTTATCGTCCAATAGATTGGTGGTAAACAAAGAAATGAGCTTTTCTGGATATTGGTATGGTCCATAATTATTGGAACAATTAGAAATGGTTACTGGCAACTTGAAAGTATCAAAATATACTCTAACTGCCAAATCAGAAGCAGCCTTGGAAGCATTGTATGGAGTGCGTGGCAAAAATGGTGAATTTTCAGTAAATTTTTCATCGCTGTCTAGCGCTAAATCTCCATAGACTTCACAAGTAGATATATGATGAAATCTTATACCATTATTTTTTCTAGCCACTTCTAATAAATTTTGTGTACCCAAAACATTGGTCTTGAAAAAAATACTTGGATTGACTATGGCCCAAGAATTGTGAGATTCAGCTGCAAAATTAATTATAATATTAATTTTATTTTCTTTGACTATTTTATCAACTAAATCATAATCACAAATATCTCCTTTAACAAAAACATAATTTGGATTATTGGCTATTTCTTTTAAATTATTCAAATTGCCAGCATAAGTCAAAATATCTAGATTCACAATCTTGTAATCTGGATATTTGTCTAATATATAATGAATAAAATTTGAGCCTATAAAACCAGCTCCTCCTGTCACTAATAGATTCACCCCGTTAGAAATTTTAGTAGTTCGCATAATAATAATTTTACTATTTAAGCCCCGTATAATTTCGTAAATTTCTAACGGGGTTCATAATTTTAAATATTCTTTTAATTTATAATAAGCAATAATCGAAAAAGCATCTTCTATTTTTCCACTTTCGACCATGTGACCAAATTTTTTGATACTCATTTTTTTAATTTCTAAAAATTCATCATCATCTAAACAATTACCAACTGATTCTAAATCTTGAGCTAAATAAATATATACTATTTCATTTATTAAAGCATTGAATGGATAATATTTACCGATCATCTCCCATTTCTTAGCTGTTAATCCAATTTCCTCTCTCAACTCACTTTTAGCAAGTTGTAAAATTGAATCTTTTTCGTGTCTACTATTACCACCACAACAAACTTCTAAAAACCATTTTTTAACTGGATAACGATATTGTTTAACTAAATAAATATTTTTTCCTTCTATTGCTAAAACAATCACACTTCTTTTAGTATCAATAACTCCATAAATACCTTTGCTGCCATCGGGTCTAATAACTTTATCTTCTTGAACTTTTATCCAAGGATTTTTATAGACAATCTTAGAACTTATTTTCTTCCAAGGATGCTTCATTTAATTTATTTTAATTTTATTTAAAATTTCTTCTGCCTTACCTTCTGGATAATTTGTTTGTGGCCAAGGCTTTAAATTGTCATCTTTATATCTAGGTATTAAATGAAAATGTATATGAGGTACAACCTGACCAGCTACTTGTCCATTGTTTTCACAAATATTGTAAGCTTCAATTGCCAAAGACTCCTTCAACGATTTGCCTATTTTTTTGACAGTCAATATCAATCTTTGCAATATCTCTTCTGGTATCTCTTCCATATCTTTAAAATGCTCTTTGGGAATTACTAAAGTATGTCCATGAGTAGTAGGATAAATATCCAAAAAAGCCAAAGTGTCTTCATCTTCATAGACCTTATAGCTTGGCAACTCTCCTTTGACTATTTTACAAAATATACAATCTTCCATAATATTTTTAATTATTTACTAACTTATATAACTTAAAATTATGCCATATTTGACCTCTATCTTCCAATTTTAAGTTTAGCTCATTAATTAGCTCTTGGTCAACAGATATTTCACTGTCTGATTTAGAACTATAATAATATATAGGGGCATAATTTACTATGTTTTTTACTCTAGACCAAAGCTCCAGATTACCTTGTGGAACTATCACTCTATATTTAGGAAAAAATATTTTATCACTTCTATCCGTAATGATTATAGAATTATCTTCTATCATAGTATCAACTATTTTATATTGACTATAATAATCATTTAAAGTGTCCATATTGCTCAATAAACCATCGTTTTTAGAATAAAAAGCCAATTTTACAGATGACAACATCAAAGCAATAAGCACAATATAATAAGCTAGCTTATTTATTTTGCTTGGTCCAAAAAATATTTTTTTTATGCCCCAAGCTGTCAAAGGCAAAATCAAAATATACAAAGGCAAAAAATACCGAACATAAGATATGGAAATTTTATTTAGTTCTTTTACCAAAGGATCAGCTATATCCCAAGAAGCATAATATGTCAGTATTAAGACAAAAACAAAAGGCAAGAGTGTTAGATATTTTTTCCAAACAAAATTTATTTGTTTTTTATAAAATAAAATTATTAAAGCTATCAAAGCCAATAATACATGGGGTGTAAAAATATCTACAAAATATTTGTAAAAATTTTTTAAAATCAAAATAAAATTAAATCCAAATGGAAATAATAATAGTTTTATATAATCTATTAAACTATTTTGATTTTGGACAACTGGTAAAACATCCGACTGAAAATTCACATAGCCAGTAGCCAAATATGCACCATAGGTTATTTTGTTTAGACTAACAAACCAAAAAGCTGTAGCCAAAAAAATAAAAATGGCATAAATATAGTGCTTAAAAAATACTTTCTGTCTGTTACTATAAATTATAAAAATAAGTATCAATGTCAACCAAATAATCTCAGTGGGTCTGACAAAAATTGCCAAAGATAAAAACAAAGACCCCAATATCCAATAAAAACTCTTGTCATACACAAAATATTTGGCAATAGCCCAAAATCCTACGAGCAATAAAAAGATAAACAAAATATTTGGCAACATCACTACATTGGAAAAAAATACTACCGGTGCTAGTGACCAAAAAAGTAAAGTTGCTATAAAGGCCAAATCCAAATCTTTGAATATATAATATACTAATCTATAAATTAACAATCCTGATAAAGCAGCCAAAAATGGTGTAAAAGCCAAAATACCAAATTCACCCAAAATACGAAAAGCTCCTCCAAATATTACTATAGCTGGCAAAAAAGTAATCGGCACTAAATTATTATCTAATACATTAATACTACGAGCGTGTAATAAATTGTCAGTGATTGAATTTAAAATTTCAAATGACCAAAGATGATTGGTCTTGGCAAATAAATTAACAAAAAAATAGTTGGCTGTGGAATCTGGCCAATTAAAAATCAAATGTCCGGTATTGGCCAACATTGGCCACCAAACAAAAATATTGGTAAAATTATATATAAACAAAAACACCAAAAATAAAATAATTAAAATTTTATTATACTTTTTGATCGTGTTCATTGTTTATGATATTAAGCAAATTATTAGTATAATTATCTAAAGTATAAGGCGACACGCTACGACGACAATTATCAGCCATAGCCGATAGTTTTTCTCTCTGTTTATAAATACTGATGATTTTTTTATTTAATACATCAAATTCTCCGGCCGGATATGTCCAGCCATTTATATTTTCTTTGATAAGCTCACTAGTACCTCCAATATCAGCGGCTATCACTGGTAGACCCATACTAAGTGATTCATAAATAACTGTGGGTGAATTTTCATAACACAAAGATGGCACCAGCATCAAATCGGCCCTAGCTAAAAGTGGCATTAATTTTTCATGATTTAACCAACCATAAAATCTGATTCTTTTGTCATCCCCGGCCAATTCTTTGGCTTTTTTCAAACTCTCGCCCACTCCAACTATATCAAGCCTCATATGAGGTAATTTTATTTTTTTAAAACTATCTATGAGTTCCAAAACTCCCTTGGCTTTGTTTATTTGACCCAGATAAATCAATTGCAAGTTTGGACTGGCTTTCTTTTCTATTTTTATCAAATTTTTTATTGGGTTTGGTAAAACAAATTTTTTAGACTCAGGAAAAAAATTATTTTTTTTATAAAAATCAAACAAAAATTTAGAAGGTGAAATGACAATATCTGGACTAGCTATCAAATAACGCATTAGCTTGGTATAGCCTATAGCTCTAAAAAATTTGTGACTAAAAATATTTTCTTTTCCTTTTAGTACCAATCCACTAGGAGTGACTAATTGTACATCATGGATAGTATGAACATGTTTTATTTTTCCGCCATAGGCGGATCCCGCTTTGCGGGATAGTTTTCTAATAAGCATGGGAATCAAAAAACCAATACCCATGAGATTGTGTGTAATCACTACATCTGGTTTTTCTTTGGTCAATATTTTTTTAATCTTAAAATAAGAAAATATATTAAAAATATCAAAAATATGCCATATAAGACGAATAAAAGCTGGATATTTAAAATCATCCAAATAATAATAAATATTATTGGGATTAAAACGATAAACATCAACATCATCAATCTTGTCAACTGTAGTAGCAAAAATACCATTAAAAAATATTGGAGCCCCGACAACCTTTACTTGAGTAGGACGAGTAGATATCACAAAAACATGCTGCCAATTATCCTTTAAACCACTGGCTTGCATAGTAGCTATTATCTCAGCTCCACCTCTTATAAATGGTGGATACAAATTGGAAATTATACAAACTTTCATTTTGAAATAGATTTTATAACATCATTCAATTTAGTACTAACTTTGTCCCAAGTATAGTTTTGCAAGACCTTGGCTCTGCCAGCTATTCCATATTCTCTGGCTATTTTTGGATTTTTTAGCAAATATTCAATCATATCAGACAAATTGTCTACATTGCCTGGCTTTACCAAAAGTCCAGTTTCTTTTTTATCAACTACACTACGCACTCCTGGTAAATCACTAGCTATTACTGGTATACCAGAAGACATAGCTTCTAAAGATACAATACCAAATGCTTCTGATTTGTCTGTAGAAGGAAGAACCAACATATCAGCTACACTATAAAATTTTGGCAACATATCGTCTGGTACAAACCCTGTAAAAATAATCTTACGACCCAAGCCCAAGCTATCTGCCATAGTTTGATATGTTTCTCTAAGATCACCCTCACCAATAATAATAACCCTAAAATCATCTCGAGCATTTAATTTTTTTATAGCCTGTATCAATACATTTATACCTTTAAAATAATGTGCTTTGTCCAGACCTCCAACAAATAATATTATTTTTTTGTCATGTAAATCATATTGTTTGATAATATCTTGATTCATATAACGAGGTTTAAAAAGTAAATGATTAACACCAATAGGTACTTCTACAAATTTTTCTGGCTCAATAGCCAACCTTTCTTTGAGTGTAGAATTTGTAGCATAGTCATAAGAAGTGACAATTATTTTATCAGCTCTATCCAAAATTTTTGGTGTAACGTAATTGCGATGCCACTGAAAAAACTTGGACATAAGTCCTTCACCAAAAACATCCATATGATAAGTAACTATTAAATTCAAATCTTTTACTTTATCCAAAAAATAAATAATTTCTGCACCACCAAAAAATGGATAATGCAAATGGATAATGTCGTACTTTAACAACTTATAAAATAACTGTGGCAATATACCGGCATTGCCATATTTAAACCAAGCATTAAGTCTTTGTACTTCAAATGGATATTCATCACTGTGTTGAATGCCTGTTTTATACTTGGTAGTAAAAACAGTCACATCGTGTCCCAAAGTAGTAAATGCCCAAGCATTATAATAAGCTACATTGGATATGCCTGATTTATATGGTGGAAATACTGGTGTTACTTCTGCTATTTTCATTACCAAAAAATAAATAATTTAATAACTCGCCAATAAATAAAGAAAAAAATATTTGCTATTTTCAATAAAAATATATCTAAAGGCTGAAATAAAATAAGTCCCTTAAAATGTCCCACTACCTGCCGATCACTTCTAAGTCTTTTGGATTGTATATTCTTTCTTTTTCCCATCAACAAACTCAGCTGTTTTGCTGAAAATAAGAAAGAATAGGCTTTTATTTTTTCTAAAAACCTCTTATTTACTAATGCGAATCCAAGTTGACCAAGCTCCATAATAAACCAAGCTGGAAAAATCAAAATTAAAGTTCCTAGCTTATAATTTTTTAACATAACCCAAAGTCTATTTCTTTCAAAGTAAGTATACAAATTCATACTACGCTTGAATTCATATTTATGATAAACAATACTATTTGGTATCAAATAACTATCATAGCCAAGCATACTAAGAGACCAGCCCAAATCCAAATCTTCCAAATACATAAACATTGTTTCATCAAAAAGATATCCCAAATCTTCCAAGGCCTTCATGCCTATAAAAACACCTGCTCCCGAAGCATAATTTATCTTGACAATTTTTTGATTATTTTTATCAACTTGCTGAGATCCTAGGCCATAACCAAAGCCCAAAAAATGAATAGCATTACCAGTTGTATTTATTAGTTTTTTATCTGGCCACAGTCTCAGTTTGGACTGTAAAGATCCAAATTTGTTATTTTCAGCAAAATCATACAAAGGACGCAAAAATCCATTCGTCACTTCTGTATCTTGATTTAACAAATAAATATATTTTGCTTCATTCTCTTTGGCATATTGATAAGCAATATTATTTGCCCCCACAAAACCAAGGTTGCTTTCAGCTCTTATTACTTTTATAGCTGGATAATTTCTAGCCAAATAATCAGCCGATCCGTCACTAGAGTTGTTATCTACTACCAAAATATCAATATCAATATCCTGGTATTTCTCTTCTAAAAGAGTTGGCATTAATTCATCCCAATATTTTTTGCCATTATAGGAAACAATAATTACAATAATTTTATTTTTCTTTGACATTTTTTATTGCATTATCTCTTACCACTGTAGTAATCTCATCTTCTATTTTATTTAGTCTAACAAAAATTTTAAAAATCATATAAAAAATAACCAAAATAGAAACATAAACTACCAAATCTGCTCCCCTGCCAATACCCAATACAGCTGCTAAATAAGATGTCGTGTCGGGCAACCAAAAAACTATCAATACCATCAACCATAATAAAACCCAAATTAAAAAAGACAAAAATGATATTTTGTTTTTTTGTTTTTGTAAAAATAGTTTGAGTAAAATAAAAACTATAAATATTGTAACTAAGATTTGTAAATAAATCATTTGCTTATTTTAGAAAATAAAATATCTTTTAAGATCTTAAAACCATGATTCATACCTTGACCAAATTCATGATAAATAACTGTAATTGGTACTTCTTTTATTTTTAATTTATATTCATAGGCCTTGGCCATTATTTCTGAGCAGTGTGCCTTGCCATCTTGCTCAATCACGATGCGCTGTGCAGTACTTCTGGTCATGGCTCTAAAACCACTTTGTGGATCACTGGTTTTGATACCCAAAAATAGTCTATTGACCAAACGAGCCAAAGGAAAAATAATATTTTTCTTTAGAGCTGGTATGTCAGATTTCTTATTTAAAAATCGTGAACCAAAAACTATATCACAATCATCTTCTATTATGGGCTTTATAACATCTTCAATTTCTTGACTTAAAAATTGTCCGTCAGCATCAAAATGAACTATAATGTCTGCTCCTCTACTAAGCGCATATTGATTGCCAGTTTGTAAAGCGGCTCCTTGATCACGATTTATTTTGTGTTGTAATAAAATTACTTTGGGATAGCTAGACACTATAGCCACCGTCTTATCATTTGAAGCATCATCAACCACCACTACTTTGTAAGGCAAAATAGACAGATCAGCTAATACCTGTCCGATTCTTTGTTCTTCATTATAGGCTGGAATGATTACAAAAATATTCATTATTTATTATCTTTAAACCAACGATAAGTTAATTTTAAACCTTGCTTTAAATCATATTCTGATTGCCAATTTAAATCACGTTTAATCTTATGAGAATCAAGAGATGATCTCTTTACTTCACCAGCAATAGCTTCGCTGTGTTCTACTGGAAAATCACTACCGGATATCTCTCTAATAATTGCAATCAAATCTAGTAAAGATGTTTCTAGGCTGGTACCAACATTGTATATGCCTTCTGCTTGTTCCAAAAAATCTCTAAGGGCATGGACTATATCAGCGACATAGATATAATCCCTAGTATTATGACCATCTCCATAAGCATAAAAAATATTATTTTTTATAGCATCATTCAATAATATAGCGATAACACCAGCTTCCCCTTTTGGATCTTGTCTTGGGCCATAGACATTGGCCAATCTGGCTGATACCCACTTGATTTTATCTTGAGCCAAAATTGCCAAATATTTTTCAAACGTGAGTTTATTTAGAATATAAGGAGACATTGCCTGTTCTGGACCAGCCTCATCAGTTGGTAAAATTTCTGTATCTCCATAAATACCAGCTGTAGAAACAAAAATAAATTTCTTTACTTTATTTTTGATAGCTTGCTCCAAAATATTTAAAGAACCCAAAATATTTATTTTGGCATCAAGGACTGGATTTTCCAAAGATACTCTGACATTTTTTTGAGCAGCAAGATGATAAATCACTTCTGGAGCAAAGTCAGACATCAGACTAGCCAATTTTTGATTATTGATATCCAATATTGCCAATTTAGCTTGTTTGTTTACATGAGCTTTTGAACCAGTGCTAAGATCATCAACAACTAAAATCTGATGTCCATCTTGAACCAAAGTATCTACCAAATGAGATCCAATAAATCCTGCTCCACCGGTAACTAAAATTTTCATAAATTTATTTTCTCATAGTATTAATAGTGGGTTTGTGTAAAAATGCTGTAGCTCTATAAAATTCCACTGCTTCTCTAATGCCTTCGTCGATAGAAATCAAAGGAAACCAATTTAATTCTTCTTTGGCTTTGGAAATATCTGGTGTGGCTGGTTGCATGGTATATTCATATTTATTGGTATAGTTAATACTAGAACTAGAATTGGTAATGGCAATTATTTTTTGAGCAACATCCGTCAATGTCAATACTTGTTCACTACCAATATTTATTGGTGCAGAAATTTCAGAAGCCATCAGAGCTATCAATCCTTCTACCACATCTTTGACATAACAAAAACTAAGTATTGATTTTTCATCACCAGCTATTTCTATTTCATTATTATCTACTGCATTACGAATAAAGTCTGGTATCTGACGACCACTATGTTGAAGCATACGTGGACCATAAGTAGAAAAAATTCTAGCAATACTAGTATTGAGCTGATAAGCATCTTGATAAGTCATAACCAATGTTTCAGCAAATCTCTTACCTTCGTTGTAGCCTGCTCTTGGTCCCAAAAAGTCTAATAATCCATAATAATTTTCCTTGACTGGTGTACCATCTGATGGTGGTTTGCCATAAACTGCTGAAGTAGAAGTAAGCAAATAACGAGCTTTATATTTTTTGGCCCACTCCAAACTATTTACCACACCAACAGAATTGGCAATAGCAGTTTCAACTGGAAATTTTGAATAATCCTTTGGAGCAGTAGGACAAGCCAAATTGTATATCTCTTGAAACCCTTGCACTTCTACTTTAAATTTCTTTAATTCTGGTAAATTTTCAAATTCAATATCTTTGGTGATATCATGGCGTACAAATTCAAAATTTGGATATTCCAAAATAGAACGAATATTTTCTACATCAGAAGAAACAAAATTGTCCACACAAACCACATTGTCTCCACGTTTTACCAATTCTTCACAAAGATGAGAACCAATGAATCCAGCTCCACCTAAAACTAAAATATTTTTATTTTCAATAAAGGTTTTCATATTTTTTTATGTTTACTCCACCTCTGGTGGGTTAATTATATTTACCTAGTAAATTATTTAAGCGTATATTTAATAAATTTAACATCGTCTTTGGATAATCATGCCATTTGACTGTTGAATTAAAGTTGTTTACCCAAGTGACTGGCATTTCTTTGACCTTGAATTTATACTTTCTTGCCAAAAAAATCAATTCAAAATCAAAAGCAAAACCTGGAATAGTCAATTTTTCAAATAAATACTTAATATCCTTTTTAAAAAGCTTAAAACCACATTGAGTGTCTTTTATATTATTGTCTATCAGTAGACGACTAAAAAAATTTCCCAGCTTACCCAATAAAGATTTAAATAAATTTTGACTGACTTGGATATCTGAATTTTCTAATCCTCGGGAAGCAATAACTAAATCATAGTTATCAATTTTTGGTAAAAAAGATTTTAACTCTGTAATTTTTGTGGAATTGTCAGCATCCATAAAAAGAATTATTTCTCCGCAAGCAGCTTTCACACCTTTGGCAACTGTATAACCCTTGCCATGATTTTTTAAATTCCTCAAGACTATAATATTGTCTATGCTTTGTAAAATAGCTAAAGTACGATCTGTTGACTTGTCATCGACAATGATTATTTCAAAATTATTAAAATTATTTTTTAAAAAATCCTTGACTTCAATAATTGTACTTTCAATAAGTATTTCTTCATTATAGGCAGGAATAATAACACTAATTTCCATAAACTACCTTATTAATTCAATATTATAACCATTTTTATCTTTTGAATCTCTTAAACTTATATTATCTTTTTCTAAACCCTTGTCATCATATACTCGAAGTAAAGCTGCTGCTCCTTTGCTAGGTAAAACCAAAATTTCTGCTAAAGAATCACCTGATATATCTTTAGCCAAAACTTGTACACCAGTAGTAAGAGCACTATTAAAAGATAAAAATTCTCCCTTTAAACGACCACGCATATTAAACATCTTGACTTGTGGAATACTATTTTTGGCTGGTACAGTCACTACCTCGGCCCAATTGTCATTGTTTACATCAGCTATTGAAATACTTACTCCTGAGGTCATATCCAGATCATAAGCCAACCAACTAGCTTTTTGGATGTTTTGATAATTAAAAATCTTTATCTCTGGAGCAATCTTGCTCATTGGAGCCAAAACTATCTCAGCTATACCGTTGTTGCTGACATCTCCAACTGCCACATTGACACCCCCATCAAAGCTAGCATCATAGGCAAAAAATTCAGAAATAAGCTGGCCGGTTTTGCTAAAAACTTTGATATGAGGTCCACCACCAGCCATTGGAGCAGTGACTATTTCTTCTTGCCCATCACCATCTACATCTCCAACTGCCACATTGACACCACCAGTAAAATTAGTATCATAAGCTAAAAATGCATCAGCTAAATTGCCCTCAACATCCAACAAAAGTATTTCTGGTTTCAAACCTTTTTGAGGAGCCAAAACTATATTAGTAGTATTGTCATAATAATTTTTGGCCAAATTGAGAGCAGCACCGATATCAATCAAGCCACTACCCAAATCTACATGATGCAATGGATTTGATTCTCTAAGGTCTTTAGCACTAGAATTGATAATAGTATAGATATCATATGGTCTTAGGTCCGGAAAAGTACCTTTGATTAGAGCAGCGGTAGCTGATACGACTGGTGCTGCTACCGATGTACCACTCCATCCACCATAATAATATTGATTAAATTTTACATTTGATGAATCCTGATAAACAGTAGAATAAAAATCTGTACCCGGAGCTGAAATGTCAATACAAGTTTCTCCATAATTTGAAAAATTGGCCAAAACATTGTTGCCATCTAAAGCAGCTACGCCCATTACTCTATTTATTCCATCGATATCACAAATTGGATAACGTGGATCTATGTCTAGATTGAGACCCATATTTTCTTCATTGCCTGAAGCAGCTACAATCATTACTCCTTTGTTATAAGCATTGATAATTGATTTTTCTAAATTTGACCCATAGGTGTCGCCAACTAGACTTAAATTTATAATATCAGCACCATTTTCTACTGCATAATCAATAGCTTGAGATAAAACCAAAGTATTGCCTATACCATGAGCATCCAAAATTTTGATTGGCATAATTTTGGCACGAGGAGCAATACCAACTATACCATTACTATTGGCCATAGCTGAAATAATGCCAGCTACAACTGTACCATGATTTGTAGCTGTAAAATCATACTCTCCACTTATATCTGGTTGTTGATTGTTATCAGAAGCTACAAAGTCCCAACCATGATAATCATCAATATAAGAATTTTGATCATTATCTATACCATCTCCCGGTATTTCTCCTGTGTTTATCCAAATATTATCTACTAAATCTGGGTGATCCAAATCCACTCCAGAATCCAGTATGGCTATAATCACTTCTTTATTTATTTTTAACTCATCAGACCAGCTTGGTTTGATGTTTATTGCATCAAAATAAGTCTGATAAATCATATTTGGATCAGAAGGAGTATAGCTTTGAGTAAAAGCACTAGCATTTGTAGCCCAAAATAAGCTAAAAAGACTAAAAACAACTATTTTTTTATTATTTTTCACTAAATTAAAATTAATAATAGTTATTAAATTATAACAGAATTAGCCAGTAAAAACAAGAAAAAACACCGTTTTAGACACGATGTTTTTTAGACTCTATTTATTTGCTTATTTGGCGTTTTTAAAGACGCTTTTGGCTAAATCCCAATACTCTGGATGACCTGACTGTTTTTGTAAATACCACCACTCTACTCCCCAAAGATAAGTTTGTTTGAAATCTACATTGATAGCAAATTGCATATTGGCTTTAAATTGATCTATGGAAAATGATTTATCAAAATCATTAAAGTCTAGATCAGCCAAAGTGCCTTTAGGTACCCAGGGCTCTGTTTGCAATTCTGATACTATTACTTTATCTGGATTCAAATCATAATACCAAGCTTTGAATCTATAATACCAAGCTGGCAATGGATAACGAATATATTTAAAAATGGGATTCCAAACAACTCTATACATGGTAGTACCAAAAATATCTGACATCTTTACTTCTTGTTTCCAAGAAGAAAGCTCACCTGAAGCTGAAATAATAATTTCTCGACTATCATCTATACTCCTCACATAATCTATTTCATTTTGTAAAAATTCTTTATCCCCTTTTGGACACTCTCCAAACCAATCAAGTAAAGGTTCGTTTTCTACTTGCCAAACTACTATCTCCTCTCTGTCTTTAAAATGCTCTACTACTTTCCCCAACATAGTGATGGTTTTGGCTTTGGTAGTTGAAAGATTGGATTGATCTACCCAAGCTGGAGCATGACATTCTGGCCAACGAGGCAGTCGCCAACCTATATTGGCAATAAAATTTACATTTCTTTTTTTACCTTCATCAAAAATATAATCATACTTGGAAAAATCATATTCACCATCTGTTTTTTCTATTTGATCCCAATAAATAGGGATGCGAAGATTTTTTACTTCCAATTCATCCAAAATATCAATATATGTTTTTTGCCAATCAAGTCCCAGCTCACTAGCAAATTTTGGAGAATAAGTAAGTCCCCAAAAATCATCTTTGGCAACTAAATCTATTTGTCTAGGATAATACCTCGGAATCTTAAAAAGACCAAATATAAGTACTAATATTATTAAAAACCAAAACATTTTTTTTCTAAAAATTTTCATTAATTATATTACTAAAAAATACAAACCAATACTAATCAAAACTATAGCCAAAGTTTTTTTATAAATTCTTTTATTACTATATTCTTCTTTGATTATATTTGGATATAAAAATGTCATAACCGTTACCAATACCAAAATTAAAGCATACTGCAAACCCTGTAAAGATGTAACCAAAGCCACTGAACCAAGCGCTACTGCATAATTTTGCAAAATACCTCCCAAAGCTCCCAATCCTTGATTTCCAAGAACTAGCCATTTATTATTTTTGTTTTTATTGCCTTTTTTCATTTCAGAAAAAATCTCTTGCCTAGATGATTTTCTAATCAACAAAAACAAAACCGTAACAAAGGTACCCAAGCGTATCCAAATAAAACCACTGACAAATTCTTGAACATTATATGCTTGTTTGGAGCCTACCCAAAATAAAGCAAAAAACAAAGCAGAAAAAATAGCAGTGAGTATTACTGGCCATTGATTTGAATCAAATATTCCCAAAAATCTCCTGATATTAAACCAGATACTATGATGTATAGACATGGCTGAAATAACTATAGTGCCCAGTATCAAAAATAAAATAGCCAACCACTGATTGAGGCTAAAATTTTCTTTAAACACTAACAAAGAAAATAAAACTGTAAAAATTGGTACCATGCCACCAACTAGAGTAAATACTCGCGATGCTTCTCCTCCTTTTAAAGCACTATATAAGAAAAATAACCCCCCAGCAAAAAATGATCCAACTAATAAATTAAAGAAAAACAAAGGCCATCCTGGCCAAAGCAAAAACCATGGAGCCGCTAGAGCTACCAAAGCGCCAGCTACACCCACCAAAAAAGTATAAGTCTTGGGACCATTTACTACTTTTTCAATAATAAACTTATCAGCTACATTGACAATAGCTAATATAAAATAAGCTGTAATAGCAATTAATAACCAAGACATATCAGATATTTTCTATTATCTCTTTTAAGTTTATCATTGATTTTGATTTGTAATCTTCTATAGTCATGAGATTTGCAGCTTTTAGAGCATTAATAGTTTTACTATCATCTCTTTGGTATTTACGAGGATAATTATCTTCCAAATCACCGTTGGGGAAAACATAAATATCATATTTTTTAAGAGCATTGATAAGCTCATAATCATTTAGCGGCGGTAAATGAATTTGTAAATAATACATCAAATCTCTTAAATGATTTGTTTTCATAGAATCTTTGTCAAAAACTACCAAAAAAGGAATTTGAAAAATCTTTAAAAGATCTACATATAATTTCATATTACCTTTTCCATGTGTTTGGATGACTTTGATATCTTTTTGTCCTGTATAAAACTTATCTATTAAACCTCTGATAAGCAAACGATCCGAAACACCTTCTACTAAAATAACTTTGTCCGTAAAAAACATTTCTAGATTATCAGCATTTAGCTCTTGTATCAATCTTTGATAATTATATTTTTTATGATCTAAGGCAAAAGCTTTGGTTAAATTATTATCGTCTTTGACTATACGTATTACATGTCCCAAACTAATTGGCGTCACAAATAAAGGAGAGTGCGTAGAGAAAATAATTTGACCAAAATTGGAATTTTGCATTGCCCAAAAAAGTTTTTTTATAATAGCTGGATGAAGATGAGTCTCTGGCTCAGAAATCATAACTATAGAATATTGTGGATGAAAAATATAAAGCAACATAGTAAAAACTCTACGAAAACCAGACCCTAAACGATCAATAGTTACCCGACGTTTGCCTTCATAGAGTCCATCATTTTCATAACGAATATCCAAAGCATTTTTGGTAGCTGATATTTTGGGGAAATTATGCTTAAGGTGTTCTTTAAATTTTTCCAAATTAATAGGATAGTTAAATAAAGAATGATAATCTAGCTCAATTTGATGATAATCATGAAAAGCTTCTTGATCCAATATTTTTATATTTGAGGAAAGCAAAATTGAAAGATTTTTATTATAATTTATTTCTTGACTAGGAAAAATCAACTTCCTTTGTTGATTTTTTAATACAAATGTTGCTTTAGCATCTGGAAAATTATTTTTATCTTGCTCATGATCATCAAATAACAATTCTATTTCTATATCGGCTTTTTCATAAAAAATATTACTATCATCAATCCGACCCCCTAAAGCAAACTCAATAGCATCAAAAACATTTGATTTGCCACTATTATTTTGACCAATTAAAATACTAGGCGATTGCAATTCTAGTATCATTGGTTCTTTGATACTTTTGTAACAGTTTATTTTTAATTTAATAATTTTCATTATAATAAATGTACGTCCTCTATTTCTATAATCTTTTTCTTAAATACTATATTTTCTATATGATAAGTACCCATTTTGGGGGCATCCAAAAATCCTTCAACAGCTGCTTCAGCTAGCCAGCCAGAATCCAACCAGTCAAACAACCATTCGTCAACATATTTTGGATTGAGACTATCTACTCCTGCACCAATAGCCAAAAGCCAACCTCTATTATAATTTTCTTGAGAACCAATTGGTTCTGACATAATAATAGGAATACCCAAACCACTATAAAAGGTCAACTCAGATGGTTTGGTCCAAAGTATATCTGTAGTTCTAAGTAATTTATTAAAACTTTTAAAATAAGCTGTTTTATCTTCAGAATAAACCAAGTTTACATATTTACATTTTTCTAAATTACAAGTTGCTAGTACTTTTTGATAATAAAGATAAACATCATTTCTAACACCAGCGACAAGATTGAGTCTGATTTTACCAGTTTTTAAGTGTTTATGGAGTTTATTGAGTAATATGGCCCCTACATCACGCTGTGCTCCAGCACCACCAACTGCAAAAGTGATGGTCAAAGGATGTGGTGGTTTTTTGATATTTGCTACTGGTCCCAAATAATCTTCTATTAATTTATTGTACTTCTTACGATAAATACCTTTGGGATCTAAATTGTAAAGCCTAGCTGCTATATCTAAACGAAGTATTTTTTGATCAACACCACCAATATTTTCTTTTGGTAAAGGAAATCCGGTCACAAATATCTTAGAAGCTCTGACACCATACAACTGCAAACGCTCTTTTACTCTTTTGTTTGGTACTAGATATATAATCCGACTGTTTTTTGCGTCATAATGAGCCCAAGCACGAGCCACATCAGCATCACAAACTACCAAATATATCTCATTTTTATAGCCATAATATTCAGCAAAATAAGCTGGCACAAAAAAAGTAGTCAAAAGTGGTAATGGTCTTTTATGACCTTGAGGAATTTGATTGTTTAATTCTTGTATCAAATGTTTTCCTAAGCCATTTTTGACTTGCTTGTAAAAATATTTTTGTTGTTGAGAATTTTTGGATAAATCACGCTTTGGGTAGAGTGGTTCTATTTCTTGAAAATGATTCATGATAGCAAAAGCAGTTGTACCAAAAATTGGCACATTTTTGAAACGAGAAATAATCTCGTACCATTTTCTACCACTATCCCATTGGTTTTGTTCTTTTTTACTTATCCCCTGATAATGATTGGCATTTATAATGCCACTATAAGCACTATCAGTAAAAGGATAAGCTGCTCGTTGATGTCCATAGCCCATGTCTACAGCCACAACTTGCATTTTTTGATTTTTTGTTTTCATTTTTGTTTATCCAAATAACAAAATACTTGCTAGATTATTTAGCAAGTATATTATACCATAAATAACTTGTTGACCCCAAATATTTATCTATCTATAAATTTATTTAAAATATAAATAATAAACAAAAAATATAAACCAAGCTCTAAATTTATAAAACGCTGTACCATGCCAGGATTTATCAATTCCATAAAAAGCAGCAATAGCCAAACAATAAAAGCTATTTTGAAAAAATCTTTACATATTGTAGCAATCATTGTCATCGACTCAAAATTAATTTCCAATTATTTTTTAAACTAATCCTAGCAGAACTAGTCATATTTGGTATTGATAAAATCATTTCTAATTGATTATTTTTTATTTGTGCATTGGTCAAATCAAAAACATTAGAAAAATAATCATCCACAATTTCAATTTGCTGAAAATCCCAAGAACCATCATTTTGTTTGATGCCTAATTTTATATCATTTTCTGCTGGTGAAAAAATACCCCCACTGACAGTCAAACGCTCAAAATCAATGGGTGTATAAATTTTCATATATACTGGTTCGGCTAGCAATTCAAAAACATTGTTTAATCTCTGCTCTGGATACCAAGATTTTATATCTTTGGTAATTGTCTTTGAAAAATCTAAATTATATTCCAAATTTCTCTTGGTATAAATAGCTTGACTTAAAATAAACAAAATAATAACTATACCTATAGCTACCCATAAATAACGAAAAAATTGTATAATAATGTTTTTGTTTATCATTATTTTATTATTATAACAAAACTTTAAATTTACTCAAATATCTGTTACAATACAGCCGTCTATGATCAATTTTAGTAGAAAACAAAATATCTCTTCTCAAATTATATTACTTTTAGTAATTTTAGCCAATATGTACTGGTGGCAATCAGCTATTGTCGGTATTATATTTGGTATTTTTTATTTGTGGCTAAATAGTAAAAAAATAGCCGATATCTATGCAGATAATATACACAAAGGCATCCGAAATATAATTGGCCTTATTACTATACTTGCTTATATAGCTATTGTCTACACATTAGCTTATCATATTTATGAAATAAACTTTTGGATCTTTACTTTTGTACTCATATCCATACCAATAGCTATAGAGATAAGTTCTGGAATTTTTAATACCAAACATTATTTTTTTAATGATTTTGATTTTAGTGTAGTTAAACCCAGCAATTTAAGAAAATCTATTTTGCCTTTGGCTGTACTTATATTAGATATTATAATATTTGCGGTTTTATTTAAAAAAGCTAGCCTTGGTATTATACGCTCTCCTTGGGAATTGGTCTCTTACAAATTTTGGTTAGTATTTTTGATTTCTAATATTTGCCTAGTTACTAGCCTAATAGATAAAAAATCATACAAAAATATATTGCTGATTTCTTGGCATTTTTTACTTTTGGTTAGTATTGCGATTATTTTATACCCATTGGGATATGGTTATGATTCTTTTATCCATAATGCGGCCATAAAAACAATCGTCCAGACAGGCACTATAGAACCTCGTTTATTTTTCTACCTTGGTCAATATGGACTTAGTTTCTTTGCTAGCAACCTATTTCAAATAAATCTAGCTAACGCCAATAAAATATTATTGCCATTCTTATTTGCTCTTCTGTGGCCAAGTACATTGTTTTATGGTTTAAAATATGGTTTTTCTTGGACATCTCAAAATAGCTACTTAGCTACTCTCTGGAGCTTATTTATAGGTTTTGGTTTTGCTATTATGACCACTCCTCAAAGTCTCACCTATTTACTGGCCGCTATATTTATTTTTATATTGCCAGAAGTAAATAGAAAAAAAATTTCATTATATTTTCCACTAATCATTAGTCTATTGACAATTAGTGTCCATCCTTTGACTGGCGTACCATTATTATTTTTTACTATTCTGTTATTTGTTTGGCGACAATCAAAAACTATGCTCTGGGCCAAAATATTAAAACCAATTGTCTATATTGTATCTTCTTTGATTCTACCTACTCTATTTGCTATCTACCAGAGATTAAGTGGACTTACTTGGTCTGATATTTTTCATTTTAAATTATGGCCATTATTTGAAAACCCGAGCATACATTGGTTGTCAACTTATAGTTTTCCTCTGGACATGCTCTACAATATTGAAGCCAATAAACTATGGATTTATATATTAGCTATTTTATTTGGTCTTTATTTCATATTTAGAGAACACAAATTATTATTTTTTAACAAACTACTAATATTTAATATTATATTAATAATCAATTACTTAATAACCACTATATTTTTATCATTTAATCTACAAATTGATTATCAAAAAAATGATTATATCAATAGAATAGCGTATTTAATAATTATATTTTTATTGCCTGTATTTTTGACTTTCCTATATTTTCTCTTCAACAAAACTCTGAAAAATCATGATAAGACAAAAAAAATATTTGTCGGAGTAATAACTATAATCTGTATAGTGTTTGGTACTTATTTTTCTTATCCGGTCTATGATCAACATGGCAATACTAAAAGTTTTAATGTCACAGCCACTGATCTCAAAACCGTAAAATTGATAAATAATGATGCCCAAAATCAAGATTATATTGTCTTGGCCAATCAAATGCTAGGAGTGGCTGCTATTGATACTTACGGTTTTACTCATTACTACAATAATAATTTCTATTATTCTATGCCATTGGGAACAGCCAATATTTACCAAAACTTCTTGGCTATGATAGAAAATAATGCTTCTAGAGAAGAAGCCTTAAAAGCTATGGATAAAGCTAGTGTGGATAAACTATACTTTGTAGTAAACAACTATTGGCATAGCGCTAAACAAGCTATAACTCAAGCTGAGACAAGCTCTGATGCCAAAATACTAGTAGACAATGGTGTAAATACAATTTTTGTCTATAATAGATAAGGATAAATTAAAAACAAAAAAGGCCTTCCGTTTATGGAAAGTCTTTTTTTATTAGTAACTCTAGTTTATTTACTAAAGTACTGCGTCTTTGGCAGCTTTGGCTACACGGAATTTAACCACAGTTTTGGCTGGAATATGAATAGTTTCACCAGTGGCTGGGTTGCGTCCTTCACGAGCAGCACGCTTTTTCTTTATTAATTTACCAATGCCTGGCATGGTAAATTCACCGTTACTTTTAACTTCACTGTAAGCTAAATTAGCTAGAGTGTCCAAAAAAGCAGCGACATCTTTTTTGCTCATTTCTGTCTTTTCAGCTAAGACATTTAACAATTGAGACTTTGTTAGTTTTGCCATACAATTAATATTATTAGTTAATTATTAATTTGCACAATTATATTAGCACATTTATTTAAATTTGTGAATATTTGTCAATAAAAATGGTACTAAGGCCATTACACAAAAATATTTACTTGTCAAGAAAAAATTTTAGCTACATTATTCTTTAATATCAAAATCTAAAAAAAATCCATAGTGAGCCCTAGCTTTATACTGGGGTTTTCTAAGGTTTAATTTATCAATAATTCCCTTTGGTGACAAATCATAGCCCTCTATGGCTATAGATTTTCCATCAACTTGAGCTGTAGCCATAACTGGCTGAGGATGCCCAATAGCATAAGCCAATTTTACCAATACTTCTTTGGCATTGTACTTTTTAAGATACTCTACCGCTAAAAAACGAGCCATATAAGCGGCTGAACGATCTACTTTACTTGGATCTTTACCAGAATAACAACCTCCTCCTACTGGAATTTGTGGTCCATAATTGTCAGCTGTAATTTTGCGTCCAGTAAGTCCTGTATCAGCTTCAAAACCACCTTGTACAAATGGACCAGCTGGATTTATAAATAAATTTTTATAAGTTGGAATAATAGGTTTGACTATTTCTTCTTCTATAAGCTTTTTGAGCTTTTCAAAATCAACATCAGCTTTGTGTTGAGTAGAAACTACAACTGCTTCTATTTCTTGATTATCATTGAGTGTAACTTGAGCTTTGGCGTCTGGCATAAGATATTTTGATAATTCTGATGTGCCTTCATTTCTTACTTCTTCCAATTTTCTGACCAACTTACTAGCCAAAACATGTTCAATGGGCAATAGCTCTGGAGTTTCTGAACTAGCATAGCCAACCATAATGCCTTGATCGCCAGCTCCTCCTGTATCTACTCCACGAGCAATATCTGGACTTTGTTTAACAATGTTTACCAAAATCTCTAATTCTTCATTATAACCTATTTCTTTATACACCTCTCTAGCAATTTTAGCTGCATCAAATTGAGCTGTGGTAGTAACCTCTCCCATGATAACCAATTTACCATGTCCACCCAAAGCTTCTACAGCTACCCGACTATTTGGATCCTGACTCAAACACTCATCTAAAATAGCATCTGATATTTGATCACAAACCTTGTCTGGATGCCCATAAGTAATTTGCTCTGCCGTTTTTAACATATTTTTACTATTAATACTTAACCCGCCTGATAATAAAAAAACTTTCTGCTACTAAAGAGAGAAAGTAATAATGATTTAATCATCTTTTCCCTACTTTTAATATAAAGGGTTGGACTTAGCACCTGGTCTAAAGACTGGTTGCCGGTGGATCATTGAGCCAATTCTCTCCTCACTCTCTTGATAACTATATTTAATTGAAATTATTATAATTCATTTTGCTAAAAATGGCAAATATAGCTATACTATACTTATAATTAAAAATAAAAAATATGTTCCATGAACTCCACTCACGTAGTATTTTAAAATCTACAACTTGGTTTTTACTAGCGTTCTTGATTACTTTTATAGCTTTGGGGATTATAAATAAAGACTGGAAAACTGGTTTTTGGGAAGCTGTAGCCGTTCAATTCCTAAAAACTTTTATCTATTATGCCCATGAAAGACTTTGGAATAAATCTAACTATGGACAAAAACTCAAAAAACCAACTATAGTCATGAAATAATTATGAAATTATCAAAATTACAAAAATATATTCTAAAAAAGAGTTTAGAAAATAATAAAAATAAAATATCAAGAAATATTTTTGAAAAATTTTATGATAATGATAAAAATGCTCCAATCAAAAAAATAAGAACCAATATAATAAGCAAAAGTATAGAAAGATTGATAGACAAAGGACTTATAGTAGGTTTTGGTGAAAAAACCCAATACAAATTATTTATCAATCAAATAAAACTAACAACTAATGGCAAAAAAATAGCCATGACTCTATTTGGCAAGCAAACAAAGTTGGCTTTGAAAATAAAAAAAATTAGTCAATAATCACTTTTGTACCATACTGAGCCCACCAATATAATGGCTCCATATGCTCATAAGCTACATTGACACAACCATGGCTCATAGGATGACCAAAATTGTTGTGCCAATAAGCCCCATGGATATAATAACGATAATAATTGGTAGTAAAGTGTAAATTCCATTTGGTGTTTGGATAGTCATAGTCCCCACCACCATAATGCTTAACAGGTACTTTATCCAATATTTTAAACTCACCTTCGGGAGTATTCATACCAGCTACACCAGATGATATCAAAAAAGAATCAAAAAGCTTATTATCAAAATAATAAGCTAATGTTTGAGTAGCAATATCTACTTTAATTAGTTTTTCTAATTTTTCTAAATTCTTGTTTAGTGGATTGTAACTAGCAGCTACTTCTGTACCATCCAAATACAAATCTCCATCACTATCTGGATTAATAAGACCAGTACCCAATACTAATTCCCATTTGTCGTTAAGATAATCATTGTCTGAATCTACTTGAATTAACTTTTTATTTTCTCCATATCTAGGAGAATATCCAAGCTTTATTTCTAGTCCATCATCATAGCCGTCTCCATCTGTATCTGGACTATAAGGATCTGTAAAATAAATATTAAGCTCATCATGATCAGATAAACTATCACCATCACTATCAATTACAACCTGAGCCAGGGTGGATAGTGGCAAAAATAATATAACTAATACAAAAATAAATATTTTCTTCATATATTTAACTATAGCATATTTTACTAATAAATAAAAAATTATAGACTACTTTTTATAGCTCTTTTCTTACGGCTAGCTGATAAACCAAAACGATGAGCTTCATCTCTAACTCTTACTAAAGTATCTTTGATACTAGTGGCCAAATCTTTAAACTGTTTATTGGTCTTTTGAGCAAAAATAAGTTTGTCACCACTATATTTAGAAATACCGACTATTGGAATCTTTATATTATTGGCTTTAAAATATTTATTTACAAAATCTATTTGTGGCTTGCCACCATCTATCATCATAAGATCTGGCATGGTCCATTCACTGTGCTTTAGGCGACGAGTAAGCACTTCCTCCAAAGACCTCAAATCATCGCTAGCTGGCGCTGTTTTTATTTTAAATAACCTATACTCTGCCTTATCTGGAAAACCAGCAGAAAATACTACCATAGCTCCATAGCTTTCTTTACCAGTAAAATGAGAAATATCATAGCCCTCTATTCTATTTACTCCTCCCAAGACAGAATCTTCATTGGTAATCAAAGACACGTCTTGTAAATGTGCCAGACTACGAGCCTGTTCCTTATTTTCACTCAACAACTTTTTCATAAGTTGTTTTTTCTTACCAGCCAAAAGTAGCTCTATATTTTTGATATTATTTTTGTAATCTTGCTTACTTATTTTATCAACACAAGCTCCCGGACAAAGTCCTATTTGATAATCAAAACAAGGTCGTCCTGATGAAACGACACAAGTACTATATGGAAAAACCCGTCTGATAATCCTAAGAGCATTTTTTAACAAACCTTGAGCTTGATAAGGCCCAAAAATATGTGTCTTATTGCTAGGAAATTTTTTGAGCTCAGTGCCCCTGACTATAATTGGCTTAGTAAAATCATTTTTAGGAATTACAATATAAATAAAAGAACGATTGTCTTTGTCTTTGACATTATATTTTGGCCAGTATTTCTTGATTAAATTGGCTTCTAAAACCACACTATCCAGTATTGTATCTGTGACTTGATACTTAATATCATGAGCTATAGACACCATCTCTGATATTCTAGCTTCTATATTTTTTTGAAAATATTGAGCTACTCTCTTTTTCAAAGATGAGGCTCTGCCAATATAAAGAATATCCCCTTGCTTATCTAGAAATCTATAAACACCAGGCTTATCGGGAATATTTTTTAACTTGTCTTTTAACTGCCCCATAATATAAGCTTTGAGTACTAATAATCTAAGCTATCGTTAACGGCCTTCGCCTAATCACTCTTAGCTTAGATTATTAGTACATAATAAATTTTTAAGCTCATTATTTTAACTGTTTTTTAAGATAAGTACCGGTAAGTGACTTTTCATTTTGAGCTAGCTCTTCTGGAGTACCTTTGGCCACAATCTGTCCACCAGCTTGTCCACCTTCTGGACCAAGATCTATCAGATAATCCATAGACTTTAGCATATGCAAATTATGCTCAATTACCAAAACCGAATTTCCTTTATCTACTAGCTTGTTCAATACTTGCAAAAGCATTTCTATATCATGATAATGAAGTCCGACAGTTGGTTCATCTAGTAAATACAAGGTTCTTTTGCCTAGTGTATGAGTAAGTTCTCTAGCCAGTTTGATACGCTGAGCTTCGCCACCTGACAAAGTAGTAGCACTTTGACCCAGCTGTAAATAACCCAGGCCCACTTCTTGTAAAACTTTTAACTTATCAGTGATATGATAATGCCCATCAAAATACTTGACTGCTTCATCAATAGTTAGTTTTAATACTTCTGAAATATCTTTGCCTTTATATTTTACTTGTAAAGTTTCCCGATTGAATCTTTTGCCACGACAAACATCACATTCTACATAGACCGCTGGTAAAAAATGCATCTCAATGAGTTTGGCTCCAGCGCCATCACAAGCCTCACAACGTCCTCCTGGACGATTAAAAGAAAATCTAGACAAAGTATAAGCTCTTTCTCTGGCTTCCGGTAAATAAGCAAAAAATTCTCTAATAGGAGTAAATATACCAGTGTAAGTGGCTGGATTTGAGCGAGGTGTACGACCAATTGGAGATTGGTCAATTACTATTATTTTACTTACATATTCACTGCCCTCTATTCTAGTCAGATTTTGTAATTTAAATTTGCCTGGCCTAGCTTTGATAGCACTAAGATTTTTATATAATACATCATAGAGTAAAGTTGATTTACCAGAGCCAGATACCCCAGAAATACCAACCAATTTTCTCAGTGGTATAGTGACTTGTAAATTTTTCAAATTGTTGGCCCTGGCACCTATGAGTTTTAGCTCTTCTCTTTTTTTGTCACGTCTACTAGGGATAGTGATTCGCCTGTCTCCTACCAGATAATCAACTGTCAAAGATTTACTAGCATTGGCTTTAATTAGTATTTTTTTTGTTTCGCCAGCTATCACTACTTCTCCACCGTGCACTCCAGCTAGTGGCCCAAGATCTACTAGATAATCTGAAGCAAATATCACCTGCTCGTCATGCTCTACTACTACAACGCTATTATTTTTGGATTTAAGAGATTGTAATGTTTCTATCAATCTAGCTGTATCTCGCTCATGAAGACCAATAGTTGGTTCATCCAAAACATACAAAGTACGAGAAAGATGAGAACCTATCTGAGAAGAAAGTCTAATACGCTGTGCTTCACCACCAGATAAAGTATGAGACCTTCTATCAAGTGTCAAATAATTAAGCCCTACTTTTAATAAAAATTCTAAACGGGAAATAATTTCTAATACCACTGGCTCAGCCACTGTCCTATCCTTGTTTGGCATTTTTTCAAAATATTTTTCAAAAAATTTGTACAGCTCATCAATAGACATAGCAGTCACTTCTTGAATATTTTTTTTGTTTATCTTGACCGACAAAGCTTCAATACGTAGTCTCTTGCCCTGACAATCTGGGCAATCTTCTTTATCTTCCCAATCTTCCATACCCAAGCCATGACAAGTTGGACACGCCCCATGAGGACTATTGAATGAAAATAATCTGGGCTCTACTTCTGGAAAAGCAAAATTGTCTTTGGCACAAGTCCATTGAGAAGAAAGTAAAAATTCTTTGGATTTTTTTAGTCCATCAAAAAGTATTGTCACCACTCCTTGACTATAATCAAGAGCATTTTCTACAGATTCAAAAAGACGACTCTTGTCATTTATCAGTACCTTATCTATGACTATATCTATATCATGTTTACTATAACGAGCTAATTTTAGCTTGTCATGTAGATTGTGATACTTGCCATCTATTCTAGCTTGAGAATAACCCAAAGATAAATAATCATACAGCAATTGATAATACTCTCCCTTTCGTCCTCTGACAACTGGTGAAAGAATAGTCACATATTTTTGTTTATTTTGCTTAGCCTCTGACTCAATGATATCTATCATTTGATCTACGGCTAGTCTCTCTATCTTATCTCCACACAATGGACAAAATACCTCTCCCAAACGAGCATACAAAACACGTAAATAATCATAAATCTCTGTCAGCGTACCGACGGTAGAGCGTGGATTGTGACTCAAGGCTTTTTGATCAATAGAAATAGAAGGAGCTAGTCCAATTATCTCATCGACATCAGCTGGTTTCATTTGTCCCAAAAACTGACGAGCATAAGGAGACAATGATTCAATATATCTTCTTTGTCCCTCAGCAAAGATAGTATCAAAAGCCAAAGAAGATTTTCCACTTCCACTGACGCCAGTTATCACCACCAATTTATTGTGGGGAATGGTCAAGCTTATATTTTTCAAATTATGCACTCGTGCACCTTTGATTGTTATATTATCATCCATATTATTTTCTATCTTTATTCTCTATATTCAAAAAACTCTCAATTTTTTTGCTAATTGTCTGTGGTTTTATATTATGTTTTTTATTGTAGTCTATCTGGATAATACGACGTCTATTTACCTCCGATATTGCTCGCTTCATAGAACCAGTAATATTATCAGCATAGAGAATGACTACTCCTCTGAGATTTCTAGCTGCTCTGCCCATTATCTGAATCAACGAGGTCTCACTGCGAAGAAATCCTTCTCTATCTGCATCCAATATTGCGACTAGCGATACCTCTGGTAAATCAAGGCCCTCCCGAAGCAAATTGACTCCGACTAAAACATCAAATTTACCTTTACGAAAATCTAGCAAAATATCTGTACGTTCTATAGTCTTTATATCTGAATGAATATAATTTGATTTTATTGCTTGTTTAGCTAAATAAGCATGCAAATCTTCTGCTTGACGCTTGGTAAGGGTATTTACAATGACTCTTTCGTGTTTTTTGGCTAAATTGATTATTTCTTCTACTACATCATCTATCTGACTACGATTACTAGCTTTATCAAATACCGGACGAATATCTATAGGTGGATCTATCAGTCCAGTTGGTCTGATGACCTGTTCTACAATCTGTTTGGAGTTTTCCATTTCCCAAGCACCTGGAGTAGCAGTGGTAAATATCATTTGTCCAACTCTGTCTTGAAATTCTTCAAAACGAAGTGGCCTATTGTCTAACGCTGAAGGAAGTCTCCAACCGTATTTACTCAAAGTTTCTTTTCTACTTTTATCTCCAGCATACATACCTCTGATTTGTGGCAAGCCAATATGAGATTCGTCTATGATAGTCAAAAAATCTGGCTTGGAGTCTTTGAATGGAAAATATGCTAGTAGTGTATCTGGTGCTTCTCCTGCCAACTTACCAGTCAAATGTCTGGAATAATTTTCTATACCATGACAATAGCCAAGTGATTTCATCATCTCTGTGTCATATCTAGTTCGCCTTTCCAGTCTTTCATATTCTAGATATAATTTATTTTTTTTAAAAAATCTTAGTCTTTCTTTGAGCTCATCTTTGATGTCTCTGATGGCTCTAGCTATTTCTGGCTGAGAAGATACAAAATGCTTTGGTGGAAATATCAATATTTCTTTGACCTCTTCTTTTATTTTCTTGGTCAATTTGTCTACTATAGCTACTGAAGAAATTTTTTGTTCAGATAATTCTATCCTATATACCAAGTTATCGGCGGCTGGCATTATTTCAAAAACATCTCCTCTGACTCTAAACAAACCTCTTTTGAGCTCTCCTGGTGTACGATCAAATTGTATTTTGATAAGTTGTTTTAGCAAATCTCCTCTGACTATTGATTGACCTACAGCTAGACGAAGTGAATGTTCCATATAGCTCACTGGTAGTCCTAAATTATAAATACAAGAAACTGAAGCAACTACAATCACATCTTTTCTAGTGAGTAGTGCGCTCGTAGCTTGATGACGAAGCCTATCTATCTCGTCATTTATCATTGCTTCTTTTTCTATATAAGTATCCGAACTTGGCATATAAGCCTCTGGCTGATAATAATCATAATAAGAAACAAAATAATTGACCGAATTTTGTGGAAAAAAATTTTTGTATTCACGATAAAGCTGAGCCGCTAAAGCCTTGTTGGGAGCAATGACTAGAGTCGGCTTATTATAATTGGCTATAACATTGGCCATTGTATATGTCTTACCAGATCCGGTCACGCCCAAAAGAGTTTGATAATTATAGCCCTTATTCAAACCTTTACTTAATTTTTCAATAGCCTGTGGCTGATCACCAGCTGGCTCAAAATTGGCTTTTATTTTAAATATTTGTTGTGCCATAAATATAAATTGCTAGCATTTTTTATACCATATTTTAAGACTAATGTAAACTATGCTAGCTAAACCAAAAAACTGCTTTTAGCAGTTTTTTGGTTTTTATTTTACTTTGGCTTTATTGGCCAATTGCCCACAAGCAGCATCTATATCTTGCCCAAAACTATAACGCTGAGTTACTGCTATGCCAGCTTGTTCTAATATATTTTTAAAATTGGCTATAGTTTTTTTATCAGATGGCAAAAAAACATCAGTGGGATTGTAAGGGATAAGATTTACCATATGTAATGGTTTTTTCATCAAATCTGCCAATTGTGTAGCATGAGAAGGATTATCGTTTATTCCCTTAATCATCAAATACTCAAACATTACTCGCCTACCAGTTTTAGCAATATATTTATCTACAGCTTTAAGCAAATCTTTTAAAGGAAATTGTTTATTAATTGGCATCAGTTCACTACGTAATTTATCATTGGGAGCGTGTAGAGAGATAGCCAAGTTTATTTGCATTTTTTCATTGGTCAATTTCTCTATACCTTTTATAATTCCACTAGTAGAAATAGAAATATGACGAGCACCAATGCCCAAATCTTCGTTTAGATAAGAAATGGCCTTGATAGTATTTTTATAATTCAAAAATGGTTCTCCCATTCCCATAAAAACTATATTGGAAACTCGCTCGTTGGTTGCTTTTAAAATTCTAGAAAAAAATAATACCTGTTCTAGTATTTCTCCTACTTCTAAATTTCTTTTTAAACCTAGCTTACCAGTTGCACAAAATGTACAACCCAAAGGACAACCAACTTGAGTAGAGACACAAACTGTATGTCGACCATCTTTGTGGGTCAACATGACTGTTTCTATTTTAAAATCATCAACTAATGTTATCAATACTTTAGTAGTTTTATTATCTTTGGAAGCAAAAATCTGACCAGCAATTTCCAATGGACAAGCCTTGTTTAGCTGTTCTATAAGCTCTTTGGAAAGGTTTGTAGCCTCTGACCAATTTGAAGCCAATTTTTTGAATATAACATCCTTTGCTTGCTGTACTCTATACTTTGGTTGACCCTCTAATATTTTGTATAATTTATCTAAATTCATAAACTCATTATAGCAAAAAGCCCAGCAAATGCTAGGGCTTTTTATTTATATAAATACTAAGGACAACAAATATCATTATTCAATCAAATCGTTATAAGTAATCTCTTCTACAATGGGTACGCTTGAACCAAATAAAGTAATAGTTGCTGTGTATGGTTCAAAGGAAGTTATAGCTCCATCATCATTTATAAATTTCACTAATAGTACTGGGCTATCAAGTTGTCCACTTATATTTGTAGATCCTTCATATACAATTGTTCCATTTTTATCTTTAATCACAATTGTTGCTAAACTAGCAGGATTTCCATTTGCATCAATGATTGTAGGATTATAGTGCCATTTAACAGCAAAATCAGATGCAGGATCTGGATCAGTATTCCAATAAATATTTGAGTTTTCAAGTGCAAATTTTGCAGCAGCATTGCCATAGATATTATCAACATACTCAATACTAGTTGCAGACACACCATGTTGAGCTATAAAATTGTACAGCGTACCTCCAAATAAAAACGTATTACCTTCAAAATAGATATTATTTGGTGAACTTGGCGCCCAATAACCATAATGAAACCAGGAACTGTTACTCGTAAAAAGATTGTGCGTCAATGGTGCACCAGACATATCACCGCTATCATAGTCGCCCCTCGCAAACGAAGCAACATATGCGCGACGATTATCACTGCCATCTACATTAATTGCAGTGACTGTATTTTTATCAATGGTAATACCTGAAAAAGGACTTGTAAATCGCAATCCCATAGCGTCGCAAAGTCCTGTGCCGGTCCGTGCAATAATGGTATTATTTGTTACTTCTGTTCCTTCTCCTTCTTCAACTTGAAATCCATACACCCCAGGAGGTGAACATCCGTCATATTCTTGATTATAAGGCATATCACTCACCTCAATATGATTACTATAAAAATGAGCACCATTTCCACCGTGAATACCACGACCATAATACCCATCAACATTCATAACTGTATTATTGTGAACTTGCGCGTTGCGGTCTCCACCAGCAATAGCAAATCCATTTGTATAGCGCGATTTCATACGAAACAAATTGTTGTAAATTTGTGATCCGCCTTGAGATGTATTATCAAAATCTCCCATCATGAGTCCTGTATGCGGACCGTTTTGAATTGTATTGTTGTATATTGTATTCCCTCCACGCGTGCGTCCGAGATTAATTTGTACACCACTAAAATTATCACGACTCATGATTGAAAGCACATTGCTCGTCAACGTATTGTCGTGAAATGAATTATTATAGCTCCACTCAGCAAAAATATTTGATGATTCTGGACCTTGAACCGTTGCATTCACATGATCAATGATAATATCATGAACACCCTCTCCGAAATAAAAATTATGTCCAGCAAATGGACTACCTGCGCCTTGGATAATAGTGCCATTAGTAATAGTAATATTATTTGGATTTCCTGATGGCAAAGACTCGACATCAATATCTGGATAACGTCCATTGTCATATGTGGGAAAAACAATACCATAATATTGTGCTGGTTGAATACGAACATCATCAACATAGAGCTTGCCAGAACTGGAAAGTCCGGTTCCACTTATAGAGATTACAATAGGCGCGGTCACATTAGTAGTCGGACGAAAGATAATGTCAACCAGCTGAAATCCACGCCACGTGATACCGGTATTAGAAGCGCTATAAGTGGTCCCGTCGATATTCACGGTCACCGTAATAGCTTCGTCCACATAATTATAGACCATCGCCGTTAAAGCATAGGTTGTATTTGCACTCACGGTAACGTTCTGTGTGCTTGATACTGATTGCGCGTTTGCAGGAAGCGTAAATTG
>JBAZSG010000002.1:0-161765 GCA_041662585.1 Patescibacteria group bacterium | reverse complement strand
TTTGCCCCAAGCCACTACCTTGTGAAAATCAGCTCTAGTTCTTTTTTCCTTGGTGCTAGCATCACGCCAAGTATAGTTGGTAGCTACTTTAAAAAGTGCCAAATTTTGTCCAGAAGGCAAGGTTTTTGCTTCTGGATCACCAGCCAAATTGCCAATGAAACTTACTTTGTTTAAGTCCATATCGCTTTTCTTTCCTCTTTCATCATTTTAGATGAAATTACTTATTAGTACCTGCTTATCAAAAAAACAGGTTGACAAAAAAGCCGTTTTATACTAATCTAGTAATTGAGACTAACCTAGTTAGCTCTCAAAATCGCTTTTCTTCACAAAAACCCCCACTTCGGTGGGGGCTTTTGTATTGAGCCGTCTATTTTATATAAGACGGCTTTGTTTGTCATTAATATTTTAAACCCAGAAAAAAAATCTGTCAAGAAATAAAAGAACTGGTTGTGAACAACCAGTTCTTCTTATCTTGTCTTGTTTTATCACAGACCATCTATGGTGGCTGTTTGTTTGTCTTTTTCATTTTGCTCTTTTTTCCAAGAGCTTATTAATGCCCAAATGATCATAAGATCAATTGGAACGATGGTAAACATCCACCAAGGTGAAATTGAAAAGAGCAAATAAAGAACGAGATAAATAACGGGAGTAGCAATGAGGCTGACAATTACTATTGCCAAGCAGGCTATAAGACGTAAAAACCAATCCATGGTGCTATACTCCTTGTGTCTATTTGTTTATTAAATTTTTCTAATTTAAGCCTAGCACAATTTTAAAATAAGTAAATAAAAAAACAGCTATACTATTTGTAAATATAACTGTTTTTATAGGTTAATATTGTTTATTCCATTAAATAATATTTCATTGGACTAAAACCATTGAAATTGACTGAGCAATAAGAAGTAGTATAAGCGCCAGTAGATAATATATAAACTCTGTCTCCTTCTTTGATATCCTTGGGCAATCTATATTTATAAGTCTCGTATAAAGTGTCCATAGAGTCACAAGATGGTCCGGCTAAAATCACTTCCCTAAGCTCTCCTTTTCTAGAGTCATCAACAAAAATTGGATATTTTATTGACTCATCAATAGTTTCAATCAAGCCATTAAACTTGCCAGTATCTAAATATACCCAATTGACGTTGGCTGACTTAGATTTTTTTGAAACCATGACAATCTCCGAAACAATAACTCCTGCTTCAGCGATAATACTACGCCCTGGTTCAATAAATATTTCTGGCATATCCTTTCCAAAATCCTCTTTAAGAAACTGGGTTATATCTCTAGCATAGACCTCTAGTGGCTGAGTTGGCTGGACATAATTGGCTGGTAAACCACCGCCAATATTTATCATCTTAAGCTGTATGCCTTTTTCTTTCAAAGATTCAAAAAGATATTTGGTCTGTGATATAGCATTATCCCATTGACCTATGTCGCGTTGCTGACTTCCAACATGAAATGAAATACCATAAGGAATAAGTCCGGCCTTTTGAATACGTTGAGCTATTCTAAAAACCAAATCTGGATGAGCACCAAATTTTTTAGATAAAGGCCAATCGGCATTACCGCCCTCTGACAATATTCTCATAAAAACTTTGCTCCCCGGAGCCCGACGAGCAATTTTTCTCACATCTGATGGTGAATCAGTGGCAAAAAGACGAACGCCTTTTTGATAGGCATAGGCAATGTCTTGTTCTTTTTTAATAGTATTACCAAAACTTATTTTATCTGGTGATACTCCTAGTTGAAGTACCTGATCAATTTCATTGACCGAAGCCAAATCAAAACATGCCCCACGCTCATTTAATAAAGTAATAATTTCGTTGACTGGACAAGCTTTAATTGCATAATAAATATGAGCATAAGGAAAGTTACTTTTTAATTCATCATATTTTTGAAGTACCTTGGAAAGACTTATGATTAAAAATGGTGTTTGCTTATCTTTTCCAAACTGCTTAAATTTTTCAAACTCTTCTGGCGACATATATCGCTCAATACTATCTGTATTTAAGTTGTTAATTTCCATGGCAAGGCTTTAATAATAAATAATTAAAATAGATTATACAGTGTTTTAAATAAATTAGCTATAGTCTCTAAAGTGCTTAAAATAAAACAAGTATTAGAGTGTTGTCTGATACTTGTTTATGCTAATAATTATATTAAGACCTGACCTTAGAAGCTTTGGCTATTCTATCTAAGGCCACCATAAAAGAAGCTGTTCTGAGGTCTGTTTTTTTGTCTTGGGCCATATTCCAGATAGCCTCAAAACTTGGTATCATTCTTTCTTTTAATTCAGCATCTACTTCTTCTGCACTCCAATAATTATTGGAAATATTTTGCAACCATTCAAAATAAGATACCGTTACTCCTCCGGCATTGGCCAATACATCTGGAATAACTACGATATTATTTTTATACATTATTTCATCAGCTTCTGGGGTAGTTGGGCCGTTGGCCAGCTCCACAACAATCTTGGCTTTTATGTCACTAGCATTATCTTTACTGATTTGATTTTCTAAAGCTGCTGGTACCAACACATCTACATCTAGAGCAAAAAATTCTGTCTGACCAATTTCTTTGGAGCCAGGAAAACCCGATAAAGACTTGGTCTTTATTTTGTATTCACTTACTTTGTCTATATTTAAACCAGCCTCATCATAAATTATTGATTTGGAGTCAGCTAACGCTACTACTTTATAGCCAGCGTCATACAAAAATTTAGCCATAGTAGCTCCGGCATTACCAAAGCCCTGAATAGCTACTTTGAGCTTATCAGCTTTTAAATCAAGTTTGGCTATGGCCTGACTCAACACATAAAAACCGCCCATGGCTGTAGCATTACCTCTGCCCAGCGAACCACCATATTCAAGTGGCTTACCAGTTACTACCCCAATGGAAGGCTTGCCTTCCAATTTGGAAAATTCATCGGCCATCCAAGCCATAATTTGTGGAGTGGTATATACATCAGGAGCAGGGATATCTTTTTCTGGTCCAATAACTGCCCTAAAGGCTCCAATCCAAGCTCTAGATAATCTTTCCAATTCACTAAGCGACAAAGATTTTGGATCCACTATAATGCCTCCTTTGGCTCCTCCCATAGGAATTCCAACCACCGAGCATTTTATAGTCATCCAAAAAGCCAAAGCCTTGACTTCATCAAGATCAACTTGTGGATGAAAACGAATGCCTCCTTTGTATGGCCCACGAGCACTATTGTACTGTACTCTATAGGCCTGAAAAACTTGCAAAGACCCATCATCCATACGAATAGGCAGTGAAGCCATTACTATTTTTTCTGGACTAGATAAACGCGCCAAAACTTCTTTGTCTAGGTCAATAAGCTTGGCCGCTTTTTCTAACTGTCTAAGAGCATTGTCGTATGCATTCATATATTTATTTTTTAGTGTTTTTAATGGTACTAACTATTTTATTTACTACTTGTTTATCAAAAATGTTGGGAATAATTTTATCTTGACTGGGTTTTTTGATGCACGAAGCAATGGCTTCGGCTACTTTGATTTTTATATTATTTGTTACCATCTTATGTCTATTATCTAACATGCCTCTAAACAAGCCCGGAAAAACCAAAGCGTTATTTATTTGATTTAGAAAATCACTACGTCCAGTACCAACTACCAAAGCACCGGCTTTTTTGGCCAGTTCTGGCATTATTTCTGGAATAGGATTGGCTAGAGCAAAAACAATAGCCTTATTGGACATAGTCTTTATCATTTGAGCTGTCAATAATCCTCCTATAGAAACACCAATAAAAACATCTGCTCCTAATATAGCCCTGGTTAAATCCCCCTGAACGTTTCGAATATTAGCCACCAAAATTTCTTGTTTGTATTTATCCAAATCTTTTCTATTTTTAGATAATACACCTTTAGAATCTAGCACTACTATATCTTGAATGCCGTAGCTATGCAGAAGTTTGCTGACAGCTAGTCCAGCGGCACCAGCTCCAGAAATAACTATTCTTAATTTTTTTATATTTTTTTTGACTACTTTACTGGCGTTGATCAAGGCTGCCAAAACAACAATGGCTGTGCCGTGCTGATCATCATGAAAAACTGGAATGTCCAATTCTTTTATCAAGCGTTGCTCTATTTCAAAACAACGCGGTGCTGCAATATCTTCCAAATTAATAGCCGCAAAATTTGGTGCCAAAGATTTTATTATTTTTATAATCTCTTCGGTGTCTTTGGTGGCTAGACTAAGTGGAAAAGCATCTATATCGGCAAATTCTTTAAATATAGCGGCTTTGCCCTCCATCACTGGTATAGCTGCTTCTGGACCAATATCTCCCAAACCCAAAACAGCTGTGCCGTCAGTTATTATTGCTACTAAGTTGCCTTTGTTTGTATATTGATAAGCTAGTTTTTTGTCTTGAGCTATCGCTTTACTTACTTCGGCCACACCAGGTGTATAAGCAACGGAGAGTTCATCTCTGTTGCTTAATCTCATTTTGGTTTTAATAGCTATCTTGCCACGTTTTTTTTTGTGTTCTGCCAATATTTGTTTTCGCGTAATCATTTTTATTTTTTAGAAGTCCAATCTGGAGTAAGTGGTTTATCACCTTGTAAAAATCTATAAGCTTGAAGAGCAGCTTTACAACCTTCGCCAGCTGAAATCACAGCTTGCTTATAAGTAATCTCCGTAATATCTCCAGCCGCAAATATGCCCTTTATATTTGTTTCGTTATCAACTGTAATTTTTATCTCCCCACGTTCAGTCAAATTTAGTCCTAGACCAGCCAACCACTTGGTACTAGCAATATGTCCTATTTCTACAAATACTCCATCGGTTTGCACTTCTTTGCTTTGGCCATCGTCGGTTTTGTAGACCAACGCCTCTACTCTATCTTTACCTTTTATTTCGCTAGCACTAGCATTAAAAATAACTTCCACATTTTCAGCCGCCTTGACTTTGTCAATCAATGTCTGTTCACCACGAAACTTATCTTTGCGAACCAGTAAATATATTTTTTTACCAATCTTGGACATAAATTCAGCCGCGTCTAAAGCCGAATTTCCCCCACCGACCACTACTACTGTTTTACCTTTATACAAAGGTCCATCACAAGTAGCACAATAAGTCACTCCACGGCCTGTCAATTCTTTTTCGCCTGGCACATCTAAATTTCTAGGGCTAAGACCAAAAGCCAAAATAATAGTTTTGGCTTTTATTTTTTTATTAGACCCAGTAGCTACAATAAAACTATTGTCAGTTTGCTTGACTATTTCGGTAGCTTCTTCAAACAAAAATTCTACACCCGTTTTGGCAGCTTGCGCCTGAAATTTTTGGGCCAAAGCCAAACCTTCTATCGATTCAAAACCAGGATAATTTTCCACATCGTCAGTCAAAGAAATTTGACCACCTACATCTTTAGAAATTACCAAAGTCTTCATGGCTCGACGAGAAGTATATATAGCTGCTGTCAATCCAGCTGGACCAGCTCCCACTATTACTACATCGTATATTTTACCGTCGTTGGACATTGTGTGTTCTGGCATGGTGTTAGTTTGAATGTTTATTAATCATTTCTAATAATACATCTTTGCTCTGTAAACCAACCATAGTTTCTACATCTTTGCCATCTTTAAAGATTTTTAAAGTAGGAATACTCATCACCTGATACTCGCTGGCTTTAGCTTGGTTGTCGTCGACATTGAGTTTAGAAATTTTTACACCCTCTTTGCCTTTTAATGTTTCAGACAATTCTTCAACTATTGGTCCTTGCATTTTACAAGGACCACACCATGGTGCCCAAAAATCTACCAAAGCAACTCCTTTAAATTCTTTAATCTCTTGATCAAAATTTTGATCTGTTAGTTCTAATGCCATATGTTTTTTATTAACTTATTAATTTGTTAATTATGTAATATCAAATAAAACATCTATCAGTTTTAATAGCTCTTTTTTCTTGGCTACTTTACCACTATCATAGCAACCGCTGACTTTGTCGTCTACCAATAACCTAGTTACTGAGTCCAGAGAGGCTCTAGCAGCTTTAACCTGACAAATAATGTCTTCAATGCTTCTTTTGTCATTGTACATCTTTTCCACAGCCCGAATTTGACCTTCAATACGATGAAGTTGCGAAACGATACGCTCTGGACTGCAAACTTTGGTCACTTTATTTAAAATTAATTATATACCCTGTGGGGGTATATTATCATTTATTTAAAACCTTGTCAAATGTTGTTTATTGTAAATAAAAAAATCTGTTAAGTTAACAGATTAATTTATCTAAAATTAGCAATTATTTTAACTTCTAGCCAGAATTAGGTATCATTTGTTTCATCATTCTCATCGCGTATCTCTCCTACCAATTCTTCTAATATATCCTCCATGGTCACCAAACCCATCAACTCGTCTTGTCTGTAGACTAGTGCCATGTGACTGTGCTTACGACGCATTCTATTAAACACATGATTTATTTTTTTATCTTCTTGTACTTTAATAATTGGCTGAACAAAGTGCTCCAATTCTTTTTCTCTATGTTCACTATTTAAAACCCTCATTATATCGATAACATGTACATAACCAATAATATTATCTTTTTGATTGTGATAGACTGGGTAACGCGAAAATCCAGTATGCCCTATAAAATAAGCTACCTGATCTACATCTGTTTCATCATTTAAAACCTCCATTTTATAACGAGGCGTCATAATGTCTTTTACCGTACGATCATTAAATTCCAAAACATTCATAATCATTTCATGTTCTTCAAAATCAATGGTACCTTCCTCTACTGCCAGACGACTAAGAGCCTTAAACTCTGTTTCTGAGACTTTTTCAGCCAATTTACCGTTGGTAAGCCAAGACAAAAGTTTTTCTAAAATATAAACCACCGGATATAATACAATCTGCATAATATATATAACCGGAGCAAACATCAAGGCTATTTGAGCTCCTTTTATCCTAAAATAAGCTTTGGGATACATTTCACCAAAAATCAAAATAAGCAAAGTCATCACACCGGTAGCAATACCAGCTCCAGCTGTATCAAAAACTTTGATAGCAGCCACTGTAGCCAAAGAAGCTGCTCCAATATTTACCAAATTATTGCCCAGTAAAACAATTACCAATAATTTGTGTTTTTCAGAAAGTAATTTTTGTAATAAAAGAGCATTTGGTTTCTTTTTTAAAACCAGTTCTTTTACTTTGGCGTTTGATAAAGAAAACATAGCAATTTCCATACCAGAAAACCAAGCTGACATAAATAATAAAATAACCAAAACCAAATAAATCATATTTTTTAATCAAAAAATAGCCTAAAATAGGCTTGTTTGTGGTAGCTTAATTTTTTATAACTATTAGGACTAGCCTCGTCCAAATTCATCATGCCTATATTATAGCAAATATTAGTTAAATTTCAAAATATTGTGGCGCGCCACGCAATGAGCGTAGCGAATGTACGTGGTGACCCCACCAGGAATTGAACCTGGATCTAGAACTTAGGAGATTCTTGTTCTATCCATTGAACTATGAGGTCAAAAAAAGTATTATTTATGTTTTTAATTTAATATTAGAATAAATAATGTGTCGTGATATATTATTAATATCTTTTATATATCAAACCAACAAAACTCTTAAAAATATTAATTTATTATTTAATAACTACTCCTAAAAACATAAACATTGTAGTATATAAAGATTAAAAAGTCTATATTTAGGGTCAAAATACAATGTAATTGACCTTTACATTAAGCACTTTATTAGTTATTATTAAAGGACTAAAATCTTTAATTTAAAAGCTAATATAAATTTATGTTTTCAAAAAATCAAACTACCACACCATCCTCCAAAACCATTGAGACTATAATTGGACCCTCTGTAAAAGTAGAAGGGGACTTCAAGGGTGAAGGAGACTTGGTGATTGAGGGTGTTTTGGTCGGTACTTTGCAAACCAAAAACAACCTAAAAATAGGTCAAAATGCTATGATTGAGGCTAGTATTAGAGCAAATAATGCTTTTATTTCTGGTAAAGTAAAGGGTAACATAAGTGTCAAAGGTAAGGTTGAAATCACTGGCACTGCTATTATTATCGGCAATATTAAAGCTGAAATTATTTCTATTGAAGCTGGTGCGCTCATAAAAGGAGATTTGGATATGCCGGTTGGTAATATTGCATTAGGCGAAACTAGATTAGAGAAAGAGTCTGAAGAAAAAAAGAAAGATTAAATAAAAATAATTCTAGGATTTTATGTACCTATATATTTATGACTCCTTTCTTAATGACAAAAAATACACTGACCTTTTAATAAAAATAGAAAAAAGATTGACCGATCTTGGCATCAAAGGAAAAATTGCTCGTCTATCTATTTTAAAAAATATGAAAGAGCTAATAACCGACGGTGTCAAAGAAGGAGTAGAAACTGTAGTTGCTATTGGCAACGCCCAAACCTTTGCCAAGGTCATCAATGTGGTGGCCGATTTGGATGTAGCTTTGGGTCTAATACCAATAGACAACAACAATGAACTTGCTAAGGCTCTAGGCATTCCACCAAAAGTATTGGCTTGCGATGTTTTGGCTTCCCGTATTATCAAAAAAATAGACCTTGGTAAAATAAATAATTATTATTTTGTAAATACTGCCCATATAGAAAATGGTGATGTCACTATTGAATATAAAGACTTTAAAATTTCTCCCATTACCGAAAAAAGCAAAATTACTCTGTACAACTTTGCTAGTGAATTTTCCAATTCATCACCAGTTGATGGAGTACTAGAAGCTGTTATAACCCCTATACAATCTGGCGTCTTTGGTAAAAAGAAAATAAATCAAACTATACTGCCTTTCACTAAAATAAAAATTGGTAGCCAAGCAGAGGAGCAGGTAGCTATACTTACTGATGAACAAATCATAATGAAAACTCCGGCTGAAATAAAAGTAATTCCACAAAAATTAAAAATAATAGTAGGAAGCGATAGACATTTTGAATAAAAAATAAAAAATTTGCCAACTATCTGAAACAAAAAACCCCATAATTACTGGGGTTTTTTATAATTTATAATAAAACGTACAAATTATTTGTCCTCTTTTTTATCGATGACTTCTGGTATATTTTTTTTCTTAAAGCCTAGGACTAGATACTGTTGCCCAACGGAAAATAGAGTGGACAAAAACCAATAAAAAGTAAGTCCCGCTGGAAAACGTGAACCAATAAATATAGTAAAGATTGGCATGATATAAGTCATCTGGGCGCCCATGCTAGCCATACCTCCAGCTGGTGCTCCGGGTTTTTTCTTGGCCATCAGCATCTTGGACTGCCAAAATTGAGCCAGTCCTGCCAATACTGCCAGCCAAACACTTTTGTCTGCAAAATTTATAAAGCCAAAGGCCATGGGATCAAGCATGCCTGGATTGCTCACAAAAGAATAAAGAGAATCCATAGCGTGCTCATCTGTCAGTCCGTTGAAAAAAACTCTATAGATAGCAAAAAGAAATGGCAGCTGGATGAGCATTGGCAGACAAGAAGAAAATGGATTGACGCCTTTCTTTTTATAAAGAGCCATTAGCTCTGGTCCCATCTTATCTTTATCGTCTTTATATTTTTGCTTGAGTTCTTCTATCTCTGGTTGAAGAGTGGCCAGCTCTTTTTGAGACTTGATAGATTTTTTGGAAGGAATGTATAAAAGTAATTTTATAAGTAATGTAAGAATAATAATAGCTATACCAATATCGTGCCCTGGTACAATATTATAGATATACACCAATAGATTAAAAATTGGATCGTAAAAAATTGTAGTAAAAATTCCCATGTTATTTTTTTATTTATTTAATTGGATCGTACCCTCCTTTGGATAGAGGATTGCAGCGTACTACTCGCCAAGTAGTTTTAGCACCACCTTTTAAAACTCCATATTTATGAATAGCCTGATAACCATATTCTGAACAATGAGGGTGAAAACGACAAAAACCGTGTGGAAAATAAATCCTAAACCAACCTTGATCTGGAGATAGGGTTTTTTGATACAAACGAATTGTCTTTAAAACCAGTGTTTTTAACATTAGTCTTTATTATATAGCCTTGTCTTCTCAAAAGCAAAGTTTATTTGTTTTTTAAGACTAACAAAGTCTAGTTCTAATATCTTTTTTTTGGCTATTATTAGCACCGAGTAGCCTGTTTTAAGTTTTGGCAAAGCCTCTCGAACAACTTCTCGAAGTTGACGAGCTACTTTGTTTCTGGAAACTGCTTTTTTATCTACTTTGGTAGAAACAATAAAACCAATCTTACTTAACTGTTCTTGATTGGCTTTATATTTTATTACCAGCTCTGGTAAAAAAAAGCTTTGGCCAGACTTGACCAAGTCTTTTATTTCTTTATCTAGATGTAATCTATTTTCCTTAGGCAACATAACTTTGCCCTAATATTAGCAATGATTTTTGAAAAATAAAATTAAATAACCAATTCTTTTCGACCCCTAGATCTTCTTTTGCTTAGTACTTTACGTCCGTTTTTTGAAGACATTCTAGCCCGAAAACCATGAGTTTTGGCTCTTTTTCTAGTATTTGGTTGATAGGTTCTTTTGGTAGCCATAGCTTAATTAATATTTTCTTAAATATTTTAACCACCAAACCATAACATATTATAAATATTTTTTCAAGGGCTAAGAGACTTAAAAAGTTATCCACAGTTATCCACATACTGTTAACACAATATCAACCAACTAAGATATTCTAATAAAACAATATCTATGTTATAGTTATACACAGTTAAATTTTAGAAAAAAATACTAAAAAACATGGAAAATAATGATAAAATTTGGGAAAAAACATTAGGAGAATTGGAGCTCCTAATTTCTAAAGCCAATTTTACTACTTGGTTTAAAAATACCTTTGTAGCTGAAATTGATGGCGAGGATGTCATTATTGGTGTCCCTAATGCTTTTACCAAGGTGTGGCTGGAAAAAAAGTATCACAACCAAATTATTGCTGCCATAGAAAATGTTTTATCAAAAAACAATCTACAGGTTATCTACAGGGTCATAACTAAAGAAAAAAATACTAATATTAGCCAAGAAACTGAAAACAAAACCCATGAAAAACAAGAGCCTGTTAATAACTATACCCCCAATAATGACCAACAAAATGGAGCTACGGTAGCTAAGTTTGGCCTAAATCCACAATATGTTTTTAGTACCTTTGTGGTTGGTCCGGGCAATGAATTGGCCCAGGCCGCTGCTCATGCTGCTGCCCAAAAACCAGGCGCAATCTACAACCCTTTGTTTATCTATGGTGGAGTTGGTCTGGGTAAAACCCACTTAGTTCAAGCTGTAGGGAACTATATATTAGCCAAAGATCCTACAAAAAAAGTCCTTTATATAAATAGTGAAAAATTTACCAATGACTTTATTTTTGCTATAAAATCAGGCCAAACTGATAAATTTAAAAAAATGTATCGCAACATAGATGTTTTATTGATAGACGATATTCAATTTATAGCGGGAAAAGAGCAAACACAAGAAGAATTTTTTCATACTTTTAATGCCTTACATCAAAATAATAAACAAATAGTTATTTCTTCTGATCGTCCACCAAAGGCCATCCAGGCTATAGAAAATAGGCTGGTTTCTCGTTTTGAGTGGGGGATGATTGCTGATATTTCTTCTCCTGACTTAGAAACTAGAATGGCTATCTTGGAAATAAAGGCCCAAGAAAAAAAATATAAGCTTAGCAAAGATATAATTCACTATGTAGCTGAAAATATTCAAGAAAATATCCGCGAGCTTGAAGGGGCTCTCAATAGAATTATTGCCTTCCACCAACTAAACAACACCACGCCGACTCTAGATAGCGTAAAATCAATTTTGGGAGGTATTTCAGCCAATCATAGACGAGCCGGACTTACTCCTAAAAAACTTTTACACTCTATTACTCTGTTTTATGATATTAGTATGGAAAGCTTATTGGGCTCTAGTCGCAAAAAAGAATTGGTGGTGCCTCGACAAATTGCTATGTTTTTGATGAGAGAGGAGCTTAAGGCATCTTATCCAAATATTGGACAAGAAATAGGTAACCGTGATCACACCACTGCCATGCATGCTTGTATAAAAATAACCACCCTAATAGAATCTGATGAAAAAATAAAAAACGATGTCTTGGTTCTTCGCCAAAAAATCTATGAGTAAATTGTTTATAAGTTTCTGATAAGCCTGTAGACAAAACCGTCTCAAGGGGTGGACAAACTACTGGGTTATCAACAAATAGATTTTACTTTTTAAAAACTGTGTACTAATCTAAACTTAAACACAAGCAAGTCCATAACTTACCCCCATAAAAAATATAAATAAAAATAAATATTTCTCAAGCTTTAAAAGCTAATTCTCAAAACTTACCCACATATACACAAGCTCTAATACTAATACTTTATTTATATTATAATAATAAACCAATAAGAAAAATTATATGAAAATAGTTTGTACGCAAGAAAATTTGAACAAAGGATTATCTTTGGTCTCAAATATAGCTAATAAAAGTTCCAACCTTCCTATTTTAAATAATGTTTTGCTTAAAGCAGATAAAGAAGGTCTTACACTAATAACTACTGATTTAGAAATTGGTATCAAGGTGTCTGTTAGAGGAAAAATAGAAGAAGAAGGAGAATTTACGGTTGATGCCAAGCTACTTCATAATTTTGTTTCTTTTTTACCAAGAGAAAACATTTCACTAATATTAAAAGATGATAATCTTGAAATAAAATCTTCAAATCAAGAAACAAGTATAAAGGGTCTGGTGGCCGAAGATTTTCCACTCATACCAGATATGGAAAAACTAAACGTAGTTGAGTTGCCAGTACAAGAATTTAAAAAAAGTCTTCAGCAAGTACTTTTAGCCGCTTCTTTAGATACATCTCGTATTGAAATAAATGCTGTGAATTTTAATTTTCAAGACAATAGCCTTACTCTAGCCGCTACCGATAGCTACAGGCTAGCTGAAAAAAAACTAAGCTTAAATAATAATCAAAAAACAGATCTTATAATTCCTCTGAAAACATTACAAGAGCTCAGCCGTATTTTAAATGAGCAACAAGAAAAGAAATTAAAAATATATTTCAATGATAATCAAATATTATTTGAATTTGATGGTGTAGAACTTACCTCTAGAGTAATAGATGGTCGATATCCTGACTACAATCAAATAATTCCTAAAGAATTTAAAACTCAAGCCAAGTGTGATATTAGTAAACTTGTCCCAGCTGTAAAATCAGTGGCCTTATTTTGTAAACAAGGCATTAATGATATTCGACTTAGTCTTGATAGTAAAAATCAAAAAATAATCATTGCCACCGCCTCATCTCATACCGGTACCTCTGTTGCCAAGGTAGAGGCCAAGATACAAGGGGAGGACAATGACATAGTCTTTAATTATCGTTATTTATTAGACGGTTTAGCTCAGCTAGGAGGCACAGAAGTAAATCTTAAAATAAACAACAACTCTTCACCTGGTCTTATCCAACCACTAGGCGACGATAAATATATCTATTTAGTAATGCCTATTAGACAATAACTAAAAGCCCACCAAGTCGGTGGGTTTTTTGATAAAAAAATAGGGACTCCGACAAGGTGAAAACGGAGTCCCTAATCAGAATCTAAAAGGAAGGAAGGCTACCTTGATGGGGTGATGGGTCAAAAGTGGATGGTTGAAAGGCGTATCCTTCGCTCTTAAATTCTGAGGATGGTAGGTACTTTTATTATGCATAAATATAACCCGTATAATTATTATTGTCAATTTAAATTTTGAATATTGACTTAATAATAAGCTAGTGATACGGTACCATATTATAAAAGTGTTCTTTACAATCAAACCAAAGAGGATAATATGTTAGACATACTGAGTGGTATCTTTGATATATTCTGGCATATTATTCAATATGGCTGGGAAATAATTTTTGCTGTCTTTCATTTGGAAGAATGGCTAATCAACTTGTTTAAGAGCAAAGACATCCCAATTTGGGTGCAGTTGATTACTCTATTGCCATTTAACACCATAATGATTGGAGTAGAAACTTTGTTTTTTAGGCAGTTAAGAAGGCTTAAAAGATTTTTTAAGTTTTTGTGGCTCAACCTAAAAGCCAAATTACCAATAACACTTCGTTATTACTTTAGCTGTGTAGTAAAAGCCATACAAAAAAAGCTTTTTAATGACACAGGGGATAAAAAAACAGAAGCACCAAGATTTTTGTTGACCATTTTAAATGGCCGACCTATTGGTCGCCGCGTACTTTTCTTTTTGGCACTTATTCCAGAGTGTCAAAAAGTTGGCGCCTTTTGTTTTGGGCTCCAAATGGAAAAACTGGGTTGGCAAGGATATGCAGCGCTGTGTCTGGGGGGTGCTACTAAATTGACCATTATCATTTTGTCTCCAACTTGGGTATTGTGGACAGTGGTCATTGGAGCCATGTCTTTTAACGCGATTAATTGGCTGATAAATAGATTTAATAAATCAGCTACAGTTGTTATCAACGAGGATGGTAAAAAATAACTGCGCAATTCACCTTTGGTGGGGGCGCAGTTTTTTATTTAAAAAGTGTACATATCCTTTGCAATGTTTTTTATTATTTGTTATAATACAGACACCTTTATTTAACCCCCTGTCGAAAGGGGTTTTGGAGGTAAACATAGACTGTCTAATAGGACAGACCGGAAAGCACTCTTGCGCGATTGGGGTGTTTTTTGGTTGTCAAAATTTTTTTAACCCCTCCTAACCTCCCCTTGACAGGGGAAGAAAATAGTAACAAAAAGTCCCCCTGTTAAGGGGGATTTAGGGGGTTAATGGTTTTATTTGTTTATTCTAAATACTTGAGTAGGACAACGCCTTACTAGCTCTTCAAACTCTTCCAATTGATTTTCGTCTATTTCTAATACGTCATAATATTTTTCGGCCCTGGAGTTTTCGGCTCTTATCAAACCATCGTTGTCATCTATATCAAATATTTCTGGAAACATAGCCACGCAAGTATTACAACCTATGCATTTATTACGATCTATATATAATTTGTATTTTTTCATTATAATTTTATTTATTTTAATATTTGAGTCTGAGTCAGCTGAAAGTTAGTCATATATTTTTCTAGTTTTCATAATATATAATTTATCATTTTTTCTAACAGGCTTGTTTACCGAAATAGTAATAAGCTGATTAATTTTGGCGCTTTTAGTTTTTGACGAATCTTCAAGTTGAATAGTTTTTATTTTACCAAATAATACACCGGTGCTTGGGCCAGTGATAGAATATTTGTCTCCTATTTTTATAGTCTGAGCCTGAAGCTGTATTTCAGCTACTTTGACTTTTGGAAAATAATGAGTGACTACACCAGCAAAATATTTTTTTTCACTGGCCTGGCTATTGGCAGTAGCTGACCATTCTTGGAGTGGTTTGCCAAGATAGTAGCCATCACTCATACCGCGATTAAATACTGTACCTAGTTCTTTTTCCCAAGCCAAGACTTTTTCCAAAGTATAAGTATTGTTATTTATACTATCAATTGCCTCTCTATAACAGCGTATAACAGTAGCAACATATTCTGGCGAACGACCACGACCCTCTATTTTTAGACTAGCTATGCCAGCTGCCAAAAAATCTTTTAAAAAACCAATAGTACAAATATCTTTGGGGCTCATGACAAACTCATTGTCCAAAATCATTTCTTTGTTTGTTTCTAGATCGGTTACTTTATATTTGTGACGGCAAGTTTGACGACAGGCCCCTCTATTGGCTGAAGAATTTTCATTGAAAAGACTCATAGAACAACGACCAGAAACAGCAATACACAAAGCACCGTGGGCAAAAGCTTCTATAGGAATCAGAGCTCCTTTGGGGTTGGTAATTTTTTGGTTTTTTATTTCTTGAGTAATTTTGGTTATCATCTCCAAGCTTAATTCACGAGCCAAGACTATTTGCTCTGCGTACTGACTAAAGAATTTTACAGACTCGATATTGGATACAGAAAGTTGGGTTGAAATATGAAGTGGCATGCCCGCATTATGAGCATACTGGACAGTGGCCAAAGCAGAAACAATTACGGCGCTTATTTTATTGGCCTTGGCAGCATCAACCAGTTTTCTCATCATATTTAAGTCACCATCATAGAGAACAGTATTAATGGTTAGATAAGATTTTATTTTGTGTTCTTGGCAAATTTTGGCTATTTTTTCTAAATCATTTAAATCAAAATTGGCTGCTGAAACAGAGCGCATATTTATTTGTCCTACGCCAAAGTATACTGCATCAGCGCCATTATCAATTGCCGCCATGAGCGCTTCATATGATCCGGCTGGGGCCAATAATTCTACATTGTATTTCTTTTTTTTGTTTGATTTCATAGCTAATGTTTTTAACATATATAGTTTAGCTTGTCTAGCAGGCTTGTCAATTGAAAAACTATAGTTATTCTGCTAGAATAAAGCTATTATGATAGCTTATCTAAAGGGGAAAATTAGTCAAAAACTAGCCAAATCAGTAGTTGTTTTAACCGGTGATATTGGTTATGAGGTATTTTTGAGTCTCAGAAACCTAGAGCTAAGTAAACTTGGTGAGGAAAAAGAATTTTTTATACATTCTTATATCAAAGAAGATGTTTTTGATCTTTATGGTTTTTATTCTTTAGAAGAATTAGGGTTTTTTAAAAAACTGATTACTGTTTCAGGAGTTGGTCCCAAGAGCGCTCTTAATGTTTTGGCTCTAGCTGATGTAGATGAGCTCAAACGAGCCATCACCAGCGGAGATTCTTCATTGCTTCAGCAAGTGTCTGGTATTGGTAAAAAAACCGCAGAGCGATTGGTAGTAGAGCTAAAAGAAAAGTTTATTATTGATTTGTCAGAGGCAGTGGTAAATACCAAGGACAATAAACAAGTAATAGAGGCTTTGGTTTCTTTGGGCTACAAACAAGCAGAGGCTCAAGAAATTGTAAAACATTTACCAGACGCAGAGCTAGACTTGGCTAGTAAAATAAAACAAGCCCTACAATTTGTAAATAAAAAATGATGAAGCTAGTAATGGATAATAATAAGTATGATGATTTTTTAAAAACCAGATTTGTATCTGGTAATTTTTTACAGTCTAGTCTGTGGCAAAATTTTTTAAGTCAACAAGGTCTTTTGTCTTGGCGAGCTACGATTGTAGATGAAGATCGGGTACTGGCCACTTGTCTTTTTTATGAAAAAAAACTTCCCTTTGATCACTCTTATATTTATGCTCCCAAAGGACCAATAATCAGTGACCAGATTTCCCTAGAAAAACAAATAGAAGCACTAGAGCTGATATTATCCAAGGCGCGTGATATTACTATTAGTACCAAAAAACAAGCGGAGATATTTTTTAAACTAGAGCCAGAAAAGTTCGAATTGATTTTGGCTAGATTAAAAAAAACCAAGGATGTCCAACCACGAGACACTTGGGTTTTGGATTTAAACCAAGACATTAAAAACTTGGTTGCCAATATGCACCCCAAAACTAGATATAATATTGCCTTGGCCACCAAGAAAAATGTAAAAGTTAGATTTTCTACAGTTGAAAAAGATTTAAAGCATTTTTTCAACTTAAATAAAAAAACAGCTAGTCGCAATCAAATAGTGACTCACTCGGAAGAATATTACAAAAAACTTTTTCAAACATTGATTAGTCAAAACTCTGGCGAGTTGGCCATAGCTGAGATTGACGACAGAGTAGTTGCTATAAACATTTTAATTCATTTTGCCAAAGCTACCACTTATTTACACGGAGCATCTGATTATGACTTTAGGCAATATATGGCTCCTCAGTTACTACAATGGGAAAGTATAAAGCGAGCCAAGGAAGCGGGTAAGGAAATTTATGATTTTTGGGGTATTGCGCCAGCAGATGGTAGTAAATCATCTTGGGATGGTTTTACACGTTTCAAAAAATCTTTTGGCGGGAGAACTATAATATCTCCTGGAGCTTATGATTTGATTTATGATTCCACCTGGTATAATCTTTATAATCTAGGTGCCAAATTAAAAAATTTAATTAAAAGATAATTATCTATGATTAAAAAAGTTCTCATATCTGCTGCTGGGCGTGGTACTAGAATGTTGGACTTGTCCAAAGACAAGCCAAAACATTTGATACTGGCCAACGGCAAACCATTTTTGTATTATTTGTTACAAAACCTTAAAGATGCTGGTTTTGAAGAATTTGTAATGGTAGTGGGGTACAAAAAAGAATTTATGGAAGAATTTTTGCAAGAATATAAAAAAGATTTTAATATTGTACTAGTTAATCAATTTGATATTCTGGGTGAAGAAAGGTATGGTACGGCTTGTCCACTTGAGTGTGTCAAAGAAATATTACAAGGAGAAAGTTTTTTGGCAGTTTATGGTGACAATCTTTATGCTACTGAAGACCTAAAAAGATTAAATATAGATGATGATTATTCATATGTAGCCGGTTTGCCACATGATCATCCAGAAAATTATGGTGTGTTGGCAGTCGGAGAAGGTGGTCTTCTTAAGGAAATTGTAGAAAAACCAGCTCAGCCAATTGGCAATCTTATAAATACAGGTCTTTATAAATTTACAGCAGAAGTTTTTGATTATTTAGACAAAATAAATATCTCTCCTCGTGGAGAATATGAGCTGACGGATGTTATAAATCTTTTGGCCAAGCAGGGTAAAGTAAGAGCACTAGACCTTCAGGGAATTTGGTTGGATTTTGGTAAACCAGAAGATATAAAAAAAGTTGAGGATTATTTAAACAGTAAATAGAAATGATAAAAAACTTTCTTAAAAAAATATTGGGTAAAAAAATAATACTTACTTACCACTTACTCATTGCTAAGTTGGCGGCTTGGTATTATGGACAGCCAGCCAATAAATTGATTGTCATCGGAGTAACTGGTACCAATGGAAAAACAGCTACGGTCAATCTAGTTTCTCAATTTTTGGATTATTTAAATCAAAGTAACGGCCTGGCTTCCACAGTAAATTTTAAAGTAGATAAAAAAGAATGGTTAAATGACAAGAAAATGACTATGCTTGGTCGTTTTCAAACTCAAAAACTTTTAGCAAACATGCTAAAAGCCAAATGTAAGTATGCAGTTATAGAAACATCATCTCAAGGAATAGAACATTTTAGACACATTGGTATAAATTATGATTTAGTAATATTTACCAATCTTACTCCAGAACACATTGAAGCTCATGGTGGTTTTGAAAATTATAGAATGTATAAAGAAAAACTATTTAAACACTTAGCTAAGAGCAAGAAAAAGAAAATAAATAATCAAGAGATAGCAAAAATTATAGTCTCTAACAATGACGATGAAGAAACAAAGAGATTAAAAAATATTAAGGTAGATAAATTTGTTACCTATTCTATTGATACTAATTCTGATTATCAAGCTCAAGACATAAACTTAGAAGAAGGAGTGAGCTTTTCGGTTAAAGGCGAAGAAATAAAAACCAATTTTATTGGACGCTTTAATGTCTACAATATTTTATCAGCCATGGTGGCTGTTAGGGAGCTGGGCTTTGATCTGAAAGATTTGGTTAAGACAAAGTTAAGAGGAGTGCCTGGTCGTCAGGAGTGGATAGACGAAGGACAAGATTTTAAAGTTTTGATAGATTATGCGCCTGAACCAGAAGGTCTAGGACAACTTTATAAAACACTCTCCAAAATAAACAAAAATAGACTTATTCATGTTTTAGGCTCTTGTGGTGGAGGTAGAGACAAGGCTCGTCAGCCTATAATGGGAAAAATGGCCGGTGAAAATGCTGATATAGTCATAATAACCAACGAAGATCCCTATGATGACGATCCATTAGAGATAATAGCTAATGTAGCTAAGGGGGCTATAAAAGCGGGAAAAATAGAGAATAAAAGCTTATTTAAAATAGAATCTAGGGTTGAGGCAATAAATAAAGCTATTAGTATAGCCAAAACAGACGATATAGTATTGATTACCGGCAAGGGCGCCGAACAATTTATCTGTGGTCCCAATGGCCAAATGATTCCCCATGATGATAGGCAAGTAGCTAAAAAAGCACTAAATACACGCTAAAATCGAAAAGTTTGTTTATATATCACTAGCTAATGTGGATAACTTGTCGGTAAGTAGCTATATATGTGCATATAATAAGCTTAAAATAGGTTAATTTGACATTTTTTTCCATCTGTATATACATACCAAATAGCTAATATTAGCTATTTTTTGTTTAAAAAGATTTAAATTTGTAATTTTATGGGTCTAGCTATTGACATTGGAGCTCAAATTTGATAATATTGGGCTATGAAATTTTTGGCCCCAAGCCTATTTTAAATAAAAATAAATATAATAACTGACCCGAAAATAGGGTGAGTTTATTTTTTGTGCTCATAATTCATCTTGCAATATAAAGCCCCAAATCTAGGAGGCTAATTAATCAATATAATTAGCGTTATCTTTATGCCCCAAGTAAAAACTCCTACTCGTAAGTATTTTACCCACTTACGAGAAGCAATACCTCTTACAGACTTAGTCGAAGTCCAAAAGAAATCATATGATTGGTTTTTTGTGGAAGGTCTCAAAGAACTTTTTGATGAAATTTCACCAGTTACAGATTTTATTGGTCGTGATTTACAGCTTTCTTTTGTAGATTATTATTTGGATGAGCCAAAATTTGACGAAGCTCAAGCTAAAAATAAAAACATTTCTTATGAAGCGCCGCTTCGAGTAAATGTACGCTTGGTAAATAAAAGAACCAACGAAGTCAAAGAACAAGAAGTTTACCTTGGCGATTTTCCTTTGATGACCGAAAGAGGAACTTTTATTATCAATGGTGTTGAGCGTGTAATAGTTTCTCAGCTGATTAGATCAGCTGGGGTATTTTTTACTTCTCAAATTCTTAGGGGTAGAAAATATTATGGAGCCAAGCTTATTCCAAATCGTGGTGCATGGCTTGAAATTGAAACCGATGTCAACGGTATTATCTATGTAAAGATTGATAGAAAAAGAAAGGTGCCAGTTACAGCATTGTTGCGTGCCTTTGGATATTTTTCTGACGAAGAAATAATTGAATTATTTAAAGACGTAGACACGCATCCAGAAGTTAAATTTATTAAAAAGACTTTAGACAAGGATACTTCTAGCAACGAAGCTGAAGGTTTAAAAGAAATCTATCGTCGTATTCGTCCAGGAGACTTGGCCACTACCGAAAATGCTCGTAGTCTTATTCACTCCATGTTTTTTGATTTTGATAGATATGATTTTGGTAGAGTAGGAAGATATAAAATTAATGCTCGTTTTTCATTGGATATTCCCAATGACAAAACCACTAGAGTATTACGCAAAGAGGACTTAATTTTGGTAGTAAAAGAGATTATCAAATTAAATCTTTCTCAACACGATGCCGATGATATTGATCATCTTGGCAATCGTCGGGTTAGAGCGATTGGAGAATTGGTTCAAAATAGGTTTCGTATTGGTTTGGCTCGTATGGAAAGAATCATCAAAGATCGTATGAGTACTTTGGATATGGGCAATATCAATCCCAACCAACTTATAAATTCTCGTCCGGTTATTGGTGTTATTAAAGAATTTTTTATGAGCTCTCAGCTTTCTCAGTTCATGGATCAAGTAAATCCTTTGGCTGAGTTAGAGCACAAAAGACGTTTGTCTGCCATGGGGCCAGGAGGTCTGTCTAGAGAAAGAGCTGGTTTTGAGGTGCGTGATGTACACCGTACTCACTATGGTCGTATTTGTCCTATAGCTACTCCAGAAGGTCCAAATATTGGTTTGGTAGGACACTTGGCATCTTATGCTAGAGTAAATGACTTTGGTTTTATAGAAACTCCATATCGTATAGTTTTACATGATGTAGATAATGATCCAAAAATTACTACTGACAAAATTGCTAGAGCTGATATCAAGACTCCAGACGGCAAAAAACTTATTGTAGCCCAAGGTCAAAAAATCAATGCTACTCAAGCCAAAGAATTGGCCAAATATAAAGAAATAGAAACAGTGGCCATCAAACCAATGGTAACCAATGAGATTAGATACGTTGATGCATTTGAGGAAGAAAAATACAATACAGCTGCCGCTACAACACCTATTGATGACCATGGTTATTTTGTAGAAGATTTTGCTGAAATTAGAATCAATGGTAATCCAACTTTTGATAGAGTGGAAAAAATTGATTTTATGGATGTAGCTCCACACCAAATTATTTCTATTGCTACAGCTATGATTCCATTTTTGGAACATGATGATGCAGTCAGAGCTTTGATGGGCACAAACATGCAACGACAAGCTGTTTCAGTCATTAGACCACAAGCGCCAATTGTCGGTACTGGTATTGAAGCTAAAGCAGCTATTGATAGTGGGCAGGTTGTAGTAGCCAAAGAGGATGGAGACGTGACTTATGTTGATAGTCGTCGTATTGAAGTTACCAATAAAAAAGGCGAAACTATAATTTACAATTTAAACAAATTTGCTCGTTCCAATACTTCTACTAGTATGAATCAACACCCAATAGTAGATAAAGATGAAAAGGTCAAAAAAGGCGTAGCTTTGGCTGATGGAGCCGCTACTGATCAAGGTGAGCTAGCTTTGGGACAAAACATGCTGGTAGCTTATATGACCTGGGATGGTGGAAACTACGAAGATGCTATTTTGATATCTCAACGCGTAGTTAAAAATGATAATTATACTTCAGTTAGCATTGAAGATTATTCTATTGATATTCGTGACACCAAACTTGGACCAGAGGTATTGACCCGAGATATACCAAATGTATCTGAAGAAAAATTAAAAGATTTGGATAGAGAAGGTATAGTGCGAATTGGAGCCAATGTTTCTTCAGGCGATATTTTGGTTGGTAAGATTACCCCCAAAGGTGAAACAGAACTGTCAGCTGAAGAAAAATTGCTTCGCGCTATTTTTGGTGAAAAAGCCAAAGATGTACGCGATACTTCACTTTATTTAAAACACGGAGAAAGAGGAAAGGTAATTGGTATAAAAGTATTTTCTCGTGATAAGGGAGATAAGTTGCCAGCTGGAGTCATCAAGACAATTCAGATTACTATTGCCCAACTTAGAAAAATACAAGTTGGTGACAAAATGGCTGGACGCCATGGAAACAAAGGCGTTATTTCTCGTGTGGTGCCAATAGAAGATATGCCATTTTTAGAAGATGGTACTCCAGTAGATATTATTTTGAATCCATTGGGTGTTATTTCCCGTATGAACCTCGGCCAATTATTAGAAACTCACTTGGGCTTGGCTGCTAGAACCTTAGGTTATAAAGTAGCTAGTCCACCCCTTGATGGTGTAGATGAATCAATGATCAGGTCTGAGCTCAAAAGAGCTGGTTGGCCAGAAGACGGCAAACTACAACTTTTTGATGGTCGCACCGGCAAACCATTTGATAATAAAACCACGGTGGGTGTAGCCTACATGTTGAAATTGAATCACTTGGTTGAAGATAAGATTCACCAAAGATCTATTGGACCGTACTCTTTGGTTACCCAACAACCTTTGGGAGGTAAAGCTCAGTTTGGTGGTCAAAGATTTGGAGAGATGGAAGTTTGGGCGCTTGAAGCTTATGGAGCGGCTAATACTCTTCAAGAAATGATTACTATCAAATCGGATGATGTACCAGGTAGAGCCAAGGCTTACGAAGCTATTATTAAAGGTGAACCAATAAATAGATTAAATATTCCAGAATCATTTAATGTGCTAGTCAGAGAGCTCAAAGGCTTGGGCTTGGAAGTTGAGCTGATTGGCAAAAGAGAAACAGAAGTAGAAGATGTGGATACTAAAATTAGGGAGACATTAGATGACGAGGCTCCTATAGTAAATGATACCGATGAAACACGTATGCTGGTAGAAGATTCTAAAGAATAGTTTTGAAAATATAAATTATATAAAAATATGCCTACTCCATCATCAACAAAAACAACATTTATGGCTAGAGAAAAAACTACAGTTTTAGAGTTTGATGCCATTAAGTTAAAATTAGCCTCAGCTGAAGATATTCATGATTGGTCATATGGCGAAGTTGTAAAGCCAGAGACTATCAATTATCGTACTCAAAAACCAGAAAAAGATGGCTTGTTTTGTGAAAAAATATTTGGACCGACCAAAGATTGGGAATGTTATTGTGGAAAGTACAAAAGAATTCGCTACAAAGGAATTACTTGTGACAAGTGTGGAGTAGAAGTGACTCGTGCTCAAGTTCGTCGTGAAAGAATGGGGCACATTGATTTGGCCGCACCAGTATCTCATATTTGGTTTTTACGAGGCATCCCTTCCAAAATTGGTCTAGTATTAGATCTTAGTATTCAGGCTCTAGAAAAAGTTATTTATTTTGCTAGTTTTATAGTTACTCATGTTGATGAAGAGGCTCGTAAAGAAACTATAGAACAAATCAAAAGCGAGCTTAAAGGTAAGCGTAAACAAATTGATAATGAATTTAATCAAAGGTCTCAAGAAGTAAATAATCTCAAAACCAAGCTATTAGCTGATGGTCAAGACAAAGAAAAGACAGCCAAGCAAATTGAGCAAGATTTGATGAATTTAAATGTTGCCAAGATTGATAAAATCAAAACTTTAGAAGAAGCGGCTGAAACAGCTCTTAAAGAATTGCGCGAGTTAAAACTTTTACAGATTGTTTCTGAAACAAAATATCAGGAGCTAGCTTTGCGCTATGGTCATGTTTTTGAGGCTGGTATTGGTGGAGAAGCTATCAGAGATTTATTAAAAAAAGTAGATCTCAAAGAATTGTACGAAGCTCTAGAAGCCGAAGTAAACTCTTCTATTGCTTCCAAAAGAAAAAAATTGATACGACGCTCCAGACTTATTAAAAGTCTTTTGATAAATAAAATACGTCCAGAGTGGATGATCATGACTGCTTTGCCAGTTATTCCACCAGATCTTAGACCGATGGTTCAGTTGGACGGTGGACGCTTTGCCTCTTCTGATTTAAATGATTTGTATAGACGAGTTATCAATAGAAATAATCGTCTTAAAAGATTAAAAGACTTGAGTGCGCCAGAAGTAATTCAACGAAATGAAAAAAGGATGCTTCAAGAAGCTGTTGATGCTTTGATTGATAATAATGCTCGTCAAGGAAAAACAGTCACTGCTTCTACTGGACAAAAAAGATCCCTAAAAAGTATTGCTGACATGTTAAAGGGTAAGCAGGGTCGTTTTAGACAAAACTTACTTGGTAAACGTGTTGATTATTCTGGTAGATCTGTAATAGTTGTTGGACCTCATCTCAAAATTTATCAATGTGGTTTGCCCAAGACAATGGCTTTAGAACTTTTTAGACCATTTGTGATTTCTCGTTTGATAAAAGATGAGTTGGTCCACAATGTTAGAAGTGCCAATAGATTTATTGAAGCTGGTCATCCAGAAGTTTGGGAAATACTAGAAGATGTAGTCAGAGTGGCCAATGTTATGTTGAATCGTGCTCCTACTTTGCATCGTTTGGGTATTCAGGCTTTTCAACCAACGCTTATAGAAGGGAAGGCTATTCAACTTCACCCATTGGTATGTTCTGCTTTTAACGCTGACTTTGACGGTGACCAAATGGCAGTCCATGTTCCTCTAACTGAAGAAGCCAAAGAAGAAGTTGGCAATTTGATGCTTTCATCTAATAATCTTTTAAAGCCAGCTACCGGTGATCCAGTGGCTGTGCCAAACCAAGATATTGTTTGGGGCGGATATTATCTTACTTATATTGATCCTCAGGCCAAGGTTAAAAAAGTTTTTGCCGATGAAGATGAGGCCGAAAGAGCCTTTGCTTTGGGGGTAGTTTCTTTACAAGATTTGATAAAAGTAAGAGTGGCTAGAGCCAAAAATCAAATTTTGGAAACTAGCGTGGGCCGAGTATTATTTAACAGAATACTACCAAAAGATTTGGAATATGTTAATAAAACTTTAGATAAAAAAGGTTTAAAAAATATAGTAGCCTTAGCTTTTCGTACTTTATCTCATGATATAACAGTAGCTTTACTTGATGATATTAAAGATATTGCTTTTGAGTATATTACTACCTCTGGTTCTTCTTGGGGAATGGACGACATTCCAAAATTAAAGGAGAAAAAAGAGCTGATTAAAGAAGGTGAAGCTAGGGTTTTGGTTATTAAAGAACAATATAATCAAGGGCTTTTAACCAACAACGAACGATATATCAAAGTTATTGAGGTTTGGAATGAGATTAAAAATAGAATTTATGATAAAGCTCAAGGAACATTTGATTCAAAAAATTCAGTAGCTTCTATTATTGAGTCTGGGGCTCGTGGTTCATGGTCACAGATGATTCAAATTATGGGTATGAAGGGTTTGGTTATCAACCCAGCTGGTGAAATTATTGAGTTGCCAGTTAAAGCCAACTTTCAAGAAGGCTTAGATGTACTAGAATACTTTATTTCTACTCATGGTACACGTAAAGGACTTTCTGATACAGCTCTTCGTACAGCTAATGCTGGGTATCTTACTCGTCGTTTGGTAGATGTATCTCAAGATATGGTTATTTTGGAAGCTGATTGTAAAGACAAAGATGGATTGATTATTACCAAGAAAGAAAGTCAAGAATTGAACGAAACCTTAACCGAGAGAACCATTGGTCGCGTCTTATTAGAAGATATAGTAGATCCTAAAACTAAAAAAGTTTTGATCAAGAAAAATACTTTGGTCACCAAAGAAATATCTGAGGCCATTGATAAGGCTGATCCAGAACAAGTCAAAATTCGATCACTTTTGTCATGTAAATCTATTAGAGGAGCATGTCAAAAATGTTATGGTTTTGATTTGGGCTTTAATGAGTTGGTAAAAATTGGTACAGCAGTAGGTATTGTGGCTGCACAAAGTATTGGTGAACCGGGCACTCAGCTTACTATGAGAACTTTTCATACTGGGGGTGTAGCCGAAGCAGACATTACACAAGGTTTGCCTCGTGTAGAAGAGTTATTTGAATCTCGTCAACCAAAGAAAAAATCTATTTTGGCTCCAATTTCCGGTACGGTGCATATTGACGACGATAATAAATTAATCAGCAAAGAGCAAAGAATTATTTATATCAAACCACAAGAAACCAGGATTGAAGAATATGATTTGACCGACGACATAGAAATTAAAGTTAAAGACGGACAAGAAGTAGAAGTAGACCAAGTAATTTTTATGGACAAAAAAGATAAGGTTCGTACAAAATTAGACGGCCTAGTCAAATTGACTGATAAAAAATTAAAAGTCATTAGTAAGGCTGGTAGTATGCAAGAAGTTATTATTCCAGCTGGTTACAATCTTTGGATAAAAAACAATGACTTGGTTGAAGAAGGTCAGCAAATTACCGAAGGTAGTATTGAGCTAAAAGAATTGTATGACCTGAAAGATAAATTGAGTGTACAAAAATATATTATTAGAGAGATTAAACATATTTATTCTTCCCAAGGACAAAATCTAAATGACAAGCACGTAGAATTAATTGTTAAGCAGATGTTTTCTAGAATTTTGATAAAAGAAATTGGAGATACAGATCTTTTACCAGGCGAGGTAGTGACTTCTACTCAATTTGAAGAAGCCAACTTGGCTACTAAAGGAGAAAAGGCTACTGGAGACACCTTGCTTTTGGGCATTACCAAAGCAGCCCTGACATCGGACTCTTTCTTATCAGCAGCATCTTTTCAAGAAACAGCTAGAGTATTAATTGATGCGGCAATATCTGGAAAAGTAGATCACTTAAGAGGACTTAAAGAAAATGTAATAATTGGTAGAAAAATTCCAGCTGGTACAGGCTTTAGGCATAATAAATAAAAATTTTTCTAAGAAAACCCCCTATTTTAGGGGGTTTTTGTATTTTATAAATGATTTATTTTTATCTATAAATATGATAAAATATACTCAACGTTATTAATCAGTATAAAAGAATGGCCAAAAGAAAAAAACAAGCTTATTATCAGGAAGATGAAGAGATGATGGGCTTAAAGCCAGAGACCAAAAGGGCAATTTTTATAATAATCTTATTTACTTTAGCAGCTCTAAGTCTATTATCTATGTTTGATATGGCTGGCTACATTGGTAGGGTTTTAGATTTTGCTTTGGCTTATTTATTTGGTTGGGGAGTTTGGTTATTTATAATAGTACTTTTGTGGTTGGTATATATTTTAATGAAAAGTGGTATTTATGGTATTCGGATACCAACTTATATTGGTTTGTCACTAATACTATTATCTTTTTCGGGTATTTTACATTTTTTTGTATTAGACTTTACTCTTTCAGAGATTAGTTCTCAGGGGCGAGGTGGTGGTCTAATTGGTTATTTTATCACCAATTATAGTATTAGTGTTTTGGGTTTTTGGGGAACATTAATTATACTTTTGGCTATATTTTTTATTGGGGTATTTTTAGGCTTTAATACTTCTTTTTTAGCTATAATGGAAAGAGCCAAAACTCTGGGCATTATTAAAGAAAAATTTTTACCAGATCAGGATGACAATTATATGGCTGAAGAAGTAGAAGAACAGGAAGATTTTGCTTTAGACAAAGACATGGAAGAAAATATAGAAGATCTTGACGATGTAGTTGAGGAAATGCCAGTAGATGAATTATTAAATAGCAAAGATAAAGATGAAGATGTGGAAGCAGTTATACCAGTTAAAAAAATAAGAAAAAAAATAATAGTTCCGGTTGATTTGCTTTCCAAATCTAGCTCTAAACCTGATTCGGGGGATGTCAATGCCAACATGAACAAAATACAAAAGACTTTTGAAAATTTTGGTATAGATGTGACTATGGGAGAGGTCAATGTGGGACCCACTGTCACTCAATACACTCTTCGTCCAGCCGAAGGAGTAAGACTATCTCAAATGCTTACTCTACAAAATGATTTGGCCTTAGCCTTGGCTGCTCATCCACTTCGTATGGAAGCGCCAATCCCTGGTAAATCATTGGTAGGCGTAGAGGTACCAAACCGAGCAGTCTCCACAGTAAAATTAAGAGAAATATTAGAAAGTAGTACCTATCAGAAAAGAAAAAATAATTTGTATTTGTCATTGGGGAAAGATGTAGCTGGCAATGCTATCATGGCCAATTTAGCGGCAATGCCACATTTATTGATTGCTGGTTCCACTGGTTCTGGCAAATCTGTATGTATTAACAACGTTATTCTTTCTTTAATATATCAAAATTCTCCTGACGAATTAAAATTTATTTTGATTGATCCCAAGCGCGTAGAGCTCTCTGCTTACAATGACGTTCCTCACTTACTTACTCCAGTAGTCAACGAAACAGACAAGGCCATCAATGCTTTGCGTTGGACAGTTAAAGAAATGCAAGAAAGATACAAATTGTTACAAGCGGCTAATAAGCGAAATATAGAAAGTTATAACAAAGCAGTTATAGTAAATAAATTGCCATACATTGTGGTTATAGTAGATGAATTTGCTGCTCTAATGTCTTTGGCCGCCAAAGAAATAGAAGCGGCAGTAGTATCTATGGCTCAGTTGGGTAGAGCAGCTGGTATTCATTTGGTCTTGGCAACCCAGCGTCCTTCAGTAGACGTGATTACAGGTCTTATCAAAGCTAATATTACCTCTAGAATTGCTTTTGCTGTAGCCTCAGCCATGGATTCTCGTACTATTATAGACGCTTCGGGAGCCGATAAGTTACTGGGCAAAGGGGATATGTTGTTTATGACAGCTGAGCTTTCCAAGCCACGCCGTATTCAAGGAGCCTATGTATCAGACGAAGAAATAAATGACGTAGTTGCCTATCTCAAAGAAAATGCTGAGCCAGAATACAATGAAAGTGTCACTGAAAAAGTAGGAGGAGCTGTAGCTGGGTTTGGTGGAGGTGGAGATTTTGATGATGATTTAACCATAGAAGCCAAAGAAGTAGTTATTAAGGCAGGTAAGGCTTCGGCTACATTATTACAACGAAGATTGAGAGTGGGTTATGCTCGAGCAGCTCGACTACTTGATATCTTGGAAGAAATGGGAGTAGTTGGACCAGCCGAAGGATCAAAACCAAGAGAGGTTTTGATTTCTCAAGAAGATTTAGAAAACAATTTTTCTTCTTCATTAGATGAAGAAGATATAGAAGCTGAAGCTATAGATCATAGAGTAGAAGAAGATGATGAAGAAAAGTAGATAGTATATTAATATGACAAGTTTTAGACAAAAGGAAATAAGTCGATCACAGACATTGGCCGATAAGCTGAGACGAGCTAGGTTAGAACAAAACAAAACCTTAGAACAAGCATCAGAAGCAACTAGTATTCAAATTAAATATTTGGAAATATTAGAACGTGGGGATTATCAAAATTTACCTGGTGATATTTATTCTAAAGCTTGGTTAAAATTATACGGAGATTTTTTGGGTTTGCAAGTTGGGGAGTTGTTGGTGGATTATAAAATAGAAAAATCTGTTAGTGACAAACTAAGCAAAATAACCAAGCCAACAGTCAAAACAAATAGCATTTCTCCTTACAATATTTTGAAACCAAAGATATTAAAATCAATGGGCATTGGATTTTTGATTTTAATATTATTATCATATTTGGCATGGGAGATAAACAATACAATATCTCCCCCTGATATTTTGATTTTTGAACCGGCCAACAATTTTAAAACTACAGAGGCTAGTGTTTTGATAAAAGGACAAACAAAACCAGAGGCACAGTTGACTATTAACAATGAATTGGTATTATTGGATGAGGATGGTAAATTTGAACAAACTATAAATTTGATAAATGGTTTGAATAATTTGGAAATAAGTGTTAAAAAGAAACATAGTAAGATAAAAACAGTAGAGGTTATTATTTTAAGAGAAACATTACAATAATTTAATTAATATAATTAATAGAGCAAGCATCAGCAGGCTAGTTTGCTATTCTAAAGAAAGGATTATACATATGGTCAAGAAGACAAAAGAAGATTTTGGTCAGGCAACCAAAAACGCCATTGATCAAATTAGAGCTCGTTTTGGTGAGGGCTCAATCATGAATTTGGGCGAGGCTAAAGCCATGGATGTCAAAGCTATTAGTACTAGTTGTTTGTCATTGGATATTGCTTTGGGAGTTGGAGGCGTACCAAGAGGCAGAATTATTGAGATTTATGGTCCAGAATCTTCTGGAAAAACAACTTTGGCTCAACACATAGTTGCCCAGTCTCAAAAAGAGGGTGGCATAGCTGCTTTTGTTGATGCTGAGCATGCCTTAGATCCAGAGTATGCCAAAAAGATTGGTGTTGATATTGATAAGATGCTTATCTCTCAGCCAGATACGGGCGAGCAAGCTTTGGAAATTGTAGAGACTCTAGTGCGTTCAGGGGGCATAGATGTTATTGTGATTGACTCCGTGGCCGCTCTAGTACCCCAAAAAGAAATAGACGGAGACATGGGAGATTCTCATATGGGTCTTCAAGCCCGACTTATGAGTCAGGCGCTTAGAAAATTGGCTGGTATAGTGCACAAGAGTGATACTACAGTTATTTTTATCAATCAAATTAGAATGAAAATTGGCGTAGTATTTGGCAATCCAGAAACAACAACTGGTGGTAATGCACTAAAATTTTATGCTTCGGTCAGAATTGAAGTAAGAAGATCTGCTCAAATAAAACAAGGTGAAAAAATAATTGGTAATCAAGTAAATGCCAAAGTAGTAAAAAATAAAGTGGCCGCTCCATTTAAGACTACTAGTTTTGACATTATGTACAACGAAGGTATTTCAGTGGCTGGCGATGTGTTGGATACGGGGCTAGCCTTTGGAGTGATTACCAAATCTGGTAATTCATATAGTTATGGTGAAACAAAGCTAGGAGTAGGACGAGAAACAGCTAAAGCTTTTTTACGAGCTGACAAAAAATTATTAGCTGAAATAAGATCTAAGATTTGGAAAGAACATAAAGCCACTGAATAATACAAATATAAAAAACACCCCTGAACAGGGGTGTTTTTAGGATTGTTTTAATTTGTTTTTATTAGTATAATTTGAGTATGTCTACAGCAAATAAAATATTTACCAATACTCTTTGGCAAGTTGTTATTCGAATCGTCAATATTTTTATTGGCGTTTTTTCTTTGGCTTTGATTACTCGTATGTTGGGGCAAGCTGGTTTTGGTTATTACACCACTATCTTTGCCTTTGTTCAGATTTTTGCTATTTTGGCAGACCTGGGGCTTTATGTGGCCATGCTTCGAGAGATTTCAGCTGTCAAAGATAGCATTAGTGAAAATAAAATAATAAATAATATATTTACTATTAGAGTTATTTCTTCTTTGGTCATGTTGATTCTCATTCCAATTGTTGTTCAGTTTTTTCCGTATAGCCATGAAGTCAAACTGGGCGTGATATTGTTTATGGGAACCTTCTTTTTTCAAACTCTAATGGCAACTTTAGCAGCAGTTTTTTCTAAAAAATTGGATATGGCTAGAGTAGCTATAGTCGATTTTGTAAATAAGCTACTTTATGCTGGTTTTTTACTTTATTTATTTATCTATGGTTTTTCTCTCAATGCCATTCTTTGGGGAAACGCTATTACTATGGCCTTAGCATTTATTTTGCTTTTATTTTTTATACGCAAACATGCAAAATTATCTTTGGCTTGGGATTTTACTTATTGGAAAGTAGTATGGCATCGTTCTTGGCCATTGGCTATTACCGTAGTCTTAAATTTATTGTATTTTAAGGCCGATACTCTTGTGTTATCAGCTTATCGCTCACCAGAAGAAGTGGGTTTATATGGGGCACCATATAGAGTACTGGAAGTCATGGCTACCTTTCCACACATGTTTATGTCTTTAATTTTGCCAATTTTTACAGCTTCTTGGGTAGCCAAAAAAATAAAACAATTAAATGATAGTTTTCAATATAGTTTTGATTTTTTTTCTGTATTATCTATAGCTATGCTTTTTAGTACTTGGCTAGTTTCTAAGCCATTGATGATAAAGTTAGCTGGAGAAGAATTTGCTTCTTCTGGACCAATACTCAATGTGTTAATTTTAGCTACAGTAGGAATATTTTTTGGGACACTTTTTATATATTTGATAGTAGCTCTTGATGCTCAAAAACAAATGATAAAATATTTTTTATGGGCTGCTATCATAGCCTTGATAGGCTATTTTATATTTATTCCCACTTATTCTTATTGGGGAGCAGCTTATATTACTTTGCTGGTCGAATGGTTGATAGTAATTTTTGCTTGGCGAGTAGCTAGACGCAATATTGAGCTAAAAATAAATTTTAAAGTTTTATATAAAAGTCTTATAGCTGGAGTACTTAGTTTTTGGCTAGCTTGGATGTTGCAAGCCCATAATATAATATTTGTTATTTTATTAGCTTGGTTTTTATATCTAATATTACTTATTTTATTTAAAACAGTTAGCAAACAAAATCTTAAAAATATATTTTTAAATCGATGATGAATTTATTTTTTGTTTTAATTTTTATAGCTTTTATTTTTACTTGTCGCCATAAATTGACATGGGGTTTAGGTTTTGTGATAGTCCTCTTACCATCTTATCTATGGCGTTTTGATATTTTGGGATTGCCAACTACTTTTTTGGAATTGATGATAGTTTATTTATTTTTATTTTGGTTGTTTAAAGACAAGCGATATCAAACAATAAATTTTTATTTTAAAAATAATGATAAAAATCCAGTCCCTAAAATACTTAGATATTTACTGAGCTTATGGATATTGGCTAGTATCTCGGCTCTTATAACAAATTTTTCTTTTAGTAGTTTGGGATTGTGGCGAGCGTATTTTTTAGAGCCAATGATGTTTTTTTTGGTTTTTATTTATACTATTCGCGACAAAAAAGATTGGCAAGTTATCATCAATTCGTTTGTCTTGTTGTTGCTTCATTTATTCTCTACAAGCATGTATCAAAATTTTACAAATTGGAACTATATCGGGGCTTACAATTTTCCCAATGTCAAAAGATTGACTGGTCCATTTTCATATCCCAATGCACTTAGTCTTTTGACTGCGCCCCTTACTGCTTTTTTTGCTGGTCTATGGCTTTATAGTAAACAAAAAATACAAAATTGGCATTATGCTGTATTAGCTATTTTTGGTTTGGCTTTGGCTATTATGACCGTCAGTCAGGGAGCAATAGTAGCCATTGGTTTGTCTATATTTTTAGCACTAATTTTAGCCAAAAAAATACGCAAAATAGGCATTGCTATAATAATGATTGGCTTACTGGGCATTTTATTAATTTTACCTAATATAGATTTTAATCCAAAACTAAATCTACAGTCTTCTTCTTTAGATATTCGTTTTAATCAATGGCAAGAAACCAGTGATTTGTTGGTAGATAATTTTTTGACAGGCACAGGCATTGGAGTCTATCAAAAAGCCTTGGCCCAGTATCATCAGACAGATTGGCTTGAAATTTATCTTTACCCACACAATATTTTTCTAAATTTTTGGACAGAGCTTGGTATTTTGGGGCTAATTGTTTTTATAGCCCTAATGATTTATATTGTTTATTTGCTCAAAGATACATTTAAAGCCAAAAATGATTTAGCTTGGCCACTAGCTATGATGTGGTTTACTTGGTTTGTGCATGGATTGGTAGATGTTCCTTATTTTAAAAATGATTTGGCTTTATTGTTTTTTATAATGTTGGCTTTTACATTTTTAGTAGCTAAATATAAAAATAATGTCAAAGTTTAATAAAATATTTTTTTATCCATCTGCTTTAGTTTTGATTTTGGCCAATATGATTCCTCTGTTTGGGGTTTTATTTTTGGCTTGGGATGTATTTACCGTGATTGTTTTGTATTGGCTAGAGTCAGCTGTCGTAGGATTTTTTAATGTCTTGAAAATACAAAAAATAAATAATAATACTTTTACACCTCTGTTGCCATTTTTTATTGTGCACTATTCTATTTTTATGTTTGTACATTTATTTTTTGTATTACAGCTTTTCCAGCCAGAGCTAGCTAGTGCTACCGGACAACTTGAAGCCTTTAAAATAGTTTTTAAATATTTAGAGGGTTTATTTATATCATTGGCTTTTATATTTTTAAGTCATGGCATGTCTTTTGTATTTAATTTTATAAAAAAAGAAGAATATAGAAATACTAGTTTAGTAAAGCAAATGTTTGCTCCTTATAAACGAGTAGTAATAATGCATTTGGTGGTGATGCTCGCTGGAGGAGGGTTTATTTATGCTAACTATGATCAAAATATTTCGGCTATAGTTTTTTTGGTCATACTTAAGACAATTTTTGATTTAGGAGCTCATATTTTTGAACATCGTAAAAATATTTTCGCCTAATTTATTTACATAAAGCTTAAATTTTAGTATAATATATACATGAAAAAAGTTAAAAAAGCTATAATTGCCGTAGCTGGGTCAGGCACACGATTGTTACCAGCTACAAAATCTATGCCCAAAGAAATGTTGCCAATAGTGGATAAACCAGCCATTCAATTGGTAGTTGAAGAGCTAGTGGCTGGAGGCATTGAAGATATTATTTTGGTTACAAAATGGGACAAAAAACCACTGGAAGATCATTTTGATCATTCTTGGGCTCTAGAAAATGAATTGGCCAAAGCTGGCAAAAAAGAAAAGTTAGCAGAAATAAAGAAAATTTCTGAAATGGCCAATTTTATATATGTCAGACAAAAAGGTCCTTATGGCAATGGTACCCCTGTTTTATCAGCCGCTTCTTTGGTAGACGACGAGCCATTTCTGTATGTTTGGGGAGATGATTTAGTAAAATCAAAAGTTTCTTTTACCAAACAAATGATTGACGACTATAATCAAACAGGTCATTTGATGATTGGTGTTCAAGAAGTTCCTCGTAATCAAGTCAATAGATATGGGATTGTCAGTATTAAAGATAAAAAGACAATGCAACTCGATGGTATTATTGAAAAACCAAGTGTAGCGGAAGCACCTTCTCGTCTAGCAGACTTTGGGCGTATGATTTTAAATCAGGAGATTATAAATGTTTTGAAAAAAACCAGACTAGGAAAAGGAAAGGAATTGTGGATAGTTGATGCTATTCGTGATTATATCAAAGCTGGTGGCAAGTTTTATGCCAAAGAGATTAAAGATGGTCAGTGGTTGACGACGGGAGATCCTCTCAATTTACTTAGGACAAATCTAGAGTATGCCAAAGACAAGCCAGAACTTAAGGCTTTTTTAAAAAAATATCTTAAAACATTAAAATAGTTTTATAATGCTTTTCAAACCAAGAAAAAAATTATTTTTATTAGTTATATTAACAGTCTTTATAGTCAATACTGGTTTTTCTTGTAAGCTTTTTAAATCAGGACCAGCTGAGCTTTATGAACCAATTACTTTAGAATATTGGGGAGTTTGGGATACACCAGAACAGCTTAGCGCTTTGATAGCTGATTATCAAACAAGTCATCCAACCATCAAAGTAAATTATAAAAATTTTAGATACGAAGAATATGAACGCAAGCTGCTAGAGGCTTGGGCAGATGACAGAGGTCCAGATATTTTTGCTATTCCTTCTACTTGGCTCAAAAATTATCAACATCGCATTGTCCCCATGCCAAATACTTATCAGATACCAGTATACGAATTACAAGGTTCAATTAAAGAAGAACTGGTCACGGTGATCAAAACTTTTAAGGGTTTATCAGCTCAAGATATTAAAAATCAATATGTATCGGTAGTATATGATGACGTAGTAATGGAAGATAAAGTTTATGGTTTGCCTTATTATTTAGATACTTTGGTTACTTTTTATAACATTGATTTACTTACCAAAGCTGGTATTCCAGAGCCAATGGACGATTTTTTTGATTTAGTTGAACAAGCATCACGCTTGACCAAGGCAACAGATAGTAACAAAATAATTCAATCAGCCGTAGCTTTGGGTGGAACACACAATATACCTCGTTTTTTTGATGTTTTTTCTAGTATTATGCTTCAAAATGGAGTAATAGCCGATGGAAAACAATTTGATCCTTTGGCTGATAGAGAATCAGCTACTCGCCTGTCTCAAGCTTTTAATTTTTATACTGATTTTGCTCGTCCCGGTAAGGCTAGCTACAGTTGGAATGCAGATCTTGACGACGCTTTAGAAGTATTTGCTAGTGGCCGATTGGCTTATTTATTTGGCTATAGTTATCATGCTGATCAGCTTCGAGCCAGAAATCTTCAGTTTGATTGGGATATCAAAAATTTCCCCCAAACCAGAGGAGCTCAAGGTAGTAAATATTATGCTGATTATTGGGTAAATGTAGTAGCTAAAAAATCTAAAAATACAGACGCAGCTTGGAATTTTATACAAAGTACGGCCGCCGCTGATAAAGTATCCATTTATTTAAAGGCCAACAAAAGACCAACCGCTCTCAGAGCCTTGATAGATGAACAATTAAATGATTATGAAATAGCTCCTTTTGCTTCACAGGTTTTGACGGCCACCAACTGGTACAATGGCTACAATATTACTTTAGCTGAGCAATATACAGCCGAAATTATTGATGACTTGGTTTCGGGTAAATTGATAATGGACCAAGAAGCAACGCCAATAAACTTATTTATTAATAAAATAAACCAAACCTATGTACCACCGAATAACTAAAATTTTATTGATTAGTGGTGTATTATTTATATTGCCTCATATAGCTCAGGCTGGTTTTTTGGACGACGTGGCTTATTGTACTGGTAGAGGGGATTGTAGTGTTGCTGATATAGCTATAGCTTTTTCTTCTTTAATTCAGTTATTATTAGGAGCTATGGGGGCCGTAGCTTTATTGTTTTTTGTTTGGGGCGGTATACGTTGGCTTATTTCTGGAGGTAGTGCTGAAAAAGTAAATCAAGGAAAAACCATTATGCTCAATACTGTTTTTGCACTTATCTTAGCCTTTGGTAGTTATTTGATTTTAACTTTTTTTGTCAACGATGTATTGAATGTTCGTCAGGAGTTTAGGATTGAAGAAGGAGAGTTTGCTTCTTGTCAGGGCGCTGCTAGAGGGACATCTTGTGGTGCAGACAAACAATGTTCAGGTGTTATTCCACCTGGTCCAGTAGATAATTTTTCTGAAAAATGTTTGACTATTTGTGAAATACAGGCTTTAAGTCAAAGTGCTGATACTAGAACTGGTCAATGTGTTTCACCACCAATAGTCGATTTAGAACCAGTGCCAAATGCTACAGGCATATGTCCTAATGGACAAGTTTGTGTATATAACTAATTTATCAATAGCTTTATGTTTATTAAAAAACTTTTTATAGCTCTTATCATGTTTCTTCCTTATACGGCTAGAGCACAAAGTGCAAGGATAAAGATACCAAATCCTTTACAAGCTGAAAATATTCCAGAGCTTGCCGGGCAAATGATTAAGGGTTTGATGGGGGTGACAGGTGCCATAGCTTTGTTTATGCTGGTTTGGGGAGGTATAGTATGGATGACTTCTCAAGGAAGTGCCGACAGATTAAAACAAGGCAAAGACACTGTCTTGTGGGCTATATTAGGCCTGATTATTATATTTATGAGCTATGTAATACTCAATTTTGTCTTTACATTGATAGGTAGTGAGGCATAATTAAATATCTGTTGATAACAGATTGTAAAAAGCTTATTTTTGTTCTATAATTTAATTAATCTATTATATTTGAAAGGGGGTGAAAATATGAAAAAAATACTTACATTAGCCTTATTAGCATTTCCAGCTCTAGCTAACGCTCAAGCAAATCTTGGTTCTTGGGGATATAATGATTTTACAGACACTGACATTGCTTTAGGTTCAAGACCATTAAGAGAAACTATTGGTGGTGTAGTAAACATCATCTTAGGATTTTTAGGAATTTTAACAACTTTAATTATTTTGATGGGTGGTTTCAAATGGATGACTTCTCAAGGTAATACTGAAAAAGTTGACGAAGCCAAAAAACTTATCGGCGCTGGCGTTGTCGGTCTAGTAATCGTACTAACAGCTTACGCTGTATCTAGATTCGTATTGAGCGAACTTTATACCGCCACAGCATAGTTGACCTATGTAGTCTAGACTATAGTAGGTCATCTATCACAATGACCTACTAGAGCTTAGACTAGAGTTTAAAAACAAAAAATGAAACTAACGAAATATAAATTAAGCATTTTTTTATTATTGATTGTGTTGCCGATCATTACTTTAGCAGCTCCTATTGATTCTGGACTTGATACAGCAGCTAGAGAAGCAAACTTCCCTATGGGAGAAGATGCCGATGTTTATGTGGTCGTGGGTAGATGGATCAATGGTTTTTTGGGAGCCTTTATGATGTTTTTTACTTATTTTTTAGTATCAGCCGGATTTAATTGGATGACTTCAGGTGGTAATCCAGAGAAAGTATTGGCTGCCAAAACGAGTATAAAAAACGCTTTGATAGGTATATCAATTGCCTTCTTAGCTTATATTTTGACTAGGACCGTGATGATGGCCTTGGGCAACGCCACTGGGGTAGCCATACCACAATAAATTACTATATTCTATAATATACTTATAGACTCTCTGGAAAGAGAGTTTTTTGTTTGTCAAAAATACATTTTTTTATGATATAATTAACTTAATGTTGAAATTTCTGAAACAATATAGTTATAAAATACTTTGGCTAGCTATTTTTATATATAGTTTATTTTTTTCTTGGCTGAGCTTAAAAAAATATTATAATTTTAGTTATAATATTTTTGATTTGACTATTTTTAATCAAGTATTTTTTAATACTAGCAATGGGCGTTTATTTGCTATGACTTTTAATTTAAATAATTATTTAGCTGATCATTTTACGCCAATAATTATTTTGTTATTACCTTTATATAAATTATGGCCCAGTCCGCAAATATTATTGATTATGCAGAGTATAATTTTGGCTTTATGTGCTTGGCCAATTTATAAGATAGCGAAAAAAGTCATAAATAATAAATTAATTTCTTTGGGTATTATATTTCTCTGGTTTATTAATTTCTTATTACACAATGCTAATCTTTTTGAGTTTCATTTTTTATCTTTTGCTATATTTTTTATATTTTGGGCATTTTATTTTTATTATAGTCATAATTATAAATTATGGTTATTATTTTTCGTCTTAGCTCTTTTAGTCAGGGAGGATATCGGTTTTATATTACTTGGTTTTTCTATACTAGCCTTTTTAGATAAAAGAAGTGCCAAGTGGTTATTTACACCAATTTTAGGAATTTTGTATTTTCTAGGAGCTTTACAAATTATTGCCTCTTTTAATTTGGGTGATAGCAATAAGTTTTTTTTGTATTATGGCTGGTTGGGAGGAGACAGCTTGATATCAATATTATGGATTTGGCTTAGTCATCCTTTACAATTTTTGGGGCATTTATTAAGTGGGCATAACATTGCTAGTCTTTTTATTATGGCTATAGCCTTGGGATTTTTGCCATTGTTGGCGCCTCGTTATTTGTGGTTATTATTTTTTCCATTAATGCAATTTGCCCTGACAGCACAAGGCATCAATAGCGCAGTTTATAGTATGCATTATGCGACGGTATTTTTGCCGGGACTTTTTATAGCCACTATTTTTGCTATTAATAAAATTGTAAATAAAGAAAAGTTTATATTTAGCCAAACTATTTTGACGCATAAAAATATATTTATTAGTTTATTTGTTTTTACAGTAATTTATTTTTCGGTATTTTTATCGCCGATAAAAAATGTTTTATTCTATCATTATGCAGCTGAGTTAAGAGAAAATAGACAATATTTTATTGATCAAATACCAGAAGAGGCTAGTTTGGTAGTCAGTGCTTCTCTGGCGCCGGCACTTAGTAATCGGATAAATATTTATCCTTTGCAGTATAGTTATTTGGGTAAAACACAATTTTATTTAGACGATTTTAAATTTCCCGAAGTAGATTATATATTGATAGACACTGAAGATATGTTGCAGATTTTAGCTTATTTTGAACAAGTAAAAAATAGACACTTTGATAATATAAAAGTGTCGGATATTTTTCGTAATAGACTCAATGATTATGTTCTTATAGCTGCTAAAAATAATTTATTGTTATGGCAAAATAAATCATTGGTAAAATCAGAAAAAGAATTGTCGATTTATAGCACATCAGAAAAACCACAAGACTTTGATAATAATGATTTTGTAGTTTCAGGCAAATATTTTAAACAAGATAATCTTAATATATTAGAAATTAGTTATCAAAAAACACAGTCAGATATTAGTAATTATTTACTGCGTTTTTATGGAGACGATTATTATATAGATATCCCATTAGATTATGGTGTTTGGTTGGTTTTTGATTGGTCAGAAGATAACTTGATAAATTTTTATTATTATTTATCTGACGATATTAAAGCTTATCAGCTTTTTTCTTGGCAGGGAGAGGTAAAATTGAGTGATATCCGAGATGCTAAAGTTGATTTGATTTTAAAAAAAGTCAGTGAAAGAATAAATATTAAAGAATAATTTTGTATATTATTGTTTTATTATCTTGATATACTTCTGATACGCCTTTGTCTAAGATAAGATTTTGTATAAAATTTTCATGACCATCTCGGTCCACAAAGATATAATCAGCTTTAAAATCATTTTTTATATATTTGGAAATATTATAACGAATGTTGCCATAAGTTATCTCTCTATACAGTTTATGTAGTTGTGGATTATAATTTTCCATAAAAGTAGGGTCTAAACCAATTATGTAATAGTTGTGATCATTGTTATAAAAAAGAATTGGCCATTCATCCCAATCACTATGAAAAACTATAGAATTTGCTTCAGTATTTTCTTTGAGCCACAAACTAGCCGTTTGAAATTTGTCTATAGGGTATTTATTTCTTAAGCTGACATTTAGAATGCTATCATAGGCAAAGGGCATGGTTATTGTCAAAAATAACAAAGCAGTTATTGTCAAACAAATGCGTATTTGTTGGGACAAGTTTTTCCACGTTTTTAAATATTTTGACCAATCAATAAATTCTTTTATATCTTTACTAGCGCTAGCTATAAATAAGATAGTAAAAGGCATATAATATTCTATATATCTTTTTGATTTTATAGTCAATATAAAAAATCCCAGAGACATTAAAAAAGCAAACCAAGTAAGATGGCTGATTTTTTTTATATTAAAAGATAAAACCATAATAGCAATTATAGCTATGACTGAAAGATGAGGACTAGAAAAAATAATTTGACTCATATCAGCTCCATACCATTCATTGCCAACATTAAATTGGCTGCTCATGTTTATGATACCAATTTGTAAAACTTGCTGATAATAAAAATACAAATTTTTTGGCCAGTAAGGATTGATTATCAGCCCTAGGGCTAAACCACCAAGTAGATATAAAGATGTTTTTAATAATTTATATTTTTTTTGAAATGGGCCTAGCAATTCTATACTTTTGTTTAAAAATATTTTTAATTTATTAGTATTTAATTTTTTATATATTTTATAAGAGATAAGATATGTGATAAGAATTAATATTGCTAAAGGCCAACCACCATAGAGCCAGATAAACATAGCTGATAGTAAGGTACTGAGCCAATATTTTTGTTTAAACAAAGCATAAACAATTAAATAGAGCATTAACACGGACAAAGTATTTGCTTTTATTAAGGAGGCTCTAAAATTAAAACCATTTAATATTAAAAAAGACGTAGCAAAAATAAAAGGCCACGGAATATTGAATCTTTTTAAAAACCAATAAAAAGTTAATACCATAGCTACAGCAAATATTACAGTGGCTATTTTTACACCTATCATTGGATCAAAAAAAATGGTAAAAGGGGCTAATAATAGATGGTATAGTAGATGATGATCTGTAAAATCGTTTCTAAGGCTAGAAAATTGCATCCAAGGAAGACTTTCTATTAATTTGCCCTCAGCTAGCCATTTAGCTAATTTGGCATGATAGAAACCATCTGGATCGCCTACAAAATTATTCCATTGAATATATCCATAGTAAATAGACATTATTATAGCCAATATAATATAGTCTAACTTAAATTTTTTTATTAGATTTTTTATTTTTGACATAACCTTAGTTTATCAAAAAGAGAGACAATAATAAAGTAAAGTAATAAAAAATCTCCGCCAGGCACGGATGCGGAGATTTATGAGAAATGATTAATATCTGTATCTTATTATTTAAACTTTCATCAGTCAAGTGGATATCTAAGTTGTAATTTCAATGGCCTTTTAATATTGATTTTTTACCTTATTATTGATAAGATAATGTAAGAAATTGATTAAAATATATATTATGAGTGGACATAGTAAATGGGCGACAACCAAACGTGCCAAAGAAGGCAAAGACGCTAAACGTAGTAGTTTATTTACCAAGTTATCAAAGATTATCAGTGTGGCAGCACGTGATGGCGCTGATCCAGATATGAATTTTAAATTAAGAATGGCCATAGAAAAGGCCAAGGCTTTTTCTATGCCCAAAGATAACATAGATAGGGCTGTTAAAAAGGGCAGTGGCGATGATGATGGAGCTAGAATAGAAAGCTATATTTATGAAGCTTATGGTCCGGGTGGAGTAGCTTTGATTATTGAGGTTTTAACTGACAATAAAAACAGAAGCGTTTCCAACCTTAAACACATTTTGAGTAAACACGGAGGCAATTTAGGAGCCGATGGCAGTGTTCAGTGGATGTTTGAGACCAAAGGGCAAATTATTTTAAATAAAACAAGTCTAAGTGAGGAAGAAGAATTGCAAATCATTGAAGCTGGAGCCGAAGACATTGATAATGATGATGAAAAAATAAAAGTTATTATCAATTTGGATGATTTGGAGGTAGTAAAAAATAAATTACAAGAACTCAATTTTGCTATAGAGTCATCTGAAATTGTATATAGACCAAAAGAAAAAGTAGTTATTAGTAAAGAAGAACAACTTTTAAAACTTATGGATGCTTTAGATGATGACGATGATGTAAACAATATTTATACTAATACGGATATTTAATGTCAAAAATAAACAAAATTATATTGGGCCTTGATCCGGGATTTGCTGATACTGGTTGGGGAGTTATAGAAAAAAATACTAGTATCATCAGATATTTAAATACTGGTAGTATACAAACTTCAAAAAAATTAGATTTTTCTAAACGTTTACAAATTATATATAAAGAAGTAAATAGTTTAATCAAAAAATATAATCCAGATATTGTAGCTGTAGAAAAATTGTATTTTGCTAAAAATGTAAAAACAGCTCTAGATGTAGGACAGGCAAGGGGCGTTGTTCTTTTAGCTATTGCTCAAAATAAAAAAGAAGTATGGGAGTTTACTCCTTTACAGGTCAAGCAAACAGTTTGTGCCAATGGTCAGGCCAATAAAACACAAGTAGGACTAATGGTTAAAACTATTTTAAAGCTAAAGGCTGTACCAAAACCAGATGATGCTGCTGACGCTTTGGCAGTAGCCATTACAGCTTCATTTTTTAATAAAGAATTAGCTTAATCAATAAGATGAAAAAGAAATTTAAAATTGTATCAATCGCTTCAGAGGTTGAGCCATATTCAAAAACCGGTGGTCTAGGAGACGTGGCTCGTTCTTTGCCTAAGTCTCTTTTTAGGTTGGGACACGATGTGATTATTATCACACCATATTATCAAAAGATTATTAATACAGATATTCATAAGCTAGAAAAAATATATAGTGATGTTTCTTTACATATTGATAAAGATAATGAAGTTAAGGTAGCTTATTATCGGACAGAGATGGTGCCTGGTTTATCAATTTATTTTGTACACAATGATAAATATTTTTCTCGTCGTAAAAGTATCTACGGATCAAATCATGAAAACGCTCGTTTTTATATGTTTTCTGTGGCTGCTTTAAAATTGGTATCATTATTAAAATTTAATGCCGATATTATACATTGTCATGATTGGCACACGGGTCTTATACCTCATCTCAAAAAAACTCGTTTTAAAAACAGCGAGACTTTAAGTAAAGCAGCTACTGTATATACTATTCATAATTTAATTTATCAAATGGGCAGGCCTTGGTGGGAAATACCAGCTAAGAAAAAAGATAACGGCACAAAAGCCTTGCTATCTTTTTCTGATCCAGATATTGAATATCTAAATTTTGCCAAACGGGGAATTTTGGAAGCAGATATTATAAACACAGTATCAGAAACCTACGCCGAAGAAATAATGGAAAAGGATTTTGGGCAAGATTTACATCGTATATTAGTCAATCGTAAACACAAGTTATTTGGGGTGGTGAATGGCATTGATTATAAAAAATATAATCCAAAAACCGATAGAGGTTTACATCAGAATTATACTTTAGACAAATTACATAGAAAATTACTTAATAAACGATACTTACAAAAGTTTTATAAATTACCTTCAAATGACAGAACTCCTTTGATTGGACTTACTTCTAGAATCGCCGAACAAAAAGGCTTGGATTTGACACTAGATATATTACCAACTTTATTGCTTAGAGATGTACAGGTTATAATCATGGGAGATGGTGATAAAGAATATATTAAGAAACTTAAAAAAATTCAAAAGAAATTTCCAGAAAAGTTGCGTTTTGTAGTTTTTGATCGCAAAATGGAAACATCTGTTTATGCTGGCGCTGATATGTTTTTACTACCATCTCGTTTTGAGCCATGTGGTATAAATCAGTTAATCAGCTTTCGTTATGGTTGTGTACCAATAGTGCGTAGTATTGGAGGTTTGTCAGATACAGTAGTAAATTTTGATCCAGAAACCAATAATGGAAACGGTTTTACCTTTAAACATTACAATGCCAAAGAATTGTTAGTCGCTGTTACTAGAGCGCTGGAAACATATAAATATAGACCAACTTGGAAACGTTTGGTCAGGGAAGGTATGAAGACTTCATTTTCTTGGGACCTTCCAGCTCAAAGATATATAGAATTATATAAAAAAGCAATAAAATTTAAAAAAGATAATGGCAAATAAAATAACTTGGGTAAATTTTATTCATATTTATCAACCACCTTGGCAAGACAAAGGTGTGATTGAACAGATTTCTAGTGAGAGCTATGAGTATTTATTAACTTTGTTTGAAAAATATCCCAATTTTAAAGCGAGCTTAAATATTACGGCCAATTTAGTTGAACAATTAAATGACTATCGTCCAGATTTATTAACTAGATTACAAAAAGTTGTTTCTAAAGGGCAGATAGAGCTTAGCGCTAGTTCCAAATATCATGCTTTGCTTCCACTACTTCCTAGTAAAGAAATAACAAGACAAATAAACCTAAATCAAGAAACTTTGGCACAATATTTTAAACTAGATAAAATAAAAGGATTTTATATGCCAGAGATGGCTTATTCAAATCAAGTGGCTGATATTGTGAGGAAAATGAAATTTGAATGGATTATTTTAGATCCGATAGCTTACACCGGAAAATATAATGAAGATACTTTTTATATTCACAAAAAAACCAAATTAAAGATAGTATTTAGAAACAGAGCTATTTCAAAATCATATCCACCAGAAGTGATTTTTAATAAAATTGAGAAAAACGAACCTAGTCAGACAATAATTACTGGTACGGACGGTGAAATATATGGACACTTTCATAAAGACTGGCAGGGGCATTTAGAAAAAATATTACAAAACAAGAATTTAACAGTTCAAACAGTTTCAGAATATCTTAAAAACTCCAAAAACGAGCAAAAAATAAATTTAAGAGCAGCGTCTTGGGAGAGCTTGGATTCTGAATTAAAAAATAGTATTCCTTTTGCTCTTTGGAGTCATCCAAAAAATAAAATACATAGTTTACTTTGGAGATTGGTTTTTTTAGCAATTAGTTTAATAGATAAATATAAGCAAGATAAAAATTGGCATTGGGCTAGGACACATTTAGACAGAGCCTTGTCTTCTTGTACTTTTTGGTGGGCTAGCGCTAGAAAGCCATCAGATTTTTCTCCATTGACCTGGAATCCAGACATGATAGACAATGGGTCAGAAGAGTTGATTAAGTCTATCAGGTCTTTAGCTTTAGCCAATAAGCAAGAAAAAATAAAAGCAGAAAAAATATATATTGATATTAAGAAAAGTACTTGGTTTAGTCATTGGAACAAATATAGTAAATAATTATTTATGAAATTGTCAGAAAAAACAAAACAACAAATGGCCAAATTGGTAATTAAAGATTTTGTTATAAAAATTTTAAACGAGCGTTTACCAAAACACTATAAAGATTTTAAAAAAATAAAAAGCTTAAGCTTAACTCCATTTAAAAAACATTTGGGTATTACTAGTGCGGTATTTGTTGTAGAATATAAAATAAAATATATCAGCAAAGATGGTAGCATCAAAGATATAGATATTTTTGTATCAGCTCATTCTGATGGGTCAAGAAAAGAAGCTTATCAAAAAACCAGAACATTATATAAGCACGGTTTTGATACTGGTAAATACAGAGTAACCAAACCACTTTTCTTTTTGGCAGGGCAAAAAGCTTTTTTTTATGTTTCTTCACCGGGAGCTAGTTTTTTTAGTTTTTTTACTCAAGATATTTCAGCTGATTTAAAAAAATCTATGAGGCTTATCACTGGGTGGATAAAAAAATTACACAGTCTAGATCTGGGGCAACTTGATTTTAAGTGGCCGGTTTTTGATATTTTGGCTATGGTTCCAGCACCCAAAAAATTTATTAAAGATTTTTATAATAACAGCAATAAATTGGGCAAAAATATTGAGCAATTAGTAACAGATTTACACACTTTGGACAATAAATATAGAAAAAAAATCAGCCGGACCTTAATTTATGGTGATTTTCATCCAGAAAATATTATCATCAAAAACTTGGAGGCTAGAGAAATTGAAATGATTGATTTTACAGATATTGCCACTGGTGATCCAATGATGGACATTGGTACTTTTATTCAACAGCTTGATTTTATGGGGCATAATTTTGTGTCTAGAAAAGAGATAAATCAGCACAAAAAAGATTTTGTTGAGATTTATTTCAAACAGGATCTTGAAGACATTAATATAGAATACATCAATCGTATAAATATCTATCAATCTTGGACAGCTATGCGTAGTGCTGTGTTTTTGTTTTATATGAAAGATGTAGTAAATCCTATTGATGATTTATTACAAGATGCCATTGAATATTTAAATTTAGCCAAAAATAGCAAGAGGTCCATTAATGTTAATTAGTATGAAGAATCCTAAACATAATATTATTTTTGAAGGAGCAGAATTATCTGGCAAAAGCTATTTAATGAGCCAGATATATAATTATTTAGAGGCAAAGTATAATAGTGGTGGCAAAGTAATGGATGGTTGTCATTGGTTTAATTGTGACCTTGGGATTTTTGGTACTAAATTTGGAGAAATAACTCTGAATAAATATTTAGAGCTTTTTGAGGAGATAAACGACACCAATGTCATGGCAGAAAAATTTCATTTGACGGAAGCCGTTTATCAAAAATTATACAATAACCAAAATTTTGATTTTTATGCTATTGAGCAGAGATTACTCAAAATAAATACCAAGCTAATATTACTTATTTTTGACGAAGACGAAGAGCTGTTAATCAAAAGACTTAAAGACAGGCTAGAGCTTTATCCTCACTATAGTCGTATCGCTCAAAGTCCAATTGATTATATAGCTCAACAACATTTGTATTTAGAACTAATTAAAAAAAGTAAATTGGATTATTTGATAATCAATTCTTCCAAACTACCAAATCCGTCTTTAGTAGACAAAATTTTAGAGTTTTTAAGAGAAAAATAATTTTTTATGACCAAAGCGTTTATAGGTTTTGATGTTGGTGGTACCAATATTGCTGCTGGATTGGTATCTAAACAAGGTAAGATTTTAAAACTGGTATCTCATCCTGCTCAAGTAAAACTTGGTAAAAAACAAATTGCTCAAAACACTTTGTTAGTTTTGGATAGTCTTTTGAAAGCCAATATTAGTTGTTTAGGAATATGCTTGGCTTGGCCCAGTCCAGCCAATATGCCTCTTACTTTGGAAGAAATTACTAAAATTATTTCTAAAAAATACAAATTTCCTATTTACTCAGAAAATGATGCCAATTTATTTACATTAGCTGAAGCATTGATAGGTCAAGGCAAGAAATATAAAACAGTAGTGGGTATTACTTTGGGTACGGGTATTGGTTGTGGAGTAGTAGACGATAAACAAATATTTAATGGTCGTGGTAAGGCTTCTGAATTTGGACATGTTTCTTTGAATTTTAATGGTCCCAAGTGTGTTTGTGGCAATAGAGGCTGTTTTGAAGAATATGCTGGATCTAGGTCTTTAAAACGTTTAGCTAAAAAATACAAATTAGCTGCCGAAAATGGTCAAGATCTTTATATTTTAGCCAGTCAAGGCAATAAAAAAGCTTTACAAGTTTGGACTGAGTTTGGCCGATATTTAGGTTTTGGTTTAATAGGTGTAGTTAAGGCTTATGACCCAGAGATCATAGTCTTGGGTGGTCAAATAGCTAAAGCTTATAAATTTTTTGCCCAGACGATGAACAAAGAATTACAGCACAAGCCATTGTTTAAACTACCCATAATCAAAGTATCAAAATTAAAAAATGCAGCTATAATAGCAGCTGCTTTTATTAGTAAATAATATTTTATGAAAGATTATACAGTAGATTGTTATAGAGAGTCAATCAAAGTATTAAAAGAAAACTCTAATAAATTTGGAGTGTTTGCCAGTGGAATTAGTAAACAGGCTAAAGACAGAAATTATCTTAGCATTTTTGGTCGAGACGCTTCAATTTGTTCTATGGGTATGGTATTAAGTGGAGACAAAACTCTACAAGTATCAGCTCGTCTCAGTTTAGAGACTTTAGTAAAGCATCAAAGTAAAAATGGACAAATACCATTTTTGGTTAAACCAAAAACAAAACAATCAGATTTTTATTATTTAGGTTGTATTGATTCTACTTTATGGTGGCTAATAGCCATAAAATTTTATGATCAAAATACAGGAGCCAAGCTAAGTAAAAAATTTAGTAGACAAATCAATTTGGCTATTAATTGGTTAAAATGCCAAGAGCATCCCAAATTTTATTTAGTTCAACAAAATGAAGCTAGTGATTGGGCTGATCTTATGCCTAGATCAGGTTTTGTATTATATAGTAATGCTCTATGGTATTGGGTCAAAAAATTGTATAATCTGGAAAATATAAAATTAACCAAAAAATATTTTAATTATATATTTAACCCTAAAGCAGTAAGTACAGAACATAGGATAAAAATACTAAAGTCTTTTATTAAAGCAGAAAAAAACAATCCTAGTTATTTGAGTTTTGTAAATTATTCTTTTGCTGGTTATGAGGTAGATGTTTTGGGAAATATTTTGGCATGTTTAGTAGGTCTAGCCGATGATAAAAAAACAAAAAATATTATAAAATATTTTATCTCTAAAAAAGCAAATAAACCATGGCCCATAAAAACTGTATTAAAGGCTATCAAAATAAACGACAAGTTGTGGCGAGAATATATGAATAGACACTCAGGCATAAATAAACCATATAAATATCACAATGGCGCTATTTGGTCTTTTATAGGTGGTTTTTGGGTTGTATTGTTGTCTTTATCAAATAAAAAATTAGCCACAGAAGAATTGGCTAGATTAGCTGAGTTAAATCATAAAGGTAATTGGCAATTTAGAGAGTATTTTGATGGTAAAAATTTTAAAGGATATGGTATGAGTCGACAGTCTTGGAATGCAGCGCTATATATTGTAGCTTACAAGCATTTAAATAGTTAGAAATAAAAATAAATATGGCAAACAAAAAAATATCAGTACTTATGGCTACAGCCGAACTAGCTCCTCTGGTTAAAGTGGGTGGTCTTGGAGATGTCACTGGTTCTTTACCAAAGGCTTTGAGTAAATTGGGCGTAAGCATAAAAATGATTATGCCATTTTATGGGGTTATTAATAATAAAAAATATAAAGGTACTTTAGTTAAAAAGAATATAAGTTTAGAAATTAGTGGTAGAAAAAATAAATTTGATTTATATAAGACAAAATTACCACAATCAAATATTGATATTTTTTTAATAAAACATAGTCTTTTTTCCGGAGCGGTTTATGTGGGTAAAAATAAAGCCAAGGATAAAAATGATATTTTTAGATTTACATTTTTTTCTAAGGCTGTCGTAGAAGTAATTCGAGAATTGAAATGGAGCATAGATATTATACATGCTCATGATTGGCACACTGCGATGTTGCCGACTTTTATTGATGAGTATAGTTTAAGCTATAAGAATTTTTTTAATATCAAAAGCTTATATACTATTCATAATCTGGCCAATCAAGGTATAGCTGGCTTGGACATTTTAGATTATGCAGGACTCCACAAAGATTTGACGCCAGCTTTAATGGAAGATTATTATGACAAAGATGGTGACAAGATAAATTCTATGAAGCTAGGTATTTTGTCAGCTGATTTTATCAATACCGTTAGTCCCAATTATGCCAAGGAAATATTGACCAAAGAATATGGAGCAGGACTAGAGCTTTATTTAAACAGAAGAAAGCAACATTTATTTGGTATTGTAAATGGTCTGGATTTAAAATTATTTGATCCGACTAAAGATGAGAATATCAAGAAAAAATATTCTGTAAAAAATTGGCAACCAGCCAAAATTATCAATAAACAAGATTTACAAAAATTACTTAAGTTGCCTATAGAAAATGTGCCAGTTTTTGGTCTTGTGTCCCGTTTGGTTGGTCAAAAAGGCTTGGATATTCTTTTGCCAGCTTTAAGCGAAAAACTGAAAAAGGACAATTTTCAATTTATAGTACTGGGAACAGGACAAGCAGAATTTGAAGATGCTTTTAAAGTCTTGGTTAAAAAATATCCAACTAAGGTGTCTGCTAATATTAACTTTTCTTTGCCACTCGCTCAAAAGATATATGCTGGTAGTGATTTTTTTCTGATGCCATCTTTATTTGAACCATGTGGACTAGGTCAAATGATAGCGATGCGTTATGGTACTATACCTATAGTTAGACAAACTGGTGGACTCAAAGATACAGTAATACATAATAAGACAGGTATAGTATTCAAAAAATATACAAAACTGGAAATGATAAGTGCCATTGAACAGTCTTTGCGACTATATAAAAATAAGCCAAAATTTGCTAAAATGTTAAAGACTGATATGAAACAAGATTTTTCTTGGGACAAGTCAGCTAAAGAATATCTTAAATTGTATAATAAATTGAAATAGCTTTATGTCTAATATGAAACAACCAGAGCTCAGAAAGGATTATATCCAAGAAAAGTATGTTATTATTGCGCCCAAGCGTGGTAAAAGACCTCATGATGTAATCAAAGTCAAAGAACATCATAAACAGATGGTTAGCTCCTGCATATTTTGTCCCAGTAATTTAAAAGATGTACATAGTTTGTATAAAAAAGGCAGTGGTTTAGATTGGTCCATTAATATAATTGCCAACAAATATCCAGCCGTGTCACTAGACAATGAAAAAGCCTATGGCAGACAAGAGGTAGTAATTGAAACCGGCGACCACACACTAGAATTAGAAGATTTACCAACCGAGCATATTGCTGATTTATTGGAAGCTTATGCTATCAGGACCAAAGAAATATCTAGAGATGATAAGATTGATTATATTTTGATATTTAAAAATGATGGTGGTACAGCTGGGGCCAGTTTACAACACTCTCATTCTCAGATTTTTGCTACCAATTTTTTACCACCACATCTGGTTGATAAATCTCAAAGACAACAGGCTTACAAATTAAAACATGGGCATTGTGTTTATTGTGACGTTATAGGTAAAGAGAGTAAAGGAAAACGTTTGGTATATAAAGACAAAAATGTTATTGCTTTTACTCCTTATGCTTCCATGTTTAATTATGAGGTCTGGATAATGCCTTTAAAACACCGTGATAATATCACTGAGCTGTCTGCTTCAGAACGATATTCTTTTGCTAAAATATTGAAACATATCTTAGGCAAAATTGGACAATTGGATTTACCTTATAATTTTTATTTTCATCAGGTGATAAATGATAATGATCAGCATCTTTATATGAAAGTAGTGCCTCGTGGTTCTGTGTGGGCCGGAGTAGAGATTGGCTCGGGCTTGATTATCAATCCGATTGATCCAGATGATGCCGCTGAGTTTTATAGACAAGATTTACCAAAGTAGTATTTGTTTAACTCATTTTTTAGCTAATCAAAATAGCCCCACCTTTGGTGGGGCTATTTTATAATATTTTTATTTGAGCTGTATTATTGAATTTTATTTTGCCACAGGATGGTTTTGATAAAAGCTATTATTTGTAAGGTTATAATCAAAATAGCCATAGCTACGGCTAGCCAGCCAAACCAATCAGGACCCACCTCTCCATAACTTGAGAAAAATTGAAAATAGATCATATGAGCTGCTACTAGATAAAAGACTACATAAGTCATGCTATGCAATACTCTCCATGACGCGACACCTAAAAATTTAATTACCTTTTCAAAAGAAGCAAAGGCTAATACTATTGATATAACTAGAGCTATTAAGCCAATGAAGTTGGTTAGACTATAACCAGAACCGCCGAGTTTTATGAGTTGTGTAAGTGGGCTTTCAATAAGTAGGATTATGAAGTGAGCTATAGCCATAATAGCAAACCAAATCCCCAATTCACCACGCCAACTCCAAGGCTTTATCTTAGGGGTCACTTCTTTACTAGGTACTTTAATTCTTACCATAGGACCAATAAGTAGAGTGAGAAACAGAAGTACAAAGGCTGTTCTAGCAAAAGCCACTGTCCATTCTATATTGAGCATGAAGTGTAGAATAAATACTATGACTAGTGAAAAAATACCAACTGCTAAATGTTTTGAGGGGCTATTTTTTATATCCATATTTTTTTATTTATTTTATCTTAACAAATTTTCTTTTACCAGCTTGGATTATATCACTAGATTTTATAATTATATCTTCTTTCCAAGATAGGATTTTTTTATTATTTATTTTCATACCACCACCATCTATCAGTCGTCTAGCTTCATTGTTGGAAGAGACAAATTTTAAAGCTACTAGCAAGTCAATAGGATTTATTTTCTTTTTCGTTATAGTTACTATAGGCATATCATCTGGTAAGCCCCCCTTGCTAAACATTTTGATAAATTCTTCCCCAGTTTTTTTAGCTGTAGTATCTCCATAATATATGGTGACAATTTTTTCAGCTAAAGCAAATTTATAGTCTCTAGGATTTTTTCCAGCTTTTAAATCTTTGGCAATTTGATTTATATTATTTATAGGTATTGTAGTACAGAGTTCAAAACTATTTACAATCATATCATCTGTCCAAGACATTACTTTGCCAAACATATCTTTGGGGCTATCATCAAGTGATAGCATATTGCCTTCACTTTTGCCCATTTTTGTACCAGACACATCAGTCAATAATTTCATAGTCAAAACAAATTTTTCTCTGTTTTGCATAGATTTTACCAGAGTCCTCCCAGCTAGCATATTAAATGTTTGGTCATTGCCTCCTAGTTCACCATCAACATTCATGGCTACACTGTCATAGGCTTGAAGAATAGGATACATAAATTCATGTACGCCAATTGCTTTGCCATCTTTTATTCTCGCTTGAAACATATCTCTTTCAAGAAGTTGACTGACAGTAAATTTTGATGACAATTTTAAAACATCAGCAAAATTCATTTTAGCTAGCCACTGACCATTGTATTTTAATTCAGCTTTATTTGTTCCAGTAAATTTCAAAAATGTTTCAGCTTGTTTTTTATAGTTTTTGGCATTTTTTAAAACTTGTTCTCTGGTCAAGGGCTGACGAGTAGCAGTTTTGTCAGTCGGATCACCAATGGTAGCTGTAAAATCACCAATCAGTAATATAATTTTATGGCCCAATTCTTGAAATTGTTTTAGCTTGGCCAAGATAATAGCATGACCAAGATGAAGCGTTGGTCCAGTAGGGTCAATCCCCAAATACAAGGATAGTATTTTGCCTGATGCAAGTTCTTTTTCTAAAAATGCTTTGTTAGGATAGATATTGGCTACACCTCTTTCTAGTATTTCTTGAATTTTTTGCTTATCTGTATTACTCTTAGTCATACTTTTATTATATTTTATACTTATCATATTCAAATTATAGCAAAAATAAGCTATAATTTAAATACTATGCCAATTCCTCAACTCAAGTCAACTTTTAGCAAAAGAAAAATTGCCGATGTTACTCATCAGTTTTCTCAGCATCCTATAACCCAAACAAATAGGCCTATTAGAAAGAAATTTAGGGTTCGTTTTTTTGCTAGAAAAACATCAAAAATGCCACAACCAAGAGGCTCTAGGAGCCTGTTTAAGGCCTTAATTAGGCGATTGTGGCCATTTATACTCGGATTGGTTCTACTAGGAGGTATTGTACTGATAGGGCTATTTGCATGGTATTCTCGTGATTTACCAGAAGCTGGTAAAATCATGGACAGATCAGTGGCCCTGAGCACCAAAATATATGATCGGACTGGAAAAGTATTATTGTATGAGATACATGGTCCCGAAAGTAGAACCTTGGTCAAAATCGATGATATACCAGACCATGTTATAAATGCGACCATTGCTATTGAAGATAAAAATTTTTATAATCACAACGGTATTTCTGTTTGGGGTATTATCAGAGGACAGATTGTTCCTCGCTTACAAGGTGATAGATCTCAAGGTGGCTCAACTTTGACACAACAATTTGTTAAAAATGCTATCCTTACCAACGAACGTAAATTTTCTCGTAAGATAAAAGAGTGGATATTATCTTGGCAGATAGAAAAGAAATACGACAAAAGGCAAATTTTAGAATTTTATTTTAATGAAATTCCTTATGGTGGAGCTATCTATGGAGTGCAAGCAGCGGCGCAGTATTATTTTGATAAGTCAGCTACAGATTTAAGTATTGCTGAAGCAGCAATACTAGCAGCCTTGCCACAATCACCTACTACCTATTCTCCATATGGTAATAACAAAGATTTATTAATAGCTCGTCAACAAACTATTTTAAATTTAATGGTAGAACAGGGTTATATATCCAAAGAAGAAGCCGAGACAGCTAAAAATCAAGAATTAGTTTTTAAAAAACGGGCTGAGCAAATAAAGGCACCACATTTTGTGATGTATATCCGAGAACTTTTAGAACAAAAATATGGAGCTAGTATTGTAGAACAAAGTGGTTGGGAAATAAGGACCTCTTTGGATTGGGATGCTCAACAAAAAGCGCAAGAAATTATCAATGAAATAGCTCCTAAAAATTTAGAAAACTATAAAGCCCAAAACGCAGCTTTGGTTTCTATGGATGTGGAAACCGGAGAAATTTTATCTATGATTGGCTCTAAGGATTATTTTGACGATAGTATAGATGGTCAGGTTAACGTCGCTTTGTCCAGTCGTCAGCCTGGATCATCATTAAAACCCCTAGTCTATTTAGCAGCTTTTAATAAAGGTTATCGTCCAGATACCATACTCTTTGATTTGGAAACAAATTTTGCTGCTTCTGGCGATCCTTATAAACCAAAAAATTATGATGGTGGACAGCGTGGGCCAGTTTCTATGCGCAAAGCTTTAGCTGGATCATTAAATGTCCCAGCGGTCAAAACGCTTTATTTAGCCGGAATTTATACAGTTACTGATTTAGCTAGTCGTTTTGGCTATACCACTTTAAATGAACCAGATAGATATGGATTATCATTGGTTCTTGGTGGAGGAGAAGTAAAACTCTTGGATCATGTCAGTGCTTATGCTACATTTGCTCGCGAGGGAATTTATAAAGAGCCAATTGCTGTATTGGAAATAAAAGATAGTAAGGGAAAAATAATTGAAGAAAATAATAGTAACAAAGGACGCCGAGTCTTAGAGAAAGAACCGGTTCGTTTGTTAAATGATATTTTATCAGACAATGATGCTCGGTCTTATATTTTTGGAGCCAATAATTATTTAACATTGCCAGATCGTCCGGTGGCTGCCAAAACCGGTACTACCAATAATTATCACGATGCCTGGACGGTTGGTTTTACGCCACAGATAGCCACTGGTGTTTGGGTGGGTAATAATAATAATACCGAAATGGCTCCTGGAGCCGACGGATCAGTAGTGGCGGCTCCAATTTGGCAGGGTTATATGAAAGAAGTGACCAAAAATTTGCCAGTGCTTGGTTTTAAAAAAGAGGAATTGCCAAAATGTGACAAGCCAATGGTGTGTGGTGAATTGTCTGGAGCCAAGCCAGTCAAAATTGATAGAATGTCTGGTAAGTTGGCAACAGAAAACACACCATATACTACTATTGAAGAAAAAAAATACCTTGAAGTGCATACCATACTTCATTATATAAATATAAATGATCCTCTAGGAGAACCATTGTCTGAACCAAACAAGGAGCCACAATACAATCTTTGGGAAGCTCCGGTTTTGAAATATGCTCAGGAACAAGGTTATGTTAATCAGACAGCTCCTACTGAATATGACGATATTCACACTCCAGAAGACAAACCAAATATTAATTGGGAGACTCCAAATAATAACCAAGCTATTTCTAGTAGTGTTTTGCAGATGAGCGTCAGTGCCAATGCTCCACGAGGAGTAAGTAGAGTAGAATATTTCTTGGACGATAAATTAATCGGTACTAGTTATTCTAATCCATTTGATTTTAATTATCAGATCAATCCTTTTATAGTTAATGGTCGTCATGAGCTCAAGGCAATTGCTTTTGATGATCGAGATAATTTTAGGGCCACTAGTATCAATGTTGATATAAATCTGGATAGTGCCAGCAGAGATTTTAATTTGGTGTGGCTCAGCCCAGCTAGTGGGGAGACACTCAATCTTTTGGATTTTCCAATTAAACTGGAGCTGGACTTAGACCAGCCTTCCAAAGTACAGAAAATTGATTTTTATTATATTGATCCAAACAATGAATCACATTGGTTTACTTATATAGAAGCACCAAGTCAAAATAAATTATCAGTATCTTGGAACAAAGATTTAGATACAGGAGTATATAAACTTTATATGGTAGTTAAAGATCAATCAAATAATTTGATTACTACCCCAGGAATTATAGTAAATATAGAATAAATAAAAAAATAACCCCCTAAATCCCCCTTAACAGGGGGACTTTTATTTTCCTCCCCTGTTAAGGGGAGGTTGGGAGGGGGTTAGTATCCTTCACTAGCGTGTATTTTGTTGGCTTTTTCGACACTCAAATCATCACCACTGATTTTTTCATGAATAGGATTGGCTGAGTTTAAAAAAATTAGTAGAACTCCTAGGACAAAAGTAAGTATTATCAACCACAATGGCATATAAATATTCCAGGCATTTAAAAATGCTGAAACAGCTAAAAAAATTGTAAAAAGACCCATTAGCACATTGAAGGATGTTGGACAGTAGCAATATTTGCCCATATTATCTACCCCCTTTCATTTATTTAGATATATTAAATACCCTTATATTGTAGCCATAGTAGTCATTTTTTGTCAATTTGGATTATATAGTATAATATAGTTCTTAGTATGATAAAAAAAGTATTGGTTTTTGGAAAATTTGATATTTTGCATCCAGGACATATGCATATTTTGGCTTTGGCCAAAAAACTTGGTCAAGTAACAGTGGTTTTAGAATCAGATCAAGCTATCCAATCTTTGCGAAATTATATCCCATATAATAATCAAAAGATTAGAAAAAGCAATTTAGAAAATTTGGGTTTTACTGTTTTTGTGCGCAACACTATTCACGACGCCAAGTATTTGATAAATACTCTTCAGCCAGATATTTTGTGTATGGGGGAGGATCAAAAATATCTACAAGATACTTTTTCTAATTTTGATAATTTACATTTAGAGATTATAAAATTTGTCAAAAGCAATTTATATAAATCTTCTAAATTGCGCTCTATTTTGGAAGATAAATCAGCGGGAATTTATTTGATAGACAAAGCAAAAGGAGTAAATTCTTTTCATGTAGTTTCAGTTTTGAGGAAAGTGTTAAATCTTAAGCAAGTTGGTTTTTCAGGGACACTGGATCCCTTGGCATCTGGTCTGATGATTTTGGCTAGTGGTAAAGCTACTAAATTATTAGATTGGTTTCATGATTTACCCAAAATATATCAAGCTGATGTTATTTTTGGTCAAGAATCAGACACTTATGACATGGAGGGTAATATAAGTATAAATAAAAACGCCCAAGGTTTTGGCAAAGTAGAGCTTGGTAAAGTTTTGGATAAGTTTTTTGGTAAACAAATACAAGTTGTGCCTATTTATAGTGCCAAAAAAGTGGCTGGTAAAAAATTGTATAAACTAGCCAGAGCTGGTAAAGAGGTCAAAGCACCTAGTAAAGAAATTGAAATATATAAATTAAAAATAAATAAATTTAAATATCCAAATTTAAGTTTAGAAACATCGGTTTCAGCTGGCACCTATATAAGATCATTAGCTTATGATTTGGGTAGGGCCATGGGTACGGGTGCTATGTTGGCAGATCTTCGTCGCGTAGCTATTGGAGATTTTGTTATAAAAAAAGCTTTACCACTTGATAAGGTAGATAAAGCTAGTTTGCTCAAAAATAAAATAGCCCCGCAAGATATTATAAAGAGTCTAAATCAATATCTTGGCCAGTGATTTCTTTGGTAAAACGCTCTATATCATAGACCTTGAAGTCGGTTTCCTTCATTTTACTAGCAAAATCATACATTCTTAGGGTGCGATCACCCATTTTGCCCAACTTATCTTGATAAAGCTTATTAAATTTATTGGTACTAGTGATAGAATCTGTAGAATAATACAGTTTTTCTATAACCAGTCTTTGTTCCTCTGGGGAGATATATTGATCCATAGTATTGACTAATTAGCTTAATTATGTTAACCTTTTCAGGTCTTACTATAAATAATAAAGGAAAAAAGCATTTATGCCAAATAAAAAAGCTGCAATTAAAGATTTAAAGCAAACTAAAAAACGCACCTTGCGTAATGCTTTGATTAAGAGAAATATCAAAGAAATTATAAAAAAAGGTAAAAAAGCTGCTACAAGTGGCCAAGCTGTTGATGCAATTGCCAAAGAATTACAAAAAGCCGTTGATAAAGCTGTAAAAACAAAGGTTTTAAAAGCCAATACGGGCAATCGTAAAAAGTCTCGTTTTGCTGATATGGTCAAAAAAACTGTTGTAAGCTCCAAAGAAAAAAGTGAAGAAAAAAAATAAATAAATTTTGAAATTGCCTCCTTGCGGAGGCTTTTTTGTTTTGTTAGAATTAGATTATGAAAGCTCACGACTTAATAAAAGAATTAAAATCATACGCCTCGTTAGAACGTAAAAAAAGTAATCAGTGGTTTTTTAAAACAGATAAAGGCCAATATGGAGAAGGAGATAAGTTTATAGGTGTTACAGTGCCTGATATTAGAAAAGTGGCTAAACAATTTTTAGCTTTAGATTTTTTAGAAATAGCCAAGCTAATAAAATCACCGATTCATGAAATAAGGCTAGCAGCCATTTTAATTTTAGTAGAAAAAAATAAATTAGCTATTAAAAATAAAAATATAAAATTACGCCAAGCTATTTTAAATTTTTATCTTAAAAATAGAAGAAATATAAATAATTGGGACTTGGTTGATTTGTCAGTTGGCTATATTTTGGGGCAGGCCATTTTAGACGCTTTAATATCCAAACAAATTTTGTACCAATATGCTAAAAGTAATAATCTTTGGGAAAGAAGAATGTCTATTGTAGCTATTTGGGTGTTTATAAGAGAGGCCAAACTGGATGATTGTTTTAAACTGGCAAAAATTCTTTTAAATGACAAAGAAGATTTGATGCACAAGGCAGTGGGCTGGATGCTGCGTGAAGCTTGGAAAAAAGACAATAAAAGAGTAGAAAAATTTTTGCAAGATAATTATAAAAATTTACCACGGACAACTTTGCGCTATGCTATTGAAAGAATAGCAGAGACAAAAAGAAAAAATATTTTAAAAGGAGAATTTTAAATAATAAAAAATCCAGCTCGTTAGCTGGATTTTATAATTCGTTAATCATTTTGGCAAATAATACTTTTTCTTGTCCAGAGCTAGATTTAAACTTTTCATCAAGGTAGAGTAGATATTTATATATTTTTTTTAGTTGCTCTAGGCTATACATTTGGCTTTGTTGATAAGTCTTTTGGGCTATAAACTTTGGTACTTTTAGTACTTGCATCAGGGCAAAATAATTTTTGGCTTTATCGCCCAGAGATTTGGCTTTTATCAGTAGCCTATACTGACGGATAATCATAGTGAGTATATATTGATGGTTTACACCATTGTCTAGTTTTTCTTCAATAAGTTTTAAGGCTAGCGCCTTATCTTTGTCACCGATAGCATCTATAAGTTTAAAAATATTTTCATCTATATTAGCCTGGACCAGCGACCTGACATCTTCTTCATTTATGTCATCTTTGGCAAAACTAACTAGTTTGTTTATTTCATTATTTATTTGCCACAGATCACTGCCTAGATAGGAAATCAAAAGATCCAAGGCAGGCGCAGAAATAGACTTGTCATGTTTGGAAAATTTATTTTTAACCCAAGTTTGGAGTTGTCCATAACTAAGAGGATCAAACTCTTCACTAAATTTTAGTCTAGATAATCTTTTGTATAACTTGAGACGACTATCAGGTTTGTTGTTTTGAAAAAAGATTATATAATTTTCTTCAGGAGTATCTCCCTGAGAATCCAAAAATTTTATCAAAGAATCTTGCCAGTCTTTTAGTTTTTTATTATCAAAAATATTTTTTACTATTATCAATTTTTTGTCAGCCAAAAAACCCATGACAGATACTGCTTGGAAAAAGTCATCAGGACTCATGGTCTCACCATCAAGACTTTGGATATTGTGTCCACCAGGATCAATCTTTTCTTTAAATTTGGTTTTTATAGCCTCGATCTTTTGACTAGCTCTAAAAGAATCTTGGCCGTAGTAAAAAAATAGCATTTATATTTTATAACTTTCTAATTTACCCCAATTTTTACCAACCTCTATATCAACAGTTAAGGGGACCGCCAATTTATAAGCACTTTCCATTGTTGTTTTTACAAATTTGGCTACTTTTTTTAAATCACTTATTGGTACTTCAAGGACTAGTTCATCATGAACTTGTAGGAGTATTTTAGAGCGCTGGGATATTTTTGGCAAGTCGCGATAAAGACGAATCATGGCTATTTTTAGTAGGTCAGCAGCCGTGCCTTGAACTGGCATATTGATAGCCATACGTTCGGCAGCGGCTCGGAGCATGGGCATAGAAGAATTTATATCTGGTAAATAGCGACGTCTACCAAAGATGGTTTGACTATAACCATGTTTATGAGCAAAGTCTTTGGTATAATCTAAATATTGTTTTATTTTTTTATAAATATCAAAGTAACGATCTATAAATTCTTTTGCTTCATTTCTATTTAGATCAGTTCTCTGTGATAGGCCTAGTGAGCCCAGTCCATACAAAATACCAAAATTTATTTCTTTGGCAGTCCGACGAATATCTTTACTTACTTTATCAAGAGGTATTTTGTGTATTTCAGCTGCTGTACGAGCATGGATATCTTCACCTTTTTTAAAGGTAGCGATCATTTTTGGATCATTAGACAGAGAGGCCACTATGCGCAATTCAATTTGTGAATAATCAGCTGACAGTAAAATGTAATCTTTTGGGACTACAAAGGCTTGACGTATTTTTTTGCCCAGTTCACTACGGATAGGAATATTTTGTAAATTTGGATTAGAGGAAGATAGCCGGCCGGTGGCAGTCACGGTTTGATTGAAGCTAGTATGTAATCTTTTTGTTTTGTTGCTGACTAGTTCTGGTAAGGCAGAAACATAAGTTGATTGAAGTTTGCTTAGTTCTCGGAAGTCTACAATCAGTGGAATGATAGGATGAGCATCTTTCATTTTTTCTAATTCAGCGGCAGCGCTAGAAATACCGGTTTTGGTTTTTTTGATACCCTGAGTGCTAATTTTCAAATCTTCAAATAATATTTTTTTTAATTGCGCTGGAGAGGCAATATTAAATTCAGAGCCAGCCAATTTGTGTATTTGCTTGGTCAAATTTTCCAATTCTTTTTTTAAATCTACTTCCATTTTGGCTAAAAATTTGTTGTCCAAGGATATGCCATCTAGTTCCATATCAGCCAGCACAGGTATCAAAGGTATTTCTATCTTTTGTAATAGCTCTAGATTTTTACTGTCTTTGATCAGTGGGTATAGTTTTTTATATAGTCTAAAAGTAATATCAGCGTCTTCGGCTCCATACCAAGCTAGTCTAGTCGAATCAATACTTAAAACATCTACAGTGTCTTTTTTGTTTGTTTTTTCATCAAGCAAGTCTTCTAGCTTTAGTTTTTTATAGCCAAGATATGAAAAGGCCAACTCTTCTAATTTTAGGCCACGATTATAGTTTATTAGATAGGCAGCCACTAGAGTATCAAAAACAATTCCTTGTAAGTTAATACCCAAGATTTTTAATACTTTATAATCAAATTTTATATTATGACCAATTTTGGCAATTTTATCATCGGCAAAAATTGTTTTTAATTTGTCCAAGACTTTTTCAGCAAATTTTGGATCACGCAGATCTATATAATAAGCAATTTTGGCTTGCCAGGAAAAAGAAATGCCCAAGATTTTTTCTGTTAAAATATCTAGACCACTTGTTTCGGTATCAAAAGCAAATATTGGTTGAGATTTTAAAATAGTATAAAATTTTTCAAAAGCAGTAATATCTTGGATGTTTGTATAAGAACAATCTTGATGTTTGATAAAAGTATTATGGTCATTGTTTACAGTTGTTTTGTGACTTGGTATTTTGTTGAGTAGGGAATTAAATTCTAATTTTTGAAATATTTTATAGACATCTTCACTATCAAATTCAGAAAATTTTGCAGCTTCTAGATTCCAATCCAAAGGGACATCTTGGACAATGGTTACCAAACTTTGACTTTCATAAGCAGCCTGTTTTTGATCAAGTAAAAGTTGTCTTGTTCTTTCTTTGAGTTCGGCTTTATCTATTTTTTTATACAAATTATCTAAAGAACCAAATTCTTTTATCAAATCAGTAGCCCCTTTAGCCCCTATGCCTTTGACACCTTTGATATTATCAGAAGAGTCGCCTTGGATTGCCTTGAGATCTATGAGCTGACTTGGTTTTAGTCCATAGCGCTCTTGGACAGCTGCCTCATCATAGGTAAATGTATCATGAAAACCTCTTTTGAGAGTCAATACTTTGATACGGTCGTTTACTAGTTGTAGGGCATCTAGGTCTCCAGTAATGATGATTATTTCTAAATCTTTATATTTATTGTAGGCTTCTTTACTGATAGTCCCTATGATGTCATCGGCCTCATAGCCATCTTTGGTAAATATAGGAATATTAAAAGCTTTTAGCACATCTTTGGCCAATGGAAATTGAGTATAAAATTCATCAGCTTGTTTTACACGAGTGGCTTTATATTCGGTATATTGATCATGACGAAAAGTCTTGCCAGCCAAGTCAAAGGCAGCAATAATATATTCTGGTGTTAGTTCTTTGAGGATGTTTAAAAGCAATGAAGTGTAACCATAAACAGCATTGACCATTGTGCCGTCTTTTAGCTTGAGAGGAGGTATAGCATGCCAAGCCCGATGGAGCAGAGCATTACTATCTATAATTACCAATTTTTTGAATTTTTGAGCCATATTTATCTAATATTCTTTAGTTTATGATAGCATTTTTAGAGGCTAATACCAAGTCTTAACTTTCTTGACTTTATGAGCATTTATTGTATAATACTTGTGTTTTAAGCGAGTGTAGTTCAGTTGGCTAGAACATTTCCTTGCCAAGGAAAAGGTCGTCCCGCTTTGCGGGATCACTCGTATAGAATTATTAAATGAGCGGGCGTAGTTCAGTTGGCTAGAACATTTCCTTGCCAAGGAAAAGGTCGCCGGTTCGAGCCCGGTCGCCCGCTCCATTTTTATCACAATTTGATTATATTTAATATTGTGCCGGCGTGGTGAAATTGGTAGACACGCAGGACTTAAAATCCTGTGGCAGCAATGCCGTATCGGTTCAAGTCCGATCGCCGGTACCACCCTTCGCCCTAGGGGCTACGGGTGGCAGGCCAACTTTTGTTAATATAGATTCAGCTTTTGAGCTGTTTTTTTGTATATTAAAAAAATCGTCTACTTGAGACGATGCTATATAATTGGCTTGCCACCCGTAGCTCCGAGCATTAGCGAGGAACAAAGGGTGGAGGCCACCCATTACAGGGTAACCTTTTTTATTCTTATAATGGAGGCCACGAGCGGAATCGAACCGCTGATAAAGGTTTTGCAGACCTCTGCCTTACCACTTGGCTACGTGGCCTGAAGATAATAATTTAGCAAAATATCTTATTTTAGGCAAGCTTTATTTTTTTTAACTCGGCCAGACAAAGAGTATGTATTTTTTTATTGGCCGCTAAAATAGTTTTTGATTTTATGTGCCAATTTTTATTTTGCCAATCTGTCACTATACCGCCAGCTTCTTTGATTATCATAATACCAGCTGCCACATCCCAAAGTTTTGCTCCTGATATAAGATGTGCTTCAGTTTTGCCACCAGCGATCATGGCTAGTTCTAGACTAGTAACTCCAAAGTGTCTACAATGGTGACAGATATCATGAAATCGCTTATAGAGTTTATACGCTTTTTTGGTATGGGCTTTACCAGAACCATGACAATAAGTGATTACAGAATCTTGTAGCGTTGTGGTGTCAGATAATTGCAAAGCTTGGTTATTTTTGAAGGCACCAGCACCTTTACTAGCATAATACATTTCATCTAATATCGGATCATATATTACACCCAAAACAATTTCGTTTTTATACAAGAGAGCGATAGCTACAGCAAACATGCTATGGTGAATAGTAAAATTGGTAGTACCGTCCAATGGATCTATTATCCAAGTATAGTCGCTAGGTTTGTCTTGTCTACCACTTTCTTCAGAAAGAATAGCATAATCAGGAAAATATTTTTTAAGTATTTTAAATATTATAGTTTCAGATTGTTTATCACACCAAGTTACTCTTTCATTGTGTATTTTGTAATGTAAATTCTTTTTTTTCCAAGTAAAAAATTCCTTTTTAAGAAATTTACCGGCCTGTTTGGCAGCTTGTTGTGTAACTTGTAATTCTTTTTTATACATATGTTTTATTATAGCATATTTTAGTATTATTTTTGCTATAGTTTTTTATTTTGTTTATAAAATAATGTGTTTATTATAGCATAATTTTTTGCTAATAAAAAAACCCTCACAGCGTGAGAGTTTTAATGATTATTTTATAATTTTACTAGCTATTAAATCTACTATTTTTTGATTAATCATAATATTGGTCAAGTGTTGACGATAACCAGGATGAGCTATATTTTGGAGAGCCTCTTTATTGTCTTTATGCATTTCTTTTTGTTTTTTGATTTCTTCATCAACCTGCTGATCATCAATTTTTATTTTTTCATCTTGTCCAATTTGACGCATCACCAAAGCAGCTTGTATTCTCTGTTCTGCTTGAGGACGAAAATCTTTTTTTAGATCCTCTTGGGTTTTATTGATTGATTTGAGATAACCAGCCATATCCATACCTTGCTGACCAATACCATGTTCTAGCTCATGAGACATTTTATGAATTTCACTAGCAATTAGATTTTCAGGAATATCTTCAATTTTGGCTTGTTTGACAATAGCTTCAATAGCCTCACTTTCAACTCTTTGTTTTTCTTTGATTTCTTTATCTTGGCTGATATTTTGAGTCAATTGTTCTTTCAGTTTTGCCATATTTTCCATACCAATGCCTTTGGCCAATTCATCATCTAGTTTTGGCAAGAGTCTTTCATAGACATTGATTAGTTTTACTTTGAAAGTAGCAAGTTTGCCGGCTAGATTTTTTTGAAAATATTCTTTAGGAAAAGTCAATTCGAATTCTTTGGCTTCATCTTTTTTCATACCAATGATTTGATCTTCAAATCCAGGAATCATTCTTCCTTCACCTAGGACCAAAGGATATTTGGTATTTTTACCACCTTCAATTATTACTTTATCAATAAAAACCTCAAAGTCAACTTCGGCTTTATCTCCCTTTTTCGCAGCTCTATCAACCACACTTTCTTTAACTTGCATATTTTGTAATTGTTCCAGAGTTTTATTTATATCCTCTTCACTAGCTTTGACTGATCTTTTTTTTATTTCTAGCGTCTCCCAATTTCCAAGAGTGACTTTTGGTAGCAGAGACACTATAGCAATGTATGATAGAGGATTACCGGGAGCTATTTTTTCAACTTTGATTTCCGGTTGTCCAATACTTTCAATTTTTTCACTAGTTATAGTTTTGTAAAATGAATCACTGACAATCATATCAAGAGCTTCTTGATAAATAGCCATTTCTCCAAATTTATTTTTTACTAATTCATAAGGAGCTTTGCCTGGTCTAAAACCTGGCAATTTGGTGCGTTGGCTCATTTTAGAAGCAGCTTTTTCTAAAAAGGGCTTCATTTCTTCAAGACTTACTTCTATAGCTAGTTCTACTTGATTTTTAGCTAAATTTTTTTTAGTAATTTGCATAATTCTTTAGGCGATTAGGACAGCAATTAAAAGTAATGCTACCACATTTAAAATTTTAATCATTGGATTGATGGCTGGGCCAGCAGTGTCTTTGTAAGGATCACCCACTGTATCACCAGTGACAGCAGCTTTGTGAGCTTCACTATTTTTACCACCATGATGACCACTTTCAATATATTTTTTGGCGTTATCCCAAGCACCACCACCAGAAGTCATGGATATTGCCATAAATATTCCAGTGACGATACTACCTACTAAGGTACCACCTAGGACCAACCAACCATTGTCTCCTCTAAAAACAATGACAATCAAAATAGGGACAAGCACAGGTATAAGAGCAGGCGCTATCATTTGTTTTAAAGCTCCTTTGGTTACTATATCTACAGCAGAACTGTAGTTTGGTTTTTCGCTACCATCCATAATACCAGGATGATCTTTAAATTGTTGACGAACTTCTTGAACAATGTAGCCAGCAGTCTTACCAACAGCTTCCATAGACAGTGCACCAAATATATATGGTAATAATCCACCAATAAATAATCCAGCCAAGACATAGGGATCATCCAATTTAAAGGCTAGACTAATTCCCTTTTGAGACAATTCTTCAGTATAGGCTGCAAACAGTACTAAGGCGGCTAGTCCAGCTGAAGCAATGGCATATCCCTTGGTTACAGCTTTGGTGGTATTACCCACAGCATCTAGTGGGTCAGTAATATTTCGGACCTCTTCTGGCATATTGGCCATTTCGGCAATGCCACCAGCATTATCAGTAATAGGTCCATAAGCATCAATAGTCACAATAATGCCAGCTAGTGATAACATGCTCATAGCAGCAACAGCAATACCATATAATCCAGCAAAAGAGTAAGCAGCCAAAATACCAGCCACTATAACTAGTACCGGCCAAGCAGTTGCTTTCATAGATATAGCCAAGCCTTGAATAATATTTGTACCATGACCAGTTTCAGAAGCTTTGGCAATTGAACGCACGGGTTTATATTTTGTAGAAGTATAATATTCGGTTAGCCAAACAATAAAAGCCGTTACAACCAATCCAACCAAAGCTGCCCAATATATATTTATAGCTTTTTCAGTTACTAGATTAGACATCATTTTGTCAGTCACAAAATAAAAAGCTACAGCCGCCAAAATACCAGCAGCCAATAATCCTTTGTATAAAGCCTTCATTATATAATCACCTTTGGCAATTTCTTCTACACTTTTATTTTTAGCTAGTTTTACAAAAAATAAACCAATAATAGAAACAGGGATAGCTACAGCACCCAGAGCTAGAGGATATAATACGGCACTTTCTTTACCAGCAAAAGTAAGAGATCCGAGCAACATTGCCGCTACCAAAGTAACAGCGTATGTTTCAAATAAATCAGCAGCCATACCAGCGCAATCGCCTACATTGTCACCTACATTATCAGCAATTACAGCTGGGTTTCTGGGGTCATCTTCAGGAATACCAGCTTCTACTTTGCCTACCAAGTCAGCTCCAACATCAGCTGCTTTGGTAAAAATACCACCGCCCAAGCGAGCAAAAACAGAGATAAGACTACCTCCAAAACCCAGACCTATTAAGTGATGTATTTCTATAAATGGTAGAGCAAACATTAGACTGACACCAAGTAGAGCCAAACCCACTACCAGCATTCCAGTAACAGCACCACCAAGCACAGCTAGATTCATAGCAGCTTGAATGCCTTTACGAGCAGCTTCAGCAGTACGGACATTGGTGCGAACAGAGATGTTCATACCAATGATGCCAGCCATAGCTGATAGGACAGCTCCTATCAAAAAGGCCAAAGCTGTCAGCCAGTCAGTAGTAAATCCCAGTATTATAAATAAGGCAATTGCTAGATAAGCAATGGTTTTATATTGGCGAGTAAGATAAGCTTTGGCTCCTACTTGGATAGCCTTGGCAATTTCTTTCATCTTATCGTCACCATTAGGATTTTTTAAGATTTTTTTAATTAATATTATTCCAAATATTATGGATGCTACAGCGGCCAAAATAGCCAAAAGAATTACATTGTTCATATTTTTTTTAAGTTATTAATATAAATTTATTTTTTAACTTTCTCGTCTTTTTTAGTAGACTTGGTAGTTTTTTTACTTGTTTTCTTTTTTGGTTTTTCCTCTTCATCTTTTACAATTACTTCTTTTTCTAATATTTCTTTATTATTACCTTTGTCTCCAGATATTTTATCGCCAGTTTCAGAAGAAACAATATCTATTTTCCAAGTAGTTAATTTTGCAGCCAATCTTACATTTTGGCCACCTCGACCAATAGCTAGAGACAACTGGTTATCAGCCACTTTTACGGAAGCAGTTTTATTTTTTTCATCCAATTCAATTTTTTCTATTTCAGCTGGGGATAAAGCATGGGCAATAAATATCTTTATATCTTCATTCCATTCTATAATATCAATTTTTTCTCCACCCAGTTCATTGATAACAGTCTGTACTCTAGAACCGCGTTGACCAACACAAGAACCCACTGGATCAATATTATCTTCAGTGGCTACTACAGCAATTTTTGAACGAGAGCCTGCTTCACGAGCAATGGATTTTATTTCTACGGTTCCAGCTGCAATCTCAGGTACTTCGGTAGCAAAAAGCTCTTTGACAATATCAGGATGAGTACGAGAGAGTACGATCTCAGGACCTTTATTGCCAACATGTACTTCTACAATAAAAAAATTTAATCTAGCACCAATATTGTATCTTTCAGTTCGGATTTGTTCTTCAATAGGCAGGACAGCATTTGCTTTACCCAAATCCACAATAAATCTACGACCTTCTTTTCTCTGTATTGTACCAAGTACCAACTCACCTTCTTTATCTTTGTATTCATTAAAGATATGGTCACGCTCAGCTTCACGAAGTCTTTGGACAATCACTTGTTTGGCAGTTTGAGCAGCCATACGACCATATTCTTCTGGCACTTCCAATTTATTTTCTATAATATCACCAATTTTATAATCATCATTATCTTTGATGGCTTCAGAGAGCATAATTTCATTACGAGGATTAAATCTTTTTACAATATCTTCTTCAGCAATTTCTTCACCAGCTTCTCTTTTTTCTCTTTGTTCTTCAACAAGACGTTCTTCTTCTTCCAAATCAACATCTTCAACTACAGTTTTTACATCAAAAACTGCTGTTTGCCCATTGTCAGCATTGAAGATTACTTTGATATTTTGATTTTTATTGCCAAACTCTTTACGGTAAGCTGCTGCTAGAGCTGCTTCTATAGCTCCAATGATAGCTTCCATAGACAAGTTTTTTTCTTCAGCAATTTGTTTTATAGCGGCTGCTATATTATTTGTTGCCATAATTTTTGTTTAATTATTTATGATTTAATATATCCAGTATTCTTGATACTAAGGATAAAAAAGAGCTAGTCTACAGTAGTAAACTAACTTTAATAGATATATAATAACCCTTTTTATATATTTAGTCAATAAGTATATAATTTTATAGCAAAATATTAAAATTGCGAATATTTAGTTTTTATATCTGATATCTACGAATCGTGGCTGTTTTATTGTTTATTTCAATAATCAAAGCCTCTAGATAAAAAAATTCAGGTAGTTTTTTATTTTTGGCTAGTTTTTGATAAGTGATATAAATATTGTTTATTTTTTTGGCATTGATACTTTCTTCAGCCCAAGAAAATTGCTCGCCAATTCTGGTTTTGACTTCAACTACAGTTATTTCTTTATTTTTGCTAAAAACCAAGTCTAATTCACCATAACGACTATAGTAATTTTGTATAATTAATTTATAACCAAGTTTTTGATAATATTTTAGGGCAATTTCTTCACCTTTTTGACCCAATAGTTTTTTATAAAACATAAAAACAGATTATTAAGCCTGTTTTTATTTGTTAGATTATTTTCTTTTTGGTAACCACTTATCAAATTCTTGTTCTTTTTTTTCACGAGCTTCTTTGTCAGGAATTTTGGTTTTGGCAAATTTGATAATAAAAGCCAACCAAATTATCATGATAATAATAAATAGTAAAAACCAGCCACGAGCACTAAGGTATAAGGCTCTCACTTCTCTAAAATATACAAATACCAAACTCACCAATCCATTGGTCCAGCTCCAAACTTGTATTTTTTGCCATAGTTTTTTTTGCAAGCCCCTTTGTTGGATTTTTTTACCAGCATATACTGCCAAAATTATAGAAACCACAATTATAATCAACAAAACTAGCCTAATTGGCCAGGAAAAGCCAGCTGGAGGAAAGCGGTTAAACATATAGGATAGGTCAAAAAGTTTATCTAGATTAATCATAGTTATTATTTATTTTATTATGTTGAATATTAGATAAAAAAACAACCCTAGTCAAGAGCTGTTTTAGTTGTTTATATTTTTATAAATATTAGCCCAAAGTGATACTCTCCAGCTACAAATTGTTGTTCGAGTGTGAGATTTATTTTTGTAGCTTGATTTATAAGGCTATTAGGATCTATTTGTTTACTTTTTTGAGGACCCATACCAATGTTAGAATCATTCCAATCAATGATTAGCATTTTCCCACCACTTTTTAATAGCCTATTAGCTTCTTTTATCATTTGGCCGGTGTCTTTGGATTGAAATAAAACATTAACTAGCATTACAAAGTCCAAGGTATTTTCCGGAATTTTTGTAGCCCCTAGTATTTCAATATTAGACCAAATAGTTTTGATATTATATAAGCCGGCCATACGAGCTTTGGAGTCTATGTCTGATAAAATATTTTTGATAATGTCTACAGCATAAACTTGACCTTGGTCGCCAACCAAACGAGCTGCCTGAAGAGTAAATAAACCTCCGCCTGCTCCCAAGTCAGCGATTCTGTTGCCTAGTTTTAAACCCAGTGTTTGAGTCAGTATTTGATGGGCATTCAATAATTCACTTTTACCAAAAACAGAGCTTTGATTTTTTTTGTTAGTGTCTAAAGTTGGAGCCAATGAACTTGTTTGTTCAGGCTCCACAGCTTTATTTATAGTTTTTGTTTCAGCCATATAATTGTTTGTTTATTCCACCTATGGTGGAAATGCTTATATTGCTATTATATCAGACTTTGCTTCTTTATTGAATAATCAATTAAAACAAGGTATGATATAGATACTTATTTAGATAGCTAGTATATTAAATAATCAAGCTTTTTATGGACTTAAGTGTAGTTATTCCTCTATATAATGAAGAAGGATCGTTGAGGGAATTAAATGAAAAATTAACAAAAGTATTAGCCAAGCTTAATCTTAGCTATGAAATTTTATATATTGACGATGGTTCAAGAGATAAGTCAGCAGAAATATTAAATGAAATAGCAACTCAAGACCAACATGTGAGGCTTATAGCTCATAAAAGGAATTTTGGTAAGTCAACCGCTTTAGCAGTTGCTTTTAGTAAGGTCAATGGAAAATTGGTAATTACTATGGACGCTGATTTACAAGATGATCCAGAAGAGATACCCAGATTTATAGAATATATTAATACTGGCTATGATTTGGTCTCTGGCTGGAAACAAAATAGACAAGATCCTTTTGTCAAAGTATTATCTTCTAAAATTTTTAATTTTACGGTAGCTTTTTTGTCTGGTTTAAAAATTCACGATTTCAACTGTGGTTTTAAAATATATAGACAGACAGTAGTAAAAAATATAGAAGTTTACGGAGAGCTACATAGATTTTTGCCTTTTTTAGCTCATCAACAAGGTTTTAAAGTCGGAGAAATAAAAATAAAACATCATGCTCGTCAATTTGGTGAGTCAAAATATGGGCACCTTGGCTTAAGAAGACTCAGTAATTATATTTTGGATCCTATCAATGTGGTTTTTATAACTCGGTATCAAAAAAAACCAGCTCATTTTTTTGGCAATTTAGGACTCATTTCTTTTGCTCTGGGTATACTAATATCTTTGTACTTAACTGTTCTTTGGTTTATGGGAGAGGGTATTGGCAATAGGCCATTATTGTTTTTGGGAATATTACTTATTATTATTGGCATACAACTTGTTTCCATGGGGTTTTTGGGAGAGCTTATTGTCAAAGAAAATTTATCAAAAGATAAAGATGAGTATATAAAAAAATAATGCTTAAAGAATATTTTATAAGTTTGAGAGAAGATAAATATAAGCGCCATATAGCATTGGCTTTTTTTCTTTTTGCGTTGTTTTTGATGTTATTTACAGAGCCATATTTAAATACTTTTAATATAGTTTCACGTTATTTGACCATAGAGTCTATAGTAGAAAATAATAGTTTTATTATTGATGAAAAACATGAGGCTAGCGATGATATGATATACAGAGACGGGCACTATTATTCATCCAAACCACCAATTTTATCTGTGGCGGCATCTTCTGTTTATTATGTAAGTCATAATTTTTTTGGTCAAGATTTTCCTGAATTCAATGAAGTCAATAAATTAAATTATTATTTTTCTCTTTATCCTACAGTTTATGTCACATCTCTTATTTTTGTTGGTTTTACTTTTTGGTTGATGCTTTTGTATTTTTATAAAGCCATCAAGCTGTTTTCGATAAAAAAAGAGTATCATCTGCCACTTATATTGGGATTGGGATTGGGAACCTTATTTTTTTCTTATGCTATTACCCTTAATAACCATACTATAGCTGGAGCATTACTTTTTATAGCTTTTTATTATTTACTATTAATAAAAAAAGAAGGCTATAATCCAATTAAATTAAACAAGTATTTATCTTTGGTTGGTTTACTCGTTAGCTTAGCAGCCACAATAGATGTGCCAGTTGGACTTACTTTTTTTGCTATGTTTTTTATTTATTTTTTAAACAAAATTGGTTTTAAAAAAATATTTTATTACCTATGGCCAGCAGTAATAATATTTTCTGTTCATTCGTATTTTAATTATCAGGCCTTTGGTGGTTTATTACCTGCTCAAGCTTATAAACAATATTGGATAGGTCCTGATAATGAGCCTATTCTCTCCACATATTTTACTCAGACCCCTTGGTATATGTATATTTTTAATATTTTTATAGGCACTCACGGATTTTTTGTTTATACTCCTTTATTGTTTGTATCTTTTTATAGTATTTACAAAAATATTAAAGAAAAAACAGCTTTTAGGTGGGAGGCACTGATGATTTTGTTTGCTTTGTTAGTAATCACAGTTTTTTATACAATTTTTGCCAGAGATTATGGAGGTAGCGCTTATGGATTTCGCTGGTTTATAGCTATTACACCACTGATTTATTTTTTTACTATATTTTTGTGTCAGGAGACATGGAATAAAAAGTTGACTCTTATAGTTATTGTATTTTTCATTTGGTCAGCCCTAGTGGCTATCATAGGAGCTTATGATCCTTGGCCTCCAGGAGCTATATTTGAAAAATTTGGTCAAGTTTTTCCAATACCACCTATTATTGTAGTATTGCATTTGATCCGTTCCAGTATTTTATTTTAATATAATATATAGAATTAAATTATGAGAGTTTGTTATTTTGGTACATATGAAAAAAATTATCCACGTAACCGAAATGTTATTAATGGTCTGATTGCCAATGATGTAGAAGTAGTAGAGTGTCATGTTGATTTGTATGCCAAATTTGAAAATAAGATAAATCTAAATATACTTAAAAAAGTATTATTGTTGATTAATATTTTTTTAGCTTATATTCAATTAATAATCAAAAGATTTTTTGTTGGACAAGTGGATTGTATTATAGTGGGTTATCCTGGACAACTAGATATGTTTTTGGCTAGAGCTTTATTTTTTAGAAAGAAAATTATTTTCAATCCAATGCTCTCTATTTATGACACGATGATTGACGATAGGCAAGTTACTAAAAATTTTTTGCTAAAAAAGGCTTTATATTTTCTGGATCGTTTTTCTTGTAATTTGGCAGATAAAATAATTTTGGATACTTCAGAGCATGCTGATTATTTTGCCAAAAAATTTAAAATAACACGACAAAAATTGCCACACGTATATATTGGTGCAGATGAAAGCAAATTTTTTCCATTGGCAAAAGAAAGTAGTGATAAATTTAAAGTTTTATTTTATGGCAAATTTTCTCCTATTCACGGTGTAGATATTATTATAAAAGCAGCTAAAATTTTAGCTCAAGATAAATCTATAGAATTTGAGATAATTGGTATAGGACAATTGCATAGTCAAATGCTTGCATTAGCCAAAAAGCTAAATATAGAAAATATTAAGTTTGTAGATTGGGTAGCCTTTGACAAGTTATCAGACAAGATAGCTCAGGCAGACGTCTGTATTGGTGGTCATTTTGGAGCTAGTCAAAAAGGGAAAAGAGTAGTAGCCAACAAAGTATTTCAAATGATAGCGATGAAACGGCCAGTAATAATTGTAGATTGTCAGACTTCTGTGACGGCTGGTTTTGTAGATCAGGAAAATTGTTTATTTTGCCCAGCAGAAAATCCTCAAGTTTTAGCCGAAAAAATTCTCATGTTAAAAAATAACACTTTATTGGCTGATAAGATATCACAAGGAGCTTTTGATTTATTTTATAATAATTTTACTATAGCCAAAATTGGTAAAGCATTTAAAGATATTTTAACCTACAAACCAAAATCTACTTGGGTACCAACGCCAGCTTATATTATGCGAAAAAAAATTATTTTAGAATATATACAAAAAAATAAAATTAGGATAAATAATTTTTTGGAAATAGGCATCGGCAGTGGCGATCTGATAGCTAGCCTTAGTCCGTATTTTATTTCTGGAATAGGTATGGATATTGGTCAAGAGGCTGTTGAGGTTGCCAGCTACAATGTCAATCAGCCAAAAATAAAATTTGAGCTGAAAGATTTTTTACAGAGTGAAGAAAAAGATAAATATCAATTGATAGTTGCTTTGGAAGTATTGGAACACATAGAAGATGATAAAGCTGCTATAAATAAAATAAATCAATTATTGACTCAAGGGGGCATATTTATTATGTCAGTACCAGCCCATCAAAAGCAGTGGAGCATATTGGATGAATGGGCGGGGCATTATCGTCGTTATGAAAAAAAGAGTTTGATAAAGTTGTTTGAGCAAAATAATTTTGAAATTATAAAATTTTATAATTATGGCTTTCCTTTGACTAATATACTATGGCTTATTAGGAAAAAATTGATTAAAAAAGATAAAGTCATGTTTTCAAAAAATGCCAATACCACTCGAAGTGGGCTAGATAGAAGCATAGAGGGTAAATTTAAATTTTTCTTTAATGGGCTTTTTGTGCTACCATTTTATATATTACAAAAATTATTTATTAGCCTTGATTTAAGCCCGGCTTATTTAGTAATTGTTAGACAAAATATTAAAAAGTAATAAAAATATTTATGAGAAAATTAATTAAACAATTTGTACAAATATGTTCAGAAACACTACCAATTCAAGAAACAATTTATGAGTTTGGTTCTCTAAGGGTTTTGGGGCAGGAAAAAATAGCTGATCTTAGACCATTTTTTAAAAATAAAAAATTCATTGGTGCAGATATGCGTCCTGGAGTGGGCGTTGATATTGTATTAAATCTTCATAAAATAGATTTACCATCAAGCTCAGTCGGCACAGTGATAATTGTAGATACATTAGAACATGTTGAATATCCACGTAAGGCCGTAGAAGAAGCATATAGAATTTTGAAACCCAATGGTTTATTGATAATTAGTTCGGTTATGAATTTTCAAATACATGATCATCCATACGATTATTGGCGTTTTACACCAGAAGCATTTAAAAGTCTTCTTAAACCATTTGCTTCATCATTTGTAGGTTTTGCAGGAGATAAAACTTTCCCTCACACTGTTGTTGGAATAGGATTTAAAAATAAAATCTCTGATGATTTAATGAATCAATTTTTAAGTAAATTTAAAACTTGGCAAAATAGAGAAAGTAGTATATTTAGAAGTAGTTGGAAAGAGCTTATTAGAATGTATACTCCACCAATAATATTAAGAGTTTATAGAAAAATATTAAACAAATAATTATATGTGTGGAATAATAGGTTATATCGGTTCTCAAAAAACAGCACCAATACTCATGGATGGTTTGGCTAAGCTTGAATATCGTGGTTATGATAGCGCTGGTATTTGTGTAGTGGAAAATAAAGAATTCAAGACTATAAAAAAGAAAGGTAAGATAGCTGATTTGGCCAAGGATAAAAATATTGAAAATTTATCAGCAGTTTTGGGTATTGCTCATACTCGCTGGGCTACTCATGGAGAACCAAATGAAAAAAATGCTCATCCTCATCTAGACTGTAACAATCAAATTGCTATAGTACATAATGGTATTATCGAAAATTATCAAGCTCTTAAAAAGCTGCTCATCAAACATGGTCATAAAATAAAATCAGATACCGATTCAGAAGTTATTGCTCATTTGATTGAAAAATTTTACCAAGGAAATTTAGAAGAAGCAGTAGTACAAGCTCTCAATCTCATAGAAGGTGCTTATGGTATAGCCGTACTTCATAAAGACGAAGAAAAAATAATTGTAGCTCGTAGAGGATCACCACTTATTATTGGTGTAGGGAAAGGAGAAATGTTTGTAGCTTCAGATGTGCCCGCTATTTTGGAGCATACCAAAAAAGTGATTTATTTGAGTGACGGTGAATTAGCAATTATCAAAAAAGATTCCTATCAAATAAAAAATATAAATGGTCAAAATATAAATAAAGAAATTCATGATATCAAATGGACGGTAGATCAGATAGCCAAGCAAGGCTATAAACATTTTATGCTCAAAGAAATATTTGAACAACCAGAGGTATTGCTCAATACTTTGCGTGGACGTATAAAAGATGGACAAGTTAAGCTTTCTATTAACTTTGATATCAAGGAAATAAAAAGAATAGTTATTGTAGCTTGTGGTACTTCTTGGCACAGTGCTTTGATTGGCAAATATTTATTAGAATCAATGACTGGCATTAAAACTGAGGTTGATTATGCTTCAGAGTTTCGTTATCGCAATCCAATCATAGGCTCAGATGATCTAATGATTGTTATTTCTCAATCGGGAGAAACAGCTGACACTTTGGCTGCGCTTAAAGAAGCTAAAAGCAAAAAAGCTAAGACGCTGGGTATTGTAAATGTAGTTGGTTCTACTATTACTAGAGAAGTAGACTCGGGTATTTATCTTCATGTTGGACCAGAAATTGGTGTGGCTTCTACCAAGGCTTTTACCTCACAAGTCTTGGCTTTGACATTGTTTTCTTTTTATATCAAACAAGAGCTAGGTCACAAAGTAGATAAAAAAATATTAAAAGAGCTGGAGCTTATTCCAGATAAAATTGCTCAAGCTCTTAAGCAGGACAAGCAGATAGCCAAACTCGCCCATGAATTTAAAGATGCCAAAAACTTTCTTTATTTAGGTAGAGGTTTTAATTTTCCCGTTGCTCTAGAAGGTGCACTTAAACTAAAAGAAATATCTTATATTCATGCTGAGGGTTATCCGGCTGCTGAGATAAAACACGGACCAATTGCTTTAATTGACCAAGATATGCCAGTAGTTTTTATTGCCACCAAAAGCACTTTGTCACAAAAAATAATTTCTAATATTCAAGAGATCAAAGCTAGAAATGGGCATATCATTGCCATAGTAAATAAAAAAGACAAAGAAATAAGTAAAATAGTAAATCATATAATAGAAGTACCAGAGACATTAGATGAGTTGTCTCCAGTAATCAATGTGATACCTTTACAATTATTGGCCTATCATATAGCAGATTTAAAAAATTTGGATGTTGATAAGCCTAGAAATCTAGCTAAAAGTGTGACGGTGGAATAGTTGGGACATTGACTTTTTACTTATTTTTAGTTATTATATGGACGTTCTATTATTTGGCCCCATCGTCTAACGGTTAGGACACCAGGTTTTCATCCTGGCAATCGGAGTTCGATTCTCCGTGGGGTCACCATCCTTCGCTAAGGCTTCGGATGGCATAGCCAGCAACCTTTATATTATGGTTGTTTTTTGATAGAATAGAAATATGGAAAAATACAAAGTATTAATTCTTGGTGGAAGCGGATTTGTGGGAACAAAACTTATTGAATTAAAGCCAAAAGATATTTCTCTTTTTGCTACTTTTAATACATCAGTTAAAGATGCTGCGGATGTAGTTTGGGAAAGATGTGATTTATTAGATCGTTCTAAAACAAAAAAAGTATTAGAAAAAATAAAATCAGACATTATTATCAATACTTCAAAAACTTTGCCACAAGCAGTCAAAAATATAGTTACTTATGCTAAACAAAATAACACAAGACTTATACATCTTTCTTCAGATGCAATATTTGATGGTCGGAAAGGAAATTATATTGAGCAAGACCAGCCAAATCCGATTACTGAATACGGCAAAGGAAAATTAATTGAAGAAGAGGAAATTGAAAAGGTTTTGGATGATTATGTAATAATTCGTACTTCTTATGTTTATGGAAAAAGCGGTGGACAGTGGGATAAACGTACTATGAATTTATTAAATTCTAAAAAAGTTAGTGTTTATACTAATATGTTTAGAAGTCCAACCTTAGTTGATGATTTGGCAAATGAAATATGGAAAATATCTCAGGGTGAATATAGAGGGATTTTGCATGTTGTTGGTCCAAAAATGAATATGTATGATTTTTTTACTACACTTGCTAAAAATGTTGATGTAAAAATAGAAATAGAAAAACAAAAATGTGTAGATAATAATATAACTTTTGATACATCGTTGATTAGATCCAAGTATTAAGCTATTTATTAGATAATATAGATTTTAAAAAAGCACTACAGTAGTTCACCATCCTTCGCCAAGGCTTCGGATGGCATAGCCAGCAACCTTTATATTATGGTTGTTTTTTATTCTTAGCGTATTTTTTAATCGTTTCTTCCGTGGCTTCTTTAATTGGCCGCATTTGTATATTGTATTTAGGTAAGTTTAGTGAAATTAAAATATTACTTGAACGCTTTTTATCAACTAAACCAAGTCTGACTAACTCGTCTTCTTTTATCCATTCATTTTTATGGTCTGGATCTACATATTTTTTATATAAAGCAATTATTTCTTTGTGTTTGATAGAACCTGGATTGGTAACATGAAATATGCCCTCCGCTTTTTTTTCTAATAATTGATAAAAGATATCAATCATATCATCAACTATCGTTATAGAATTTTCAACATCTATAATTTTTTCATATTTTGACAACTTATCAAGCAAGTTTGCTGGGTGGGGTTTACTATCTAAAAGCATACGAACACGAGCAATACCTACATTTGGTAATGCAGATAAAGCTAAATCAGCTGCAAATTTGGATTTAGTATATACTACCGTTGGATTACCATAGTCTTCTTCTGTCCAAGGACCGTCATGAGGAGATTTGCCATAAAAAGCACAACCGGTAGACATATGAAGCATATATGTTTTTTTATTCCTACAAGCTTCAGCAATAATAATAGGCAAAACAGTATTACCATTTATTGTCTCCATTGGATGCGTTTCACACCAATCTACATTTGGCCTTCCTACTATTCCAGCTGCACTAAGTAATACATCTGGATTGTGTTCGTTTATTAATTTTTCTACATCTTGAATAGTTTTTATTTTTTTATCACTAAGGATAACCTGATTATCTTTTTCCCATGTTTCAGCACAACGTGTAACCAAATATCCTTCACCAATAATTAAAATTTTCATATATTTTTTTTATTAATATAATTTATTAATTTTATCTAAAAATATAGGAATTGTCTATTTGCGATTTAATTTTTATTTAGTATTTTAAAATATACACAGTAAGCAAAGTTAGTAATTTTAAATATATTAAAAAAGGTTACTTAATGTAATCAAGTAACCTTCATATTTTCTTAGTCAAGGAGGTAGTTAGTTTGCAGTGTAATAGTCTTGTAACCACGTGAGATTGTGGTTTGACAAGGGTGAAGATTTAACACTTCTGTCCAATTAGCTAAAGCAGGTTTGACAATTTTATTTTTGATCATAAAAAAACCACGTGCTCGCCAGAATGGAATATTGTGTCGATGAAGATTTGATGGAATAGTACGGTAATAAATCTTGTTCAAAACCAGACTTGACGGGGTACCAGGAACTAATGGAGTAAATGCTAATTTAATATATCCATTCCAATCAGAATTTACACCAGAAATTTCGAGGATGTCATGTGTCAAAAGACTAGAAAAATATTTAGCCATAAGTTGGTCAATTGTCTCATTATCTGCACCTGGATACATTTTATTGCATCTAGCACGATAGAAATTAAGTTGTTCTTTAGGTAGTGACCCTATCCACCCATAGTTTAGTAGTTCAGTTGGAATTTCAGCCTTTGAATTAGATATTTCAGCGTAATCCGAAGCCTTAATTAATTCGACGAAATGAGTTTCAAGTGATAAGGCGGTACTGAAAAAAATATCCCTTGTTGTTATTGTGCTTTCTCGTAATGTGTGAATAAATGAATCATAATTAAAAAGTTTGATTAATGTTTCAAATTGTTCCATGTAGGTAAGCATACTCTGTCTGATACTAATGTCGTCACCTTCTAAATACCAACCGGTAACATCCTCCAGGCGTATTGTATATAATAACCCGGGTTTATAATGGGTTGATACACGTTTGTGTAAACAAGCCATGGTTTTAATTGCTGAAATTTCGGCAATATCGATACCTTGGTTAATAATTGGCTTCATCGTTGCGGAGGGGACTAATACAGGAATAGGCTGGTTAACGGATATGTAATAGGATATAACCTTTCGTAATGCTTTTTGAGAATCATCATTTGGGACAGGGCCAATGCGAGTCTGTCGAGTACCTATGAGTTCATTTAGAATGGCCTCATTCTGGCTTTCATTTACTACAGGTTTTTGAGGAAAATCTTTTTTAAAAAATGAGATAACCGCTTCAGCGTGTGAGGCATCAAGGCCTTCAACTTGTACAAGTAAATCGTTGTTTGTCATTTCCCAACTCCTTCTAGTTGTTAAGGAACATTTTTTATTTTCAAATTAGTATATTATTGGTATTACAAAATGTCAAGAAAATGGAAAATGGGCACATAAAAATTACTTATATACTATATAATCTCAAACTCAGACCAACGCTTTAATTCTTTAAAAATAGGGTTTAAATTCTTAATACAGCAGTTCACCATCCTTCGCCAAGGCTTCGGATGGCATAGCCAGCAACCTTTTATAATAGGTTTTTTTGTTTGGCTAATATAACATTGACATTTTATCTGATTCATGCTAGAATGTTTGTGAGCAATTATTATAAATTGCTCAAAGTATAGTAAGAGTAGAAATGAAGTCGAATTTCGAAAGTTACTATGTATTAATTCGTTTTTTATTTCTACGCAAATGCAAGGAACAATAAAAAAATTAACTGACAAAAATTTTGGATTTATTAGTCCAGAAGAAGGTGATAAAGATTTATTCTTTCACGCCAATGAGTTAGTTGGTACAAGTTTTGAAGAACTTAGAGAAGGTGATGCTGTAAGTTTTGAAGTATCTGATACTCCAAAAGGCCCAGCTGCCACTCAAGTAAAAAGAGTTTAATTTCTCTTTAAATTTGAAAATTTAAAAATCGCCGCGTTTAACGCGGCGATTTTTTTGATTGTAATTACCTTAACAAAGGTATAATATATATATATTAATATAAAACAATGTTTAAGAAGATATTTTTTGTTTTGGTCTTAGCTTTAATACCATTATATTCTCAGGCACAAAATATTCCCGAGCTTTATTTTTTTTATTCTGAATCGTGTCCTCATTGCCATAAGGAGTCTATATTTTTGGATACATTAGAAACTGAATATGCTAATGATTTAAAAATAAATCGTCTAGAGATTAGTAACGCCGAAAATCTTAGTTTAATGCTTAAAATGGCTGCTGATTTGGATGCTACTGTATCTGGCGTCCCTTTTACAGTAATAGGCGATCAGTATTTTATTGGTTATTATAATGATCAAGTAACTGGAGAAGAGATAAGAAGTAGTATCAACAATTTATTAAAGGCTCAGGTTAATAATATAGCAGCGCCGGTTAAGCCGGTCATTCCACCAGAATTAAACGGTCTAGAAGGTGTTCAAGAGCCGGCTAATGATTTAACATCTGATCAAAATAAAAATAGCAGTGAAATCTCTAGTAATTTGTTTGTTCCAATTTTAGGAGATATAAATACCAAACAAGTTTCTCTACCTATATTATCTATAGTTTTGGGTTTTTTGGACGGTTTTAATCCTTGCGCTATGTGGGCTTTGATATTTTTGATTTCACTTCTTTTGGGTATGGAAAACAAAAAGCGTATGTGGATTTTGGGCACGACTTTTATAGTAACCTCAGCTTTTGTATATTTTTTATTTATGGCCGCTTGGCTCAATATATTTTTGTTTTTAGGTTTAGTATTATGGCTTAGATTATCAATTGCTACTATAGCTTTGGCTGGGGGAGCTTATAATATTAGAGAGTTTTTTAAGAATAAGGCAGGGACTTGCAAGCTAGACGGTCAAGCAAAGAAAAAAAGAGTTTTTGATAAACTAAAAAGTATTAGCGAGCAAAAAAGTTTTTTCTTGGCTTTTATCGGTATTATTTTATTGGCTTTGGCTGTAAATATGGTAGAGCTTATCTGTTCGGCTGGATTACCAGCAGTTTATACGCAAATTTTGGCCTTAAATGATTTAAACACTTGGCAATATTATAGTTATATTTTATTATATATTTTCTTTTTTATGTTGGATGATTTATTGGTGTTTTTTACAGCTATGATTACTCTACAATTGACTGGTTTTGGTACAAAATATAGTCGTTATTCTTCTCTGGTTGGTGGAATTTTGATGTTTATTATAGGGCTTTTGCTTTTATTTAAATATGAATGGCTTACTTTTGTCTAAACCAAAAAACACCCTTCGACTTCGCTCAGGGTGTTTTTAATTTTTTATATATTTGGCATATTTTGTATAATCAGGATTATCTTTCCAAGTATTCCAAGCTATGTCAGGATGTACTGTTTTTCCATCTAATTTGACATACATTATAATAGCATCTATGGGGTAATTGCCATAAACATAGGCGTTTACTAGCATGTTCCAAGTATTGGCGTTTATATAAACATAAGGCAATTTTTTGCTAATAGCTTTTTTCAATTCAGTGGCTTTGTTTTGTTCGTATTCTAAATCTAGACGAGGTTTGCCATAGAAAAAATCTATTTTCTTATACCACTTACCAAAACCTAGTGGATTATAACCATTCATCACCTCAATACCATCACGGTAACCATCGTTGTCACTGTCAGCATTATATGGATTTGTACCCAAGGTCATTTCCAAAGCATTGCTAAGTTGATCATAATCACTATCCAAGTTTTCGGCTGATTCTTTGACACCCAAGACAGAGGCTTTGGTCACAAAACTCAATCCTTCGACACTGGTTTTTTTATTATAGACAGCGCCATCTACATAAATATTATAATAATAAATAGTATTTGCTTCTAGACCATCAATCGTCACTTGATAATTGGTACTTAATTTTTGATCATTGATATAAATTTTTTTATTTAATTTATTGGGAGCTAGACCATATTTTATATAAGCTTTAGCTGCTAGGTTGGATTGAAATTTAATAATGGCTTGATTATTAGAGACAAGACTAGTATTAAAAGCCAATGGCTCTATATTTCTTAGTTCAAGTGCAATATTTTTATCAAATTTATTAGCAGTATTTACACTGACAGTATCACTTTTTTTATTTCCAGCTTTATCTCTTATGGTTATTTTTATATAGTATTGAGAATTTGGACTTAGATCATATATAAAATACTGATTATAAGTTTTGTAGCCACTGACTTTTTTGGTACTTCTATTATCACCGTAACCTTCTTTATAATACTGAATTTCAGAATATACTTTTTCGTTTGCTTCCCAAGCAATAGCAACAGTATTACCCACTGTTTGGACAACTTTAGTATCTATAAAATTAGGAGCTCTAGTGTCTTCCATATTATCCGTTGAAAAAGATCGGGGATACAGTTCTAATTTTTCCCCACTTCTAGAATATAGAGTTATTTGATAAAAATAATCCTTATCCTCTTCTAAACCATAAAGACTTGCTTCATGGCTTTTTTTATATACATTATTTGACCATTTTGTATCTAGATTTTTAGCATCCAAGCCATAGCGAATTTCACTCTTAACATCTTCATTGGTACGCCATTTTAAAATGGCATTAGAATCTTTAATATTTTCTATTTGGATATTATAAATAGAGATTTGGGCAGAGGCCTCAAATCCATAAGCAAATGAATTTAATAATAAAATGGTAATTAGTATTGTTTTTAGCCAATTTTTCATAAATTAAGCTTATATATTAACTTAATATAGTATTATACTATATTTTATACAAAATGTCAATATATTGGTATTACAGACTAAATTTTAGGTAGTTAATAGTTTTTCCAGCTTTTAAATGTTTTTTTTCAAACTCGGTTTTAATTTTTAGTATTTTGGGAATATTTTTAGCTTTATATATATTTTTTATTTTTTTTATTATTTTGCCTTTATGATTTATTATGCTTTCTATAGAATAATCAAACAAATTCAAGTCATCGGTTTTAAGATGAAGGACAGCATTGTTTATTAATATCTTTTTATAAACATCTAAAAATCTAGGCGAGGTAAGTCTTTTTTTTATTTGTTTGTCGCGTGGATATGGATCAGGAAAAGTAATCCAAATTTCAGTAATAGATTTTGGGAAGAAGTATTCTAGCAAATCTTCAATTTGAATTCTTAGAAATAATATATTGTCTAGTTTTTCTATTTGAGCTTGTCTAGCTCCGGCCCACAGTCTTTCGCCTTGAATATCTATGCTGACAATTTTTGCTGTTTTTTCTTTTTTGGCCAAAGCCAATGAATATTCACCTCTGCCACAGCCCAATTCCAAAATAATTTGGTGCTTTCCAAGTAAAAAATCATTTAGTTTATTTTTTATATCAGGCCGATTAAATTGAGCGACATTAGCAAATTTATCAAGCTCAGCAAATTTTTTTAATTTTTGTCTGGACATACTTTGAGCTTACTATAAAAACAAATAAAAAACTAGTTAATATAATTAAGCTGTTTGACAATAATGCTTTATAACCATAAAATGAGCAAATCTGTTATAATATAAGATATGAAAATACTAGCCATAGAATCATCATGTGACGAGACAGCCATTGCTATTTTAGAAGCCAGTGGACATTCTTTAAAATTGCAGAAAAACCTAGTATATTCTCAGATTGATATTCATAAAAAATATGGCGGGGTAGTACCAGAGCTAGCAGCTCGCAAGCACGTCGAAACCATTATTCCACTTGTGGATAATGTTTTAGGCAAAAATAAACTAAAAAATATGGATTATATAGCTGTGACTAGTGGACCAGGGCTCATCACTTCTCTGATATTGGGTATGGCTACAGCCAAAACTTTAGCCTTTACCAACAATTTACCTTTGGTCGCAGTAAATCATATAGAAGGACATATTTATTCTAATTGGCTGTCCAATAGCAAATTAGCAAAAAATACTAAAAAATATTTACCAGCTTTGGTGCTGGTAGTATCTGGTGGTCATACGGAGCTAGTATTAATGAAAGGTTATGGACAATATAAATTAATTGGGCAAACCTTAGACGATGCTGTGGGAGAGGCCTATGATAAAGTAGCCAAGTTACTTGGATTGGGATATCCAGGTGGGCCAATTGTCAGTCGTCTAGCCGAGCAAGGTGACAAACAAGCTTATGATTTTCCTCGTCCAATGATTGATAAACAAAATTATAATTTTTCTTTTTCAGGGCTGAAGACCGCAGTCCTCTATACACTAGAAAAAAAGAAAAATATCACCAAGCAAGATATCAATGATCTATGCGCTTCATTTCAGAACGCCGTGATAGAAGTCTTACTTAAAAAGACTATTAAAGCGGCTAGAGAACATAATGTAAAATCTATTATGATTGCCGGAGGGGTAGCAGCTAATACAGAATTAAAAAAAGCTTTAATTAAAGAAAGTAAAAAAATTAAGCTACCTTTTTTCTATCCAGACTTAAAATATACTGGAGATAATGCAGCTATGATAGCTACAGCTGCTTATTATAATATATTTAGCAAAACAGGAGATATTTTAAAAGGTGATAAAGTATTTGATTTACAACCTCGTTCTAATTGGCAATTAAGCAAAAATAAAATATAATTAAATAATGCCAGAATATTTAGTTAATAATCAAAGAGAAACAGAAGCTATAGCCACCAAATTAGCCAAAAATCTAAAAGGTGGTGAGCTTTTGGCTCTGAGTGGAAATCTAGGAGCTGGCAAAACAGTTTTTGTCCAAGCTCTAGCCAAGGCTTTGGGGATTAAGGAAAATATTACTAGTCCGACTTTTGTATTAATGAAAGTCTATGATTTGAAAAAAGCAAAAATAAATAAATTTGTGCATGTTGATTGTTATCGTTTATACAGACGGGAAGATTTGTTGGAAATTGGTTTAGAGGATTATCTAATTCATGATAATATAATAGTAGCCATAGAATGGGCTGATAAATTGAGAAGTTTGCCAGATAGAGCTATCAAGATAAATATAGAATTATTAAAAGATAATAAACGAAAAATAACAATAAATTAATTATAAATATTGAAGGTAATTGAAATATGTCCAAGAAAATAGAAGAAATGGCCAAGGCTTATGAGCCTAGTAAATATGAAAATAATATCTATAAGGCTTGGGAAGAGTCTGGATTTTTTAATCCAGACAATCTGGATGTCAAAGGAAAGGCTTTTACTATTTCTATGCCACCGCCAAATGCTACTGGTATTTTACATCTTGGTCATGCTTCCTATTTATCTTATGAGGATTTGATGATCAGATATCATAGACTCAAAGGCGAAAAGACTCTTTGGTTGCCTGGTACAGATCATGCTGCCATTGCTACTCAAACCAAAGTAGAAAAGATTTTGGCCGAAGAAGGCAGTAGTAGAGAAAAGTTGGGCAGAGCCAAATTTTTGGCTAGAGTAAAAAAATATGTAGCCAATTCGCAAGACACTATACGCAATCAAACTAAGAAAATGGGAGCTAGTTGTGATTGGTCTAGAGAAAGATATACGCTTGATGAAGGATTGTCAAAGGCAGTCAGCACTGCTTTTGTCAGAATGTATAATGATGGTTTGATTTATCGTGGTAATAGAATTGTTAATTGGTGTACACGCTGTGGCTCTACATTAGCAGATGACGAAGTAGAGTATGTAGAGAAAAAAACACCTTTTTATTATTTTAAATATGGTCCAGTGACCATTGGCACAGCTCGGCCAGAAACAAAATTTTCCGATAAAGTGATTATTGTCCATCCTAAAGATAAACGTTATAAGGATATTATTGGTAAGGAATTTGAGCTTGAATGGATTGATGGGAAAATTAAGGCTAGAGTCATTGCTGACGAAGTGGCTGATATGGAAATGGGTAGTGGTGCCATGACTATTACGCCAGCTCATAGTTTTACAGATTTTGAATTAGCTCAGAAATATAATTTAAAAGTAGAACCAATTATTGATAAAGATGGACGATTAACTAAAGCAGCTGGTAAATTAGTTGGTATGTCAGTTAAAGATGCTCGTCAAAAAGTTGTGGAAATTTTAAAAGAAAAAGGGTTGATAGACAGTATTGACAATGATTATGTACATAATTTATCAGTTTGTTATCGCTGTGGTACCCCAATTGAGCCTTTGACTTCCGAACAATGGTTTGTGGCTGTAGATAAAAAAATTCCAGGCAGAGGAAAAAGTCTTAAAGAATTGGCAGTCAGAGCTGTTAAAAGTGGAGAAATTAAAATATTGCCTGATAAATTTAATAAAATTTATTATCACTGGATGAACAATCTCCATGATTGGTGTATCTCAAGACAAATTTGGTGGGGGCATCAAATCCCAGTTTGGTATACTACTGACGATGAGATTATAGTAGCTCATGATGAAGCTGAAGCTAAAAATAAAGCTAGAGGTAAAAAGATAAAGCAGGACGAAGATACTTTGGACACGTGGTTTTCTTCATCTTTGTGGACTTTTTCCACTTTGGGCTGGCCAGCCAAAACCAAAGATCTAAAAACATTTCATCCTACTTCTGTTTTAGAGACTGGTTATGATATTTTATTTTTTTGGGTAGCTCGGATGATACTGATGACCGAATATATACTAGGAGAAAAACCGTTTGAAACGGTTTATTTACACGGCATGGTTAGAGATAAAGAGGGCAGAAAACTATCTAAATCTTTGGGCAATGGTATTGATCCACTAGAAATGATAGATAAGTTTGGTACTGATGCTCTGCGCTTGTCGCTTATCATTGGTTCAGCTCCAGGGGCAGATTTGCGACTCTATGAAGAAAAAATTGCTGGTTATAGAAATTTTGTAAACAAGCTTTGGAACATTTCTCGTTTTATATTTAATACTGTCAGTGAAATAAAAAGCATAGACAAAGAACCAAAAGCCAAGACATTGGCTGATCGTTGGATTTTGGCAGAATTTAATCAGTTGATAGTACAAGTCTCCAAAGATTTGGATGAATATAAATTTTCATCAGCTGGTGAAAAAATTTATGAATTTGCTTGGGCTAAATTGGCTGATTGGTATTTGGAAATTGCCAAAATAGAAAAAGATAAGGATCAAATATTACTTTACATTTTAGAAAGACTGTTGATTTTGACCCATCCTTTTACGCCTTATATTAGCGAAGTTATTTGGCAACAATTCAAAAGTGACCATTTGCTCATGGTATCCAAATGGCCAAAAGCAAATAAATTTGCTGAAAAAACTATAATTGATTTTTCGGAGTTAAAAGAACTGGTAGTTAGTTTAAGAAATTTAAAAGCCAGCAACAAAATTTCACCTAGTGAATTTCCAGATTGTTATATACTCAGTAAAATTTTGACTAAAGATCATTTGCTTTTGGCAGCCAAAATGGCTAGAGTAAATTTGGTAGATAAAAAGCTGGACACAGAGATGATTGCTATAAACAGTAGCCAGGTATATATCAATCTTAGTAAAAAACTATCCATTAAAGAAAGATCTGATTTGGAACAATATATAAAAAATACAGAAATTAAATTGGCTAATAAAAAATTTGTAGACAATGCGCCGGCCAAAGTAATAGCCGATACTAAAAAACGTTTACAAGAAGCCAAAGATAAATTGCAGTAAAACTAAAAACAACTCTTTAAAAGAGTTGTTTTTAGTTATTTTAATCTTTTACTCTATCAAATATTTCAGCTACAGAAGTGATACCCTCTAGAGCTTTGATAAGTCCATCTTGAAACATAGTCATCATACCATCAGCTACAGCTATTTTTTCCAACTCATATTCAGAGGCTTGGCCTGATAGTATTACTTTTTCTATTTCCGGACTCATGGTCATGACTTCATAAATACCGACTCTTCCCTTATAACCTATACCTTGGCACTTATCACAACCTTTAGCTGTATAAAATTTTAAATTATTCAAGTCTGGTTTAAAGCCAGATTGGGGGCTTATTTCATTTAAGGCATTTAAAATGATAGTCATAGTAGCATTGTCGACTTGAGTGTCTTCAATTTTACAATGGGAGCACAATTTTCTAGCCAGTCTTTGTCCAATCACAGCATTGAGAGCTGGAGCCAATAAAAAAGGCTGTACACCCATAGATAAAAGTCTAGGGATTGTACCAGCAGCGGAGTTGGTATGGATAGTAGATAGCATCAAATGACCAGTCAAAGCAGCGTTTATAGCAGTTTCAGCTGTTTCTAGGTCACGAATTTCACCAACCATTACTATGTCTGGATCTTGGCGTAGTATAGCCCGTAAACCCCTAGCAAAGGTATAGGTGGCTTTTCTTTTTATTTCTCCAGTTTGTACATCTTCTTGCTCTATAGAATCAGTATTATCTACTTGGCTCTGCACTATACCAGGTAGTTTATATTCTATAGGGTCTTCTAGGGTAATGATTTTTGTGTCAGCATTATTGAGCTTGTTTAATATGGCATAGAGAGTAGTAGTTTTACCAGAACCAGTTGGACCAGTGGTGATAATCATGCCATTTGGTTTTTTCATTTCCTCAGCCAATACATTAAAAGACTTTCCCTTAAAACCTAGATGTTCAAATTCTAGTCCCACTGCTGAAGCTACCAAAAGTCTCATGACAATACTTTCGCCATAGACAGAGGGGATAGAAGAAACCCTGACGTCAACTGTTTCTTTATTAAGATGGATAGTAAATCGACCATCTTGTGGTTTGTTGCCAATATTTAATTTTAATCCAGACAATAGTTTTATGCGAGAGCTGATTTTTGGCCAAGTGTCTTTTTTGAGAGTAGCTACTTCATGTAATATTCCATCGACTCGTAGGCGTATTTTTACTATACTTTCTTCAGTTTCAATATGAATATCGGAAGCAGCAAATTTGAGTCCAGCAGCTATGACTATATTCAAAGTTTCTGTAAGCTCAGTTTCTTGAATAAGCTTATTGAGATCATTGAAAGTAGTAAGTTTTTTATCAAATTTATTTATATCTTCAATAGAAATAGACACACCTTCTACGGTAATAATTTGAGGTATTTTTTTATAGATCGCAAAAGCAGTATCAAAGCTCTCTTCCGAAACAAGATAGGTTTTGGTGCTAGCATGGTATTTTTCAGCTAGCTCTTTGGCCAAGTTGACTACTTGAGGGTTATTGGGATTGAGAGATGCAAAGCGCATTTCTTCACCAGTATATAAAAAACAAATAGTTTGTAAAGCTTCAGCTTGTTCAGCATCAATAATTTTTAGAGCTTCTTGAGAAATTGGAAATTTTTTCAAATTGATATAAGAAATACCAAGAGCATCAGCTTGGGCCTGTACACGTTGTTCTTTTTCTTTTAGTTCAATTTCAGATAACTTATCAGTCAATTTTTGACTTTTACTGTCCTTTGATATATCAACCATATTTTTTTATTTATTCCACTTATAGTGGATTAATAACTATGATAATTATACTTTATTGATACTCTTTAAGTCAATTTTATAGTATAAATAAAAAACCATTCTAAATAGAATGGTTTTTTGGAATAAATTAATTTTTATTTGAGAAGACCTGGTAAATGTTTATGAACTATTCGGTGTATCTTGCTATGACTTTTGCCCGGAGCTATCAATTCCAAGAAAACAGTGCCCCAAACTACATTGTAGAAAGAAGCATATATAGATGTGCCAAATATTAATATTACAGCTATTAAGAAGAAGCCAATAAGCATAAACATAAAACTTAATACTGGTATAATTTTGGCAATAATAATAAAGGGTACAAATATGAAGATCATAGAGCTAACCATAAGCACCAAAGCTATAAAAGTCATGGCCAACAAAGTAACAGCGTTTTCTATGGTGATTATCCAATTTAATTTGAATAATAGCCAAGAATTGACAAAAGCTTCGGTAAATTTTTGATTTTTTATAACTATATAAGCTATGCCATATCTAGTAACAAAAGAAATAACCACCACCAAAGGCATAAGTACAAAAAAAGTAAACAAGCCCAATATTATATAAATTGGCCAATCACTAGTACTGGACAGAAAATATATTATTGGTACTAGCACCAAAGTAACAAAGAAATAGCCAATTAATGAATTGATAATATTTAGACCAAATACAGGCCAGAATTTATCAATACCTTTGTTTAGTTGTAGACCCAATGATTCATTGATAGTTTTTTTATCTTTGAAATAAGCAGCACGAGTCAGAGCGGCTTGTGAAGAAACAGTCAAAATAGTAAGAGCAGAAAATAGAATAAATAATCCAAACAGAGCCAAAACATCTGGTAGATTGCTCCAACCAAAATTAATAGTTGAAAAAGCCACGAATATATCTATCCAAGATATAATGTTGGCCGAGATAAAATCTGGAAATTTATCGGAGAAATTGAATAGGATTTTTATTTCATAAAATCCTAGAAGTGATGCAAATAGTCCAAAAAACCAAATAGCTGGATTTTTTTTGACCAATTGCCAAGCTTTAGGATAAACTTTTCTATAAAACATAATTTTATTTTAATTGATTTTTATTTTTTAGATAAGTATATTATACAACAAAATGAATAAAAAAACAAAAGTATTGGTTTTGGGCATTAAATTTATAATATTTACAAAATAAAATATTTATGTTAAGTTATTATTGATTACATTAAATATCATTCAATGAGGCGATGAAGGACTGTCTGTATTTGGACGCTTGGACAGTTTGGAGCTAGTAGCGTAACCGGCGTTGTGTAGATAAAACTCATATTATGAGCTTGATTTACAAAAATGCCTGGAGAGGTATTTTTTTGTAACTTAAGTTCTTTTTCATACCACTAACCAGCAAAAAAGAAAGGAACGTTTATGAAGTTTTTTGCAGGTATGGACTTTCAAGCTATAGCCATTATTTTTGGCCTTTTGGCTTTGTTTGTGTTGGTAGCCATAAAAACCAAAAGACCATTAAAGTATAATGGCCAACAAGAAAGACTCAAAAAACCACCACTTCATATATTCACACTAAACAGTGGTGAAGGCACTAGTTTTGCCTCAAAGAACAAAAGAGTTCTTGGTAGAAGCGAAGTGTCTAGTCGGCGCAAAAAATTTGGCCAATCAGTAGCGTCGGCACTGCTTTGGTTTATCGGTCTGGCTACAGCTATATTTTTTGCTAGTCGATTTGTATAGACAGCAAAGAAAGTTTTTAAAAAACCACCCTGAGTGTAAGTCGAGGGGTGGTTTTTATAATTTAAATTAAAAAATTTATTTAGTTATATAGATTTTTTTGTTATCTTCCATAGGCTATTCAATTATTTCAATTGATTTGACAGTCATAATTGGAGATATTTGACATTGTAAATTGGGTGGACAGGGTTTTGGTTCAGACAAATAACCTTCAACCTTAACCCTCTTGTTTAGATATTGTTTATAATCTTCATTGCTAATTTCTACAAAAACATCATCGACTATTAATGTGTTTCCTTTAGAGCCCAGCAGGATGCCTTCTTTTGTCACTAGTTCGTTTTTTTGCATAAACCAAAAATAATATACACATAGCACGGCTATAAAAATTATAATGGTTGTTAAAAAAATATTTTTTTTCATTGGTTTTAGAATTAGGTTATTTTTACTTATACGCGATGCTTTGTACTTATATTTTTTATTTCGTTAATTATATCGGCAGTATTATTTGTATGAATCAAAAGGTAATTGGTTTCATCTTTAGTTGCTTCATCAAAGTTGGGTTTTTGTATTTTTTCATATAAATCTTTCCAAGTATAGCCACCTTTTATTTGGTCAGCTTTTTTAATATTTTTATATAATATTTTTTCATCAATTTTATGTCTTAGTAAAATAGTTTGTATTTCGGGATTAATATTTTTAACAGTTTTTAATATTGTTTCTCGCACTTCTTTTTTACCATTGTTTGCATCTAGTAAAATAGAGTGTCCATCTTTAAGTAGAGTAGAAATCAAAGCCTCTTGTATTGCTTTGGTAGTTTTTTGTCTAATTTCGTAAGACTGGCCTTCTATAGTATCATTATCTTGAAATAAAGGATAAGTATTATTTAAAAACAAATGAATAGAGTCAGAATCTATTAATACCAAATCTTTTATATTTTCTATTATTTTTTTAGCTAAAGTAGTTTTACCTGATCTAGAAAAACCGATTAGCATTATAAACAATTGTTTCATAAAGGTGTTTAAGTTTGTGTCTCATTGACAGTAGTGTAGCAGCGTGTTAATATGTTTTATTAAATTAATAGTACTTTAATTATATTGTATGAGGAGGTTGACGATGACATTTCAATTGTCCCCATTATTCTTGTGGTGGGAGAAAACAGCTAGGCCTCAATTGCCTCTGTGGTGGGCTAAGTTGGGTAAGTGGCAACTGATTGCCATAGTGGTCACGCTACTCGGATTTTTTATAAGTCTGTCTTTGACAGACAATTGGTGGTATGCCATTGGCATTACGGCAGCGATAGTGGGTTTTTCTATGGATATTTGTTTTGCCTTCTGGAGGGGCAATGTTTTGAGTTCTTTCTCTGTCTTTTTTGTTGTCTTTTGCAATGTCGCGATTGTTTTGTATATTGGGCGAGCCATTTATAAAGGTATTGATGTCATTTTGGTCATTCTATCCATTTTTCTTATTGTGGTTATTTACAGCGAGGGCATTTTTACGGGTCTTAGCGGAGACGCCACTAGCTATGGAATGATTGCGAGTGAGATTGATAGAAACCTTCTGAGATTGTCTTACACAGTTATGTTCATGTCAATCTCAATACCAATATTGGTGTCATTGTTCCTGCGCTGAGACGCAACCCAGACCCTAAGAGCACGTCTATAAACTGCTCTTTTTCTTTTTATCTAAAATGGAATATCGCCTACGGTGTTTATATTTTAAATTAAAAAATTTATTTAATTATATTAGCTTCCGGCAAATGGTGTATTAAATATTCCAACTGCCAGTTCCACCCAAATCAACAAAAAAATTAGCACGATAATAGTAACAACGATAACTCGATATTCTGGATTGGAAAGTTTGTTTAAGGCAAAGTTAATGCCAAGACCAGTACCAAATAGGAGTGCACCCATAACAACAAAGTCTGTTAAACTCCAGTTTACTTCTTCTGTAAATTGCATAGCTATCAGAGGTACGAGTAAAATCAACCCTACAATGATAGCAATACGGACTATATTTTGATGTTTCATAATGATAAAATAATATTTAGCTATTTTTTCTCATCATAATTTTTTGTAAAAGTTATACGAGAACCTTGTATGACATCGGTTTCTTCCGATTGATCAAGATTTAAGCTATTGGGTATTTTGGTGTATTTTTTTCCATTGGTTTCAATTGTAAACTCATCAGCATAACCACGCACTTCATATAAGCCGTGTTTGGGTTTGATTTGTTGGAGTGGATTTTCAAATCCCACTCCTTGATCAGTTACCACAAAGGTAATTTTATTTTTATCAAAAATAACCTCGATTTCACCACTGCCGACTTTTTCTATAGCATTTCTGGCTACTTCTATCAAATAATAAATAATTTCTCCTAGTTCTTCAGCAGAAACTTCTGGCTCGTTCTCTAAACAAATTTTTTTCCACCAGTTATTTAGTGATCCTGGTAACCAGCTGTTTCCAGAGTCTTTTTGATAATCTACGGCTTTTTTATCAATTTCTTGGCCGTCAAAATGGTTTTGATCAAACTGGACAGAAATTTTTTTGGGCCATTGTTCTGGCTGTTCAATATTTTGAGAAAAATTATTTTCGTTATTCATAATTTATTATTAGTACTAGGGGTAATGTTTTTTTATAGGTATTATATTGACAGTAGTGTAGCAGCGTGTTAATATGTTTTATTAAATTAATTGTACTTTAATTATATTGTGTGAGGAGGTTGACGATGACGTTTCAATTGTCCCCATTATTCTTGTGGTGGGAGAAAACAGCTAGACCCCAATTGCCTCTGTGGTGGGATAAACTGGGGAAGTGGCAACTGATTGCCACGGTGGTCACGCTATCAGTGTATTTTATCGCCCTGTCTTTGACAGATAATTGGGATGATGCCATTGCCATTACTGTAGCGATAGCGTTTTTAGCTCTGTATCCTTGCTGTTTTTTCTTGGCTTTGAAGATGTGTCGGTTGGCTTTGAAGAATCGCCTGGTAGAAGAGGTTACTTCTGGTTTTTTATCTGCCTTTGCCGCTGCCTTTTACAGTGTCATGGTTTTTTCCTTCATATATTTCATTATTGTTAGCCACATGGATGTCCCTGTAGTCGTTGTCTTTGTCTTTGGCATTTTTTTCGTTTGTTTATTTCTTGGTATTGATGATGAACTTGGCATCAACAAGGAAACTGGCTACGGAATTATTTTGAGGGAGGTTAATAAAAATCTCCTACGCCTGTCTTACACAGTTATGTTCATATTGATTGCCATCCCAATGTTGGTGTCATTGTTCCTGCGTTGAAACGCAACCCAGACCCTAAGAGCATGTCTATAAACTGCTCTTTTTCTTTTTGATTGCAGTTTCAAGCTTTTCTGGCTCATCTGTTCCGATTCGGTAGATTTTACCGTTCTTCATCTGAATTTCAATCGCGTCAAAACCAGAAATATTATAAATCCACATCTTGGGCCAAAACCACAACCGTATACCCCAGCCATAATACCAATGATTTTTTACGTTTTTGGTAGATAGTATGTCACTGAGCAAAAACTTTTTTTTATAAATACCATAGCCAAATTTGATATACAAATATTTTTCATCAATAGTTACTTTTAGTGAACAAAAAGAAACAAGAATACACAGAATTAATATCATAACGCTAGTAACGGCCAAGTTTGTACCAGAGTCGACTGACTCAGGCTCAGCGGCACTAGTAGCATAAAGCCAAGCAAAAAATATCAGCATAGCCAAGGTAATAATTATCATCAGATATCCAATTTGAGTGTGTTTGTAGTTCATAAAATTATTTTTTTATATAATTTAGCGTATTTTTGTTATTTTAGTTGGTGTTTGCATGGCGAAACAGTAATGCCGATACAGTAAATATTGCTGCGAAAATGAAGTTGACAACAAACACACCAATAACTCCGGCGTTGCCCCAGCTGACTTCTGGCGATACAATCAATGCAACTACTGGAACCAAAAATTGAACAATAGCCATTGCAAACAACGTAAGGTCCATACCACGTGGTTTAAAGCGAGAAAGTATAGAGCCGATAAGTCCGACAGATGGCACTAGCCAATACAGCAAGTTTACAGAGTTGTTTTCACTGCCAATAATACCAATGGCTCCACTGATCCAGCCGAGGAGTAATATTCCCATAAATCCAAGGCCAAAAGCGATATGATATATTTTGTCACGAGTTTTTAACCATTGCCACAATTCATAAGCTCCACCAACTGCCAGTAATATGACTATGTAAGCAATAGTTTCATTCCATTGCACTTCGCTGGTAAAGGGTGTTGCTAATAGAACAGCTAGCGCAAGAGTCAAAATAATTGTCCAAACAATGAATCTTTTTGTTTTATGCATAGTAGTAAACTTAGTAATTAAAGTTTATAAAATAGTTGCTATTAAATATTAAGAAAGAAAAGGAATAGGTCCAACTAATTTTCGCGTGTATATTTTTGATTAATATACTCATTGATTTTGTCAAAAACCCTTTCAAAAAGTTTATCAAGTCTTGCTTTTCTTTCCATTTCTTCTTCGCTATCTGGCTCTATAGTGGTCTTTGGGTGGGGCAATAAATTTAATTTTGTTCTTAATTCAGTAAAATCATTGCCACTAAACATTTTTTGAATAGCCAATAAAGTGTTTTGACCAGCTGGAATGTCTTCAAGTTTTTTTAATAATTCCGGTCTAAGAATATAAACCGCAATCAAATCAGCATAAAAATCTGCATACTCATCGTCCATTCCGACTGGTAGTGTTTCTACCTCATCATTTTTTACAATTTGCTCTAATTTTTCTTCAAAGGAATGGCCCAGCTCGTGTGCTAAAATAAATGGTAATTCATCTTGATATTGATAATCAGAATTGATTGTAATTGAATCGTGATAATTTTCATCTCGAAATTTTGGATTTAATCTAGAATTAAAACCAGGATTTTCTGCTTTTATTTTTTTGTATTGAACATGAACTTTGTTGTCCATATATGGTGCGATGGTTTCGGTAATATTTTTAGCTATTTCAATTTGACCATTATTTTTAGCGCCCTCTGCAAAAAATGTAATGTTGCCATTTTCATATTTTTCTTCAGATTCATTTTTTGCGTCTGGAGATTCTGGTTTATTAAAATTTGGTTTTTCGATGGACATAATTTTTTTGATTAATTAGTAAATTATTTTTCCCACCTACCATTTAGTAAAAGAAAAAATGAAAACTGAGTAAAATTGCGGATAACAGTATGCTTACGCACTTATTGAAAGTTTAGCTTAAGTCAGTCAATATGTAAATAAATAAAAAAACCTCCCGATAAGGGAGATTTTTAAAAGATTTTTAAGCCAATAATTTATCAAATTCTTCTTTTTCTATAGTTTCTCTTTCTACCAATACCGCTACTATTTTTTCCATCTTGGCTTTATTATCATTGATGGTTTTAGTAGCCGTAGCCAAAGCGGCATGTATATAATTTGATATTTCTTCATCAATAGTCTGAGCAGTTTTTTCACTATAGTCACGACGCTCGTGTATTTCTTTGCCTAGGAAAATCATCTCATCTTTTTGACCAAAAGTACGAGGTCCTAGTTTTTCGTCCATACCAAATTGAGTTACTATTTTTCTAGCTGTAGCCGTAGCTCTTTGTAAATCATTGGAAGCACCAGTAGTCACTTCACCAAAAAATATTTTTTCAGCAGCAAAACCACCAAGTAGCACAGCCATAGAATCTATAAAATCAGAATAGCTTTGCATTTTTTTGTCTTCAGTTGGTAGATTGATAGTGTAGCCTGCAGCTCGTCCACGAGAGATGATGGACACTTTGTGCACTGGATCAGCATTTGGTAATATGTGGGCTATCAAGGCGTGTCCGGCTTCATGATAAGCGGTGATTTTCTTTTCTTTTTCAGACAAGATATGACTTTTGCGCTCTCGTCCTAGCAAGACTCTTTCTATAGAATCAAGTACAGTTTGACTACTAATAGTTTTTTTGTTGGCTCTGGCAGCTACTATAGCTGCTTCATTTAATAGATTGGCCAAGTCAGCTCCAGAAAAGCCTGGTGTACGTTGAGCTACTAGTTTTAGATCTACTTCTTTTTCTAGTGGTTTTTTGTTGGCATGAATTTTGAGTATCGCTTCGCGATCTTTTATATCTGGCAAGTCTATGACTACTTGTCTATCAAAACGTCCTGGTCGAAGCAGTGCAGGATCCAAGACATCTGGTCTATTGGTGGCGGCTAGGATGATAATATTGGTTTGATTGTCAAAACCATCCATTTCTACCAAGATTTGGTTTAGAGTTTGTTCTCTTTCGTCATGAGATCCTCCTAGTCCTGCACCACGTTGGCGACCAACAGCATCTATTTCATCAATAAAGATAATACAAGGTGCAGCTTTTTTGGCTTTTTTAAACAAATCTCGGACGCGACTAGCGCCGACACCGACAAACATTTCTACAAATTCAGATCCTGATATATGAAAAAATGGTACCTTGGCTTCACCAGAGGTAGCTCTAGCTAAAAGTGTCTTACCAGTGCCAGGAGAGCCGAGCAGTAGTACTCCTTTGGGAATCTTGGCTCCCATAGATACATATTTTTGTGGGTATTTTAGAAAGTCTACTATCTCTACCAAATCTTCTTTGGCTTCTTTGGCACCAGCCACATCTTTGAAGGTGACTTTTTGTTTTTGATCAGCAATTTTGGCTCCAGACTGACCAAAGGTCATAGCTTTGGAGTTGACACCTTGGACTTGGCGCATCATAAACCAAATAAGTCCGATAATAAATAGAGCCGGAATAATAAATGGCAAGATAGTAAGTAAAAAACTCGAGCTAGTTTCATCACCAATATTGATATCTACACTAGCTATTTTTTCAGTAGAGACATCGTAGTTTTTGAGGACCTCACTAAGAGATTCAGTGACTTCTTTTTTACTAGACTGTTCACTTTCGTCTTTTAGTATTATATCAAGATCATTACCTTTGACAGTAATGCTTTTTACTTCTTCATTATTGATTTCTTGAACCAATTTAGCTATGGATATTTCTTCAATATTTTTATTGCTATTATCAAACAGACTGAAAACAGTCATAATAGCTGCAAATATCAGAAAAAATATCAGGAAATTTTTGGCAATATTTTTCATATAATTTTCTTTATTATTTTAACCCCGTTAGAGGCCTAGTCTTGATACTTTAGTATATCAAATATTAGGGGATATTTCTAACGGGGCAAAATTTCTAAATTTATTTTGTTTCTTTATCTTTCTTTTCTTCTGTTTTCTCTTCTTTCTTTTTTTCTTTGACTACTTTTTCTTTGCTTGATTTTTCGGCTTTATCTTTCTTTTCGTCTTGTTTTTCTTCTTTGTTTTTAGCATCTTTCTTTGTATCTATTCCTTTTAGAGAAAGGCCTAGACGATGATGCTTTGGCTCGATAGTTAAAATTGTAAATTCGTATTCTTTGCCCACAGTTACTAGATCTTCTGGATTAGCAACTTTTTTGCTACTAAGTTCAGAAATATGCACTAGACCATGAATATCAGTATCCAATTCTACAAAAGCACCAAATGGATTTACTTTGAGAACTTTGCCTTTTACTTTTTGGCCGATTTGATATTTGGCAGCTACCTCAACCCAAGGATCTTTTTGTAGTTTTTTGATAGAAAGAGAAATTTTGGTATTTTCAATGTCGATAATTTCTGCTTTTACATGGTCACCGACTTTGATGACATCTCTTGGATTGTCAATTCTTTGCCAAGCCAATTCGGAAATATGTACTAGACCTTCTAGTCCATCACCAAACTCTACAAAAGCACCAAAATCTACCACACCAGTAACTTTACCTTCTACTTTATCACCAACATTGAATTTTGAAATAACTTTTTTCTGTTTATCATTCCAAGCAGCTTTTTCAGAAACAATAAGTTTTTCTTCTTTTTCGTTTATATCAATGACTTTGGTTTTCAAAGCTTGATTTACAAAACTTTTTAAGTGAGTAAGGATTTTACTTTTATCACCACCTTCAATACGAGGATAATGTTCAATGGTTAGTTGAGATACTGGTAAAAAGCCTACGACATTACCAATTTTTATCATCAGACCTCCTTTGTTGGCATCAATGACTTTGGAATCAACAATAGTGCCCTCTCGATAGAGCTCTTCTAGAGTGTCCCAAGCTTTTTTATGGCCAGCCTCACGTAATGATAGCTCCATATAGCCATTTTCATTGTCTAGGCCGACTACAGTAGCTGTTGCTTTATCGCCTATTTTTAAAGCTGATGTTTCATCTGATTCATCATAGATTTCTCTACCTAGGATAATACCTGTAGTGATACCATCAATGTCTAGATAAATTTCATTTTTAGAGAGACTGATAATTGTACCAGTGACCAAGTCTCCTTCTTTTGGAACTATCACTGCTTTTTCATCTTGAAGTAGCAGGTCCATTGGATGCGGAGTGGTTGTTTTTTCTTCTGACATATTAATTATTATGAATTATCCCTTTCCCATCTTGGGACCGAGCCTCCAAACTTGTCGAATTTGGAGATGTTTATTATTTATAAGCTGCCTTACATTACCATAAATGATAAAAAAAATCAAGCCCTTATACTTACTAGTATTTCTTGTCTTAAAAGCCATAAAAAATGGTCTAAAATAGCTTATTTTTATCTTTACTTTTGACCTTGTTTATGTTAAAATTCTTAGTATTAAAAGATATAAAAATACTTCAAAAATATGATAATTTCATGGCATGGATTTAATTATTTTAAATTAAAAAACAACACACATTCACTAATAGTTAATCCTTATGGATTAGATAAGGTAACAAAATTTCCCAAAACAAGCGCCGATATTATTTTGTTTTCTGACCCTAGTCAGATAGATCAAGCCAAATTTAATAAAGAAGCATTTGTAGTTGATTCAGCAGGTGAGTATGAGATATCGGATGTTTTTGTTTATGGGCGAGAAGTCAAAGGAAATATTATTTATTTTGTTGTTTTTGAAGGCATCAAAATTGCTTTTTTGGGAGAGTTTGCTCATGAAGATTTATCCAATGGAGATTTAGAATTGATAGAGGGTGCCGATATTTTGATTTTGCCAGTTGGTGGTGGAGACTTAACTACTGCCAAAGAGGCCTCCAAAATTATTCAGCAAGTAGAACCACGCATAGTGATACCAAGTTGTTATAATCCTGGTTCCGGTAAGCTCAAAGTAGATAATATAGACGTTTTTGTAAAAGAATTTGGTGTGAAGGCTGAAGAAGAAGATAAATATAAAATAAAGAAAAAAGATCTTCCTCAAGAAGATATTAAGTTGATTGTTCTTAAATTACAAAAATGATTATATTTGAATCAGGGGGGACAAAAAATTTGATTTTGGTCATACTAGTTACTTTGTTTGCCGGTGTGATAATTTGGCAATGGGTAGCTAGTGAGCCTTTTGCTAAGGTAAAAACCAACGATATTTTTTTAACTCAATTAAAAAACGAAACAGGTGATTCAATGGATGCTTTTGCTGAAATAAAAGAATCAGTAAGCGAACAACAAGAAGTTTTTAAAAATATTGGCGAAGAAGTAGCTAAACAAGCCAAACAAGCTCAGCTAGTTGAAGAGGCCAAAAAGTATTTAGAAGAAAAAGAAAATACTAATATAAAATCTCCGAGCACGCAAATAGACTGTGAATCTCAGCTGGGTCAATGGAATACAGAAAATTTACAATGTTTGTTAGCTACTACTGACGCTGGTCTAGAATGTAAAAATAGCAACGAGTGCCAAGGATATTGCACAGCTGATTTAGCTGAGGCTTCGGAGCAGATTATTTTAAATGGCCAAGCCATTGCCATGAATGGTACTTGTTCAGAAAATATTTTTGCCTATGGTTGCTTGGCTATCGTTGAAGATGGTTTTGTAAATCAAATAGTTTGTATTGATTAATATATATTAGACAAAGTTAAATAATATGCCAACCAAGAAAGACAAAGAAAAGAAATCAAATCAAGACATTTTGATCGATAATAGAGGTACAGTAGAGCCACTATCTATTGTTGAAGAAATGGAAAACTCATACATTGATTATGCTATGAGTGTTATTGTTTCTCGTGCTCTTCCTGATGTGAGAGATGGTCTAAAACCAGTCCATCGTAGGATACTTTATGCTATGTGGAGCATTGGTCTAAGACATAGTGCCAAATTTAGAAAATCAGCTACAGTAGTTGGTGAAGTGCTGGGTAAATATCATCCACATGGTGATAGTGCTGTTTATGATTCTATGGTCAGGATGGCTCAAGATTTTTCTATGCGTTATCAGTTGATAAACGGACAAGGAAACTTTGGTTCTATGGACGGTGATGGTGCGGCTGCTATGCGTTATACCGAAGCCAAACTCAGAGCCATAGCCGAAGAATTGATGTTTGATATAGAAAAAAATACAGTTGATTTTATACCAAACTACGATGGTTCACACAAAGAGCCAAGAGTCTTGCCAGCCAAATTGCCAAATTTACTTTTAAATGGAACCACTGGCATTGCTGTTGGTATGGCTACCAATATTCCACCACATAATTTAGGAGAATTGGTAGATGCTATTACATTACTTATTGAAAATCCAAAAGCTAGTTTTGAAGATTTGATGAATATAGTCAAAGGTCCAGATTTTCCAACTGGTGGCGTGATTTATAATACTGAGGATATCAGAGCTGCCTATGCCACTGGTCGTGGTGGTATAGTGATGCGTGGTGAAGCTGAGATTGTAGAACAAAAATCTGGACAGTATCAAATCATTATTTCTTCTGTGCCTTTTCAAGTCAATAAAGCCAATATGCTAGAAAAGATTGCCCAGCTAGTAAAAGATAAAAAACTAGAAGGCATCAAAGATCTTCGCGATGAATCAGATAAAGATGGTGTCAGAGTAGTTATTGAGCTCAAAAAAGATTCTTACCCAAATAAGGTTTTAAACAATATTTACAAGCATACTCAGCTGCAAGAGAAATTTCATGTTAATATGCTAGCTCTAGTGGATGGTATTCAGCCACGAGTTCTTAATTTGCAAGGTATTTTGGAAGAATATATCAAGCACCGTCAGGTAGTAGTAACTCGTCGTACTCAATTTGATTTGGACAAAGCCAAGGACAGAGCTCATATTTTGGAGGGTTTGAAAAAAGCCCTTGATAAAATTGATGCGGTCATCAAAACAATTCGCGCCTCTAAAGATAAAGATGTAGCCAAAATAAATTTGATGAAAAAGTTTAGGCTCAGTGAAAGACAAGCTGTAGCTATTTTAGAAATGAAATTACAATCTTTGGCCAATTTGGAGAGAATGAAACTAGAAGATGAGCTCAAAGAAAAATTGAAGTTGATCAAAGAATTGGAAGCTATTTTAAATAGTAAAACAAAAGTACTCAAGATAATCAAAGACGAGCTCAAAGAATTGAAAGATAAATTTAACGACGAAAGAAAAACCAAGGTAGTCAAATCTGCTATTGGTAAAATGGAAACCAAAGATCTTATTCCCAATGAGGCCACTGTCATCACTATGACTCATGATGGCTATATCAAGCGACTTTCTCCAGAAAATTTCCGTAGTCAAGGTAGAGGAGGCAAAGGAGTGATGGGACTCACTACCAAAGAGCAAGATGAAGTACAAATATTTATGTCTACCAGTACTCATGCTGACCTGATGTTTTTTACCACCAAAGGCAGAGTATTTCAGCTCAAGGCTCATGAGGTTCCTCAACAATCTCGTACGGCCAAAGGACAAAATATTGTAAACTTTTTACAACTTTCTCCAGAAGAACAGATATCTTCTATTATTCAGAGTGAAGATTTTAAAGTATTCAAGTATTTGGTTATGTTGACCAAATATGGAGTAATCAAGAGAGTAGAAGTATCTCAATTTTTCCATGTACGTCGCAGTGGTCTGATAGCGATGAAGCTCAAAGGAAATGATGTACTCAATTGGGTCAGAACATCTTCTGGTAAAGATGATATTATTTTGGTCACAGCCAAAGGACAGGCTATCCGCTTTAAAGAAAAAACAGTCAGAGCCATGGGCCGTGGTGCTTCTGGAGTCAGAGCTATCCGTCTCAAGAAAGATGATGTCATAGTGGGTGTGGATTTGATCCTAGATGGCCAAGCATCTTCTGATGAGCAACTTATGGTGGTGATGGCCAATGGTTTTGGTAAGCGAACAGCTGTAGCATCTTATAAAGTACAAGGTAGAGGTGGTAGTGGTATTAAGACTGCTCAGGTTACTGAAAAAACTGGTAATATTGCTTCAGCCAATATAGTATCTGGGAAAGCTGAAGAAGAAGACATGATTATTATCTCCAAAAAAGGGCAGGTCATTAGGATGCCGATAAAGTCCGTAAATGTTTTGGGTCGAGCTACTCAAGGAGTACGACTTATGAAATTTAGAGATAGTGGTGACAAGGTCTCTTCAGTGACCCTTGTATAAATTTTGGGGATTACATATAAACAATATGGATAGTGATAGACTGACTTCAGCCAAAGAGCAAAATACAGATCGCACTTGGGATCTTACTTTGCGTCCACAAAAATTAGAAGACTATGTAGGTCAAGAACAAGTAAAGGCCAATCTGAATATTGTGATACAAGCTGCCAAAAGTAGACAAGAGCCAATTGACCATACACTACTTTATGGTCCACCGGGTTTGGGCAAAACCACTTTGGCTCATATCATAGCCAAAGAAATGGGCGTGGGAGTAAAAGTCACTTCTGGTCCAGCTATTTCCAAAGCTGGAGATTTGGCGGCTATTATTACCAATTTGCAAGACGGAGACATTTTGTTTATTGATGAAATCCATAGACTCAATAAAACTATAGAAGAGATACTGTATCCAGCTATGGAAGATTTTGCCTTGGATATAATACTTGGCAAAGGACCATCAGCTCAAATACTCCGTTTGGATTTGCCAAAATTTACTTTGATTGGAGCTACTACCAGGTACAATCTTATATCCTCTCCACTTCGAGATAGATTTGGTGTTACTTTTAGATTGAATTTTTATAATAACGAAGAGCTAGCTCAAATTGTAAAACGAGCAGCAGCGATACTGGCTATCAAGATTGATGATCAAGCGACTCTTGAAATAGCTAGTCGAAGTCGAGCTACTCCGCGTATTGCCAATCGTATACTAAAGAGGGTTAGAGATTATTCTCAGGTTAAAGGCGATGGCAATATTTCTTATGATTTGACGAAACTGGCTCTGGATATGATGGCTATTGATAAATATGGGCTAGATGATCTTGATAGAAAACTTTTGACTGTTTTGATAGCCAATTTTGGTGGTGGTCCAGTAGGTCTTAGTACTATGGCCGCATCTGTCCAAGAAGAAGCTGGTACTATTGAAGAGATATTTGAACCCTACCTTATGCAACTAGGCTTGCTTTCTCGCACCTCTTCTGGCAGGATTGCCACGGATAAAACTTATGAATACTTAGGCATAGAAAATAAAAATAATAAAAATAAATTATTTTAATCTATGCAACCTAGATTACTTTTACATTCATGTTGTGCACCTTGCTCAATATATGTATTGAGAAAATTAGCCAAAGATTATGAGCTAAGTATATTTTTTTATGATCCAAATATTCATCCTCGTCTTGAATATATAAAGCGTCGTGATGAAATGAAGGCTTATGCTAAAAAAATTGGTGTTGATTTTATGGAAGGCGAATATGATAGTGTCAATTGGATAGACAAAACCCGAGGTCTAGAAAATGAACTAGAAAAAGGCAAGAGGTGTGAAGTCTGTTTTGATATTCGTTTAAACGAAACAGCTAAAAAGGCCAAAGCAGAAGGTTATGACTTTTGGACAACTGTCATGAGTATATCTCCACACAAAGATGCTAGTCAAATTAATATGGTAGCCAACAAGCTAGCTAGATTGCACGATAGCAAATTTTTAGAAGCTGATTGGAAGAAAAATGATGGTTTTAAGATAGCGGCTCAGATGAGCAAAGATGAAGGGTTTTATAGACAAGATTATTGTGGTTGTATTTATTCTAAAATAGCTAGCGATAGAAAAAAAATTAGACAACATGAAAATTAATCTTTTTGATTATCATTTACCTCATGAGCTGATAGCTCAAAAGCAAATAAAACCGCGAGACCATTCGCGGCTTTTGCTATTGGATAGCAGTAAACAAAAAATAACTCATAAACATTTTTATGATTTACCAGACTATCTTACGGCCAATGATGTTTTGGTAGTCAATGAAAGCAAAGTTTTTCCAGCTAGGCTCTATGGACACAAAAAAACTGGAGGCAAAGTAGAGCTATTATTAATTGAGCAGCAAGCCAGAGGATATTACTTGGCTATGATCGGAGGAAGAAATATTAAAATAGGCGATACAATATATTTTGGTAAAAAATTAGAGGCCAAAATAATTGATAATATAGATGGTAAAATCAAGCAAATAAAATTTAATTTAGCTAATAAGAAATTAGAAAATATTATAGAAGCCATTGGTCATACGCCACTGCCTCCATATATTAAAACTAAAGATAGTAAAAGTATTAAGAAAGATTACCAAACAGTTTATGCCAAGTCATCTGGATCTGCAGCGGCGCCAACAGCCGGCCTTCATTTTACAAAAACTATTTTAGATAAATTAGCAAAGAAAAAAATCAAAGTATTTAAAGTGACACTTCATGTTGGACTGGGCACTTTTGCGCCAGTAGAAGTAGAAGACATTTCAAAACATCAGATTCATCATGAGTGGGCTAGTATCAGTAAGCGTACGGCTAATAATTTAAATAAACTAAAAAAGCAGGGTAAAAATATAATAGCAATTGGCACTACCAGTGCTAGAACACTAGAAGCTTTTAGTGATAAATCTGGTAAATTAAAGGCAGGTTCTAAATGGGTGGATATTTATATTTATCCAGGTTATAAATACAAGTTTGTCGATGATTTGATTACCAATTTTCACTTACCAAAAAGCTCCCTGCTCTTTATGGTCTCAGCTCTGGCTGGCAGAGAATTTATTTTAAAGGCTTATAAAAAAGCTATCAAGTTAAAATATAGATTTTTTTCTTTTGGTGACGCCATGTTTATCAAGAATTCGTCTACGAAGACGAAGTCTAAGTAGTTACGAATTCTTGATCCCGCCAAAGGCGGGATGCGTTACATTAATATGTGGCGCAAAGATAGATTATAATTTTTCTAATATTTTTACTATTCCTTTGTCGGTATCTACTTCTACCAGATCGCCGTTTTTAAATATTTTAGTAGCATATCTTGTACCTATTAGGCATGGTTTTTTAAATTCTCTGGCTAGTATAGCAGCATGACAAGTAATTCCCCCTTCATCGGTTATAATAGCAGATACATTTTTTATATAAGGTATAAAATAAGTAGTAGTCATAGGAGCTACTAAGATTATTTTTGTTTTAAATTTATAATTTTTTAAATCATCTACTGATTTAGCAATTAATACCTTAGCTTTTATTTTTCCTGGGTAGGCTATTTGACCTTTTAAGGAAGTACTTTTAATATTGTCTTGCTTCTCTAAAGTTTTAATTAAACTATCTACCTGTTTACCGTAATATACCTTACTTTTTTTATCGCTAACAGCAAAAATAAATTTATTTAGTCTCTGCTCTAATATTTTTTTGGAAACGCTTACTTTGTTTTTTAATAAAGATTCACGTAATTCTTTATAGCTCATATCCAAAGCAGAGTAGGAGGCTAATTTTAGTTTTTTTGAAGCTAGCTTATTAAATTCTTTTAGGGTACTAGAATCACTTTCTCCAAAAAAGAATCCACACTTATCTTTAGTAGAAGCAAATTTTTTTATTAGTTCATTTGATACTAGATTTTTATTATTTGTATCTAAGATAGTAGGGAAACGATAGATTGCATAAAGATTATAGTAGGCTTTGTATATATAATCTAAAGATGTTATTAAACTATTCTCATTTTTTAATAATTTATTGGTCTTAGCAATATAATTTTTAGATTCTTTTAATTGTTTTAAGATTATATTATTTATTTTTTCTAGCTTTTTTTCATTCTGTTTCTTTAACCACTCTTTAAAACTATCCTCATCTCTTTTAGAATAGTAGGAAGTAATTAAATTTTTTCGTATAAGCATTAATTGGTCTCTATATCCCCAAGATAGACGTTTTTTCATATCTAAAACGTAAGCATTGATAGCTAAGTCTACTATAAAATAAGGAAAGCCTGCTCTGGAAAAAACAGCTAGCCAAGTTATTTTTTTTATTTTATTTATCATAACCAGTTAAATATTAAATTAGCTAATTCATCCGATGTAACAGTAGGTATAATTCTTTCTTTCTCTGGTACGTATTTAGGGCCAATATAATCATAGATACCAACTACAGCTGTTGTTAGCAAATTTTTAAAAGGCATATCAAATAATTTTTTTAGGTATTCTTCTTTTATCCCACCTTGTTTTATAATATCATAAGCCCAGAGTGTTTTTACACCACTGTTATGCTTTTCAAAAAATATTATAATACCAGTTATTAGTTTATCTATCTTATATGATTTTATATTATCTAATTCACTAGCGTAATCAGACTCTTCTAAGACGTTGAGCCATTTTTGTCTTATTAAATTTAAATAAGTAAGTGATCCTTGTCCAACTAAAGGTTTGATACCATAATAGAAATTAACTACCATAAATATTGTAAATAGACTTGGGTATATTTCTCCTTTTTCCAAGAGTTCCCTTACAGTTTTTTGATCTAGTGTAAAGGTTAAATTCTTGTAACGACTATCTTCTGGTACTAATTTATCACCTTCTAAATAAAGCCTTAAAGATTTAAAGCCATCTGGATGTTTCCTCCAGAAGAAGTGTGTCCCTTTAGGTAAGCTTTCATCCCAAGTAACGACAATACCTCTAAATGTTTTAATAACTTTTTCTCTGAAAGCTTTGTTAAATAAGGTATAAGTTACTAGATTATCTTGATCTAATATTTCTAGAAGTGATAGGGTAGTTATATTTTCTTGGGTTATGTATAGTAAATCAGGTAAAGTAGATCTTATTTTCTCTTCGTACATTCTTGGCCATTGATTTTTTACAAGTACTGATATTTGATCGTTGTAGTTATCACAACCAGAATAGTCTAGGCCTTGGATCCACTTCACTTCTTCTTCTAAGAATTTTAATTCTTCTTTGTTAAATTCATTTAGGCGTTTAGCTAGTTTCAGATTTTTTAGGAAATCAAAATCACGCTTAGGTAGTAGATTAGAATTGTATTCTTTTTCTTTATTAGTAAATATAGGCACTCTTTTACCAGCTACTTCAAAACCGTTACGACTAAAGTAATTATTAGGTGGTACATCACCACTAGATATGGTTATTATTGCTTTTTGTTTTTCATCTTTTAGAAATTTATCAATGCTAGTTATAATATTGCTAGATATTATAAGAGGATTGTTTAGAATTTGGTGATGGTCTACTATATTACAAGCCCACTGATCATTATAATCTATGTTTAAGCTATCATATTCTTTAGGAAATAATTTTTTAAATTTATTCTCAATTAGTTTTTTGATTTGTTTCTGCCTTTCTATATATCTATAATTTCTATCAAAATCATAGATATTTTTTGAGTATTCTTCCAAACTTTTATCCATTTCAAAAAAAGGCTTAAACAGTGGAGAATATTGTTTAAGTTGAGAAATTATATGATCTCGTTGTTTTCTAACTTCTTCTTTGTTCATATATTATATATGTATATTATTTCATAAGAAGTATTTTTGTCAATAAAAAAAGAATTCCACCTGCCCCAATGTAGGTGGAATTCTAGAAGACTTCCATGTCCATATTCAATTGTATTAATTGTTATCTTTGTTTTAAATATTAGCCAAGTATTTTATATTTATTTTTAGGTGCTTTTTCATTGAGCACGTTTTACTTGTGTTAGTATTTGTTACAAAGAATTTATAACAAAGAACTACGATAAGTATATTATAGCATATTTTTATTACAAAAAGTATATTTTTTGCGAATAGTCTAAGCTAAGAGTGATTAGGCGAAGGCCGTTAACGATAGCTTAGACTAAGAGCAAATTTATATAATTAGTTTTTTAAAGATATTTTTTTGTTTATGTTTTATGCAGACTGCTCCGTTGCTGCGCAAAGTCGCATCTAGCATAAAACATTCACAATAATCTGAAATTAAAAAATGCTTTAATTAAAATGAAAGTGCACTGTATCACCGTCTTGCATAGTGTATTCTTTGCCCTCCATGCGCATATGACCAGCTTCTTTTCCAGCATTCCAACCGCCATCATCTAAAAGTTGTTGCCAATTTATAACTTCAGCTCGAATAAAACCTTGCTCAAAGTCAGTATGAATAACTCCGGCAGCCTGAGGAGCTTTGGTACCTTCTGTTACAGTCCAAGCCTTAGTTTCTTCTGGGCCAGTAGTAATAAAAGTAATTAGTTTTAATAATTTGTAACTAGTAGTAATTAAATTATCTAAGCCACTAACAGAAATACCCAGCTCTTGCATATATTCTTTGGCTTCAGCTTCAGACAATTCAGCTAATTCAGACTCGGTCTTGGCACAAATAGCAATGGAACCCTCTGGTAAAGACAAATTTTTTCCAAGATCAGCCTCATCAATATTGTATAAATATATTATTGGCTTGATGCTCAGTAAATTGAGTTGTTTTATTAATTTTGCTTCTTCTTCATTTAATTCCAAAGTATTGAGCAGTTTATTTTCTTCTAGCTGGGCTTTGGCTTTAGTCATTATAGCTTTTTCTTGGTCCAAAATTTTATCATAAGGACCTTTCATTTTAGAAATTATTTTGGTCAAATATTTGGAGACCACATCAAGGTCTGCCATGATGAGTTCTAGATTTATAATCTCTTTATCATATTCAGGATCAATATTACCATGAACATGCGTGACATTTTTGTCAGTAAATTTTCTAATGACTTGGACTATAGCATCTACTTCTCTGATGTTTGATAAAAATTTGTTACCCAAACCTTCTCCTTCTGAAGCACCTTTGACCAGTCCGGCAATATCTACAAATTCTATAGTAGTGGGAATTATTTTGGCAGATTTTGATATCAGAGCCAGCTGGTCTAGTCTATTATCTGGTACGGCTACTACACCAACATTTGGGGAAATAGTACAAAAAGGGTAGTTGGATGCTTCTACCTTATTTTTGGTTAATGCTTGAAATAGAGTTGATTTACCAACATTTGGTAGACCGACAATTCCCAGAGAAAATGACATAAATTTTTTAGCTTTTTAAATTGATAAATACAAGACAAATTAAATCATAAAGCCAATAAAAAGGCAATATTTTAGCATTGGATTTATTTTTTTATTTGGGCTATAATACTTTTACTTATGAAGAGTATTGATTTTAAAAATGAACTAAATCAGGAGCAATATGAGGTCGTAACCGCTGGTAAAGGACCTCATTTGGTTTTGGCTGGAGCTGGCAGTGGCAAAACTCGCACTTTGGTTTATCGGGCTGCATGGCTCTTAAATCAAGGAGTAAAACCAGAGAAGATACTGCTCTTAACTTTTACCAACAAAGCAGCTAGCGAGATGTTGGGGCGAGTAAAATCTTTATTGGGTTTTAAATTGGAAGCCAAGTTGCCACTATGGGGAGGAACTTTTCATTCTCTGGCCAATAGATTGCTTAGATTTTATGGCAAGTACATTGATATCAAATCTGACTTTACTATTATTGATAGTGATGATAGTGACAATTTACTAAAATTGATTTCCAAAGATTATTTATCTTCTTTACCAGCCAAACATCGTCCTTCGCCAGCAATTATTAGAGAGACTATTAGTTTTGCTACCAATTCTGGTATTAACATTGCAAGTAGTTTGGAAACAAAATTTCCCGAATGGATAATCTTGCTAGAAAATATTGAGAAAATAGCTAGTGAATATAAAAGACGAAAAAAAGAATCAAATGTTTTGGATTTTGATGACTTATTGGTTTTTTGGAAAGTTCTTAGTGAGCATCCCGAGGCCGGAAAAATATTACAAAACAAATGGGAATATGTTTTGGTTGATGAATATCAAGATACCAATAATATTCAAGCGGAGATTATTTTTAATATTTGCAAATTGCACAACAATATTTTAGCTGTTGGCGATGATGCACAAAGTATTTATTCTTTCAGGGCAGCTGATATACGAAATATTTTGGAATTTCCAGATAAGTTTAAGAAAACAAAAGTTCATAAGCTGGAAACAAATTATCGCTCTACTCCAGAGATACTAGATGTAGCCAATCAAATCATCGCCGCCAATATTCATCAATTTCCCAAAAATTTAAAAGCAGTCAGAGAATCTCATGTCAGGCCAGAGCTGGCAGCTCTCATGACTCCCACTCAGGAAGCGACTTTTATAGTTGATAGGATAGAACAATATTTTGACAAAGGGCTTAGAGCAGATCAAATTGCTATACTTTTTCGAGCAGCCTCATATAGTCAAAACTTGGAAATGGAGCTCAATCGTCGAGGCATCAATTATGAAATGCGTGGGGGACTGAGATTTTTTGAAAGAGCTCATATTAAAGATGTATTAGCTTATATAAAAGTATTGGGTAATTATAGAGATGAAGTAGCTTGGCGTAGAATATTGCAAATGGAAGAAGGCATTGGTCCAGTGACTGCTTTTAGAATATATCAGCAGATAGTAGAGACAAGCGATTTGTCCAAGCTCAGAGAATCTGGATTCAACATGACTGATAAAGCAGGAGAATCTTGGTCTCAGATACTGATGGTTATAGATGATTTACTCAAAAACAAAACTGCCAATGTTAGCAAACTTATAAATATAATTATTGAATTTTATCATTCATATCTTAAAGAAAAATTTACAGATTATCGTCAGCGTCAAGATGATCTTGAGCAGCTAGCTATCTTTGCGACTGGCTACGACTCTCTGGATTTATTTTTATCGGAAATAAGCTTACAAGAAAGTTTTTCTGGCAGAGAGTCAGACAAAAAACAAGATAATATAATACTATCTACTGTTCATCAAGCCAAAGGCCTAGAGTGGGAAGCTGTTTTTGTTATAAATATGACTGATCAATCTTTTCCTCATCCGCTATGTGTTAAAGAGGAAGAAAGAGAAGAAGAAAGACGTTTGTTTTATGTAGCGGCCACTCGTGCAGCGCGTTATCTATATTTGACTTATCCAATGTCTATGGTTAGATATGATGGTTTCCACTCACTCAAGCCTTCTCCATTTTTGGCTGATATTGATAGTAATTTATTCAATCACAATAATATGGCGCGTAGTGCTAGCTATAGTCAAGAAGATGGTTTAGAATATGTGGCTGATCCGGATGGATTTTTACCCGATGTAAGTGATTGGTAATATTTTAAAATTATATAATTACGAATATTTTGTAACAGCGGCGACTTTGCGCAGCAACGGAGCCGTGGGACAAAATATGAGTAATGACTATTTACAAAGTGATTGGTAAGCATAAATAAGTTTTGATATAATAATATAAATGGAAGAAGAAAAAGACATAATAGTTTTGGATTTAGAAACCAAAAAAACCTTTGATGAGGTGGGTGGACATCACAATTTACATAAATTGGGAGTGTCTTTGGTTGGAGTATATTCATACAACAAAGATAAATATCGTGGCTTTAGAGAAGAGGAATTTGGCGAGCTGCTAGAGCTCTTAAAAAACACTAAATTACTCATTGGTTTCAATAGTAAAAGTTTTGACCTCACAGTACTTCAACCTTACTACAAAGATTTTGATTTATTTTCTATACCCCATTTAGATATTTTAGAAGAAGTAGTTCATGCTTTGGGTCATCGATTAAAATTGGAAAGTGTAGCTCAGTCTACACTGGGCTATGGAAAGTCTGGCTCAGGACTAGATGCTATTGCTTATTATAGAAGTAATAATTGGGATAGCCTTATCAAATATTGTTTAGATGATGTCAAAGTTACCAAAGAGGTTTATGACTATGGTTTGGTTCATGGAAATATTTGGTATCACAATGCTGGACGCAAAGAAAATATTGTAGCTCGTTGGGGCAGACAAAATGGCAATATTACCATTGAAGAAAAAATAAAAAATGCTTTAAAAAATGGTGATCAAATAGAGATAGACTATATTGATGAAAAAGGTGAAGTAACCACCAGGAAGATTGATATTCAAAATATAAATGGTCAAAAGATTAAAGCCTTTTGTCATTTGCGAGATGCTTTACGAATGTTTGATTTGGACAGGATCAAAGCTATGCGAGTAGTGGGCAAGATGAATTCTTGGCAAAATACTTTGTTATAAAAATAATCAATATCCCGTCTTGAACGGGATGTTTTTTTATTGATTGCTTTATTGTTGAAAGTTGGGGATAGGATTGACAAAAAGCTTATTTATTGTATAATAATTGATTATAACTTAGTACAATTACACAATTTAACAGAGAGCCCAGAGGCTCTAGTGGAGGACTTTGAAGAAGCTAGTCGTTTTTACAGTTGCGGCATTATTTTGCTGCTTGGTATTGGTAATTTTGTCTGGCTGCGGCAGTGGTCGGACAAAAGTAGAAAAAGAGAGAATTGCTCAGATGTGTAAGGAATTGCGTCAGGCAGAACGAGGTGATCTCTTGGAAATGTCGGACGGCAGTATCGCTCTGGTGTCTGACAACATTAATACTGGGCTGATGCTGGAATATATGGGGACGAATCGTAGTAGAGTGAGCCACGAAGCACTCTCCGAGAGGGTGATAAGGATATATGACAAAAGTCATCCTGAACGCTGTGAAGCTTTCGAAAAATTCGTCGCGTCTTCTCTCTAATGCGACAAAGAGGCCGGTCGTCACATCAGTGATGACCGGCTTTTAAAATTATTATTATTTTAGCTTAGCTAGTTTAACGGTGTTATAAAGCAACATCGCTACGGTCATGGGTCCTACTCCGCCTGGCACAGGCGTGATGAATTTAACCTTAGGAAAAACAGTTGAATAATCAACATCGCCGACAACATAATTGTTGTCTATTTTATTTGTACCAACATCTATGATGATGGAATCAGCTTTTATCATGTCTTCTTTTATTAAAAATGGTTGACCACAAGACACTATCAAAACATCAGCTTTTAAAGTGGCTTCTTTTAGATTGTCAGCTTGAGGGTTTATCAAAGATACTTTCATTTTTCTATCCTCTAGTATTTTTATCATTGGTTGGGAAAAGACTTTTGAGCGAGATACTATGACAGCATATTTATTGGCCAAGTCTTCTTGGCTTTCTTCTAGTAGTTTTAGTATTCCCAAAGGCAATCCCGGTGTAATATAAGCTTTGTTTTTTAAAAAATATTGGATATTTTGTGGATGAAAACCATCTACATCTTTTTTTGGATCAATAGCTTTTATTATTTTATTAGTATCAAATTTTTTTGGTAAGGGAAGCTGGACAAGTATGGCATCAGTATCTTGGTCTTTATTTAAAAAGTCTATAGTTTCTAAAAGAGTTTTTTCGGTTGTATCAGCAGACATAAAATATTCATGAAAATCAATACCCACTTCTTGGCAAGCTATTTTCTTTTTTGATACATAAAGCTGGCTAGCTGGATCTTCGCCTACCAAAATAATAGCCAAGCTTGGTTTAATATGTTTTTTGGCAATTTCTTCTTTAATTTTTTGTTGTATTTGTAGAGCCAGAGCCTTACCGTCTAATATTTTGTCCATTATAGTTCAGGGTATAGTTTAAATTGTTTCATTAAATTTACTATCTGCTGTTTATTTTTATCGGTTGCTTTTTTAGTTTTTAAAGTGTCAATCAATATATCAGCTACAGTATTAATAGCTTCTTCTTTTAATCCTCTAGTAGTGAGAGCAGCAGTCCCTAGTCTGATACCAGATGGATCCATAGGAGAACGCTGGTCATAGGGAATCATATTTTTATTGGTAAAAATATGTACATTATCTAGTAAATTTTCAGCCTCTTTACCCGACAAACCCAGCGTAGTTACATCGATCATGAGTAAATGATTGTCTGTACCATCTGAAATCATACGTATGCCAGCTGCTCTAAATTTATTTTCTAGAGTTTTGCAATTAGCTATAACTTGTTGTTGATAGTTTTTAAATTCTGGTTTTAAGGCTTCTCCAAAAGCGACCGCTTTAGCAGCTATGATGTGTTCTAGTGGGCCACCTTGCATACCAGGAAAAATAGCGCTGTCTATTTTTTGCGCTAGATTTTTTTTGCCAGCAGGATCTAATCGGTCTTTAATTTTAGAAAGAATCATTGCACCACGAGGACCACGCAGTGTTTTGTGAGTAGTAGTAGTCACTACATCAGCATAGGGTATTGGATCAGGGTGAAGTCCAACAGCTACCAGTCCTGCAATATGGGCCATGTCCACCATAAAATAAGCATTAATTTCATCGGCTATAGCTCGGAAAGCTTTGAAATCTATTTTTCTTGAATAGGCAGAAGCTCCAGCTAAGATTATTTTTGGCTTGTGCTTGATAGCTTGTGCTCGTACTTCGTCCATATCTATACGCTCAGTTTTTTTATCAACACCATAGCTAACAAAGTTATAAAATTTGCCAGAAAAATTGACCGGATGACCATGTGTCAGGTGACCACCATGAGCCAGAGAAAATCCCAATATAGTATCACCCAAATTGGCCAAGGCAAAATAGGCTTCCATATTGGCCTGAGAACCAGCATGAGGTTGGACATTGACATGCTCTGCTTTAAAAAGTTTTTTGGCACGATCTATAGCTAGTTGTTCAGACTGGTCAATAAATTCATTGCCACCATAATATCTTTTAGCTGGGTAGCCTTCGGCGTATTTATTGGTCAAGACTGACCCAGTTGCTTCTAGTACTGCCAAAGATACAAAATTTTCTGAAGCTATCATTTCAGCGCCTTGTCTTTGGCGTTCTAATTCTTGAGTCAATATTTTATAAATTTGAGGGTCTTGATTATTTAATTTAGACATTTTTTTAAGGCATTAATAATGCTATTAGTTTAGCATACTGTATTTTTTTTACAAATTAATATAAAACCCGTCCCTCGACTATGCTCGGGACGGGTTTTTGGTTGGGTAGCCATTTAATTTAGGCTATATGCACCTTATGGTGGCGAATCAGCCAATCACTGGCTGAAACCAGGTTGATGCACCAGCGACCTTTTTTGAGAGTGGCATCCAAATGGGGGATGCCTCGTTTGGCCAGTTCTCGGACATATCTGTCCGAGAGGCCCAAGTACTGGGCAGCCTTTTTGACGCTGACCGGCCAGTGGAGTTCTTGATAGTACATGGCCAGTAGGTCGTTTAGCTGGTACAGCCGAACGCCGTATTGAGCTACCTGGTTGTAGGTGTCCATGGTGTCGCTGATTTCGCCATCAGCATTGGCCAAGGCTGGAATACAGATGGCTTCAAAAAGCCTTATTCTTTTTCCAGCTATGAGCTTTCGCTCACACAGGATTCTCAGGTAGTTGAGAAAGTCCTGTTTGTGATCAAAGCTCAGTTGAGACCAGCGATAAAATATTAGCAAAATTCTCCTCCATGAGTTTTAAATTATTGTATTGTACTTATATAGCTAGGCTATTTAATTATATTTTATAGTTTTTGTCAAAGTTTATAACTTTTTGGTCATATATGTACCTTCTAGTTTATAGCCAAGTTTTTTATAGTAGTTTCTAACGCCAATACCAGAGATAACAGCTATTTTATTGAGACCTCGCTCTTGAGTGATTTTTTCTGCTTCAGCCATTAATTTTTTTCCAAAACCCATATGTTGGGTTTGGGATATTTCATCATCTTGCTCTTCACTATAAGTAGGAATCATTTTACCATAGACATGCAATTCTCTGACCAATGATGCCTTTTTGAGCTCAGCAAATATATTGGTTGTTGGGTTATCATTGAAACGCAATCTTAAAAAAGCATAAAGTTTAGAATTATCTTTTGCTTCAAAAGAAATAAATATTTCATCACCATCAGAAGCACGGTATTCTCTTTTTACTAATATCACTTCTTCTCCTTCTATATTATCATCTCGGACTTCACGACAGCGTAGGCACTGACAGGACTTGCCTTGTTTTTTTAATTCACTTTGTAAATATTGACGCAAGTTGGTAATACTATTTCCAGCAATAATACTTTCTTCTGGTATGTCTCTTATCAATCTATTTATTCTAATCCAAGGAGGAGTAAGGGCCTTTATTTTTAATAATAGATTCAATAATTGTTTGGCTGAATAGGGTTTGTACTTACCCTCTTGATACCATTTGTTTAATTCGGCATATTCATTGACGATACAAGGATAGATTTTTATTTGATCTGGTTGCAAGTCAGGAGAGCTATAGACATATTTCATCATTTCTAAGTCTTTTTTAGGTGTTGAGCCTGGTAAATCAGGCATATAGTGATGATCTACTTTAAGACCCACTTCTTTTAGCATTTTGGTAGCTTTGATAGATTGTTCAATACTATGCCCCCGGACTATCAAATCTAATATTTTATTGTCTGTATGCTGTACGCCAATTTGGACACGAGTAGCACCCAGCTCTCTCATTCTTTTTATTTCATGCTCGTTTATATAGTCAGGTCTAGTTTCAGGAGTCAGACCAATTATCTTATATTTTGTAGCTTCATTTATAAGTTGCTCTTCGGCCAGAGATAGAGGTTTTCTTTTTCGACCTCTTTTGCCAAATACATTGGCCGCATAAAAAAGATCACGAACAAAATCTCTCTGATATTTTTCAGGATAAACGGACCAAGTTCCACCTAGTATAAGTAGCTCCAGTTTATCTACTTGGTGACCATTGTTTTCTAGAGCTTTGATACGCATATTGACTTGTCGTATTGGATCAAAAAGATTCATTTTGGCACGAGCTGCAGCTGGCTCATTGGACAAGTAGCTTTTTGGCATATCTGGCTCAGTAGGACAATAGACACATTTTCCTGGACAAACAAAGGGTTTGGACAGCACAGTAATCACTGATACACCACTCATAGTACGTACTGCTCTTTTGACCAGTAGTTTTTCAAAGTTTTGATCTTTCTTTAATTTACCCTTTTTAATCAAATTTTTATATGCTACAATAAGTTTAGCTTTACTAGAGGGAGTCATCTTATGACGAGAAAATACTTGACGTAGAGCTTTGACAAATTCAAGTTCGCTAGAATTTTTATAGGTATATAATTCTAGTACAATTTTATCTAAAATATTAGTTTCTTTTGTATTCATGAAAGGTGAAAAAATAAAAAATGATTTACGTTTACTCTACAATGATATAGCGCTTGAGTTTTCAGCAACGCGCGCTTATCCTTGGAAAGAGTTACAAGTCTTTATACCACACATAAAGGATAATTTCAAGATACTGGACCTTGGTTGTGGCAATGGTAGACTTCTTAAATCTTTAGAACAAGCTGACAAAAAGCTCAATTATTTGGGAGTAGATTTTTCTGAAAAGCTCATAGCTCAAGCTAGACAAGATCATCCTCGGTCAAAATTTGTAGTAGCTGATATGTCTGATTTATCTTTTGCAGCCAATACTTTTGATATGATATTTATGGTTGCTTCATTTCATCATTTACCAAGTAAAGAAGAAAGATTGGATTTACTGTTTAAGGCCAATCGTTGGCTCAAGCCAGGTGGTCTGCTTTTTATGACCAATTGGAATTTGTGGCAAAAAAAATACTGGCGTTATGCTATAGAAAAATTTTGGTCAAAGAAATCTTGGAATGATTTTTTTATTCCTTGGACAACTGACAATGGACATACAGTTTGGAGATATTATCATAGTTTTAGTACGGGAGAGCTAGTAGCGCTACTTAAAAAAACTCATTTTGATTTAGAACCAGAGGGAGTATATCACACAGAGTGGAACATCAATGCTTTTGTCAGAAAATCAAAATAAGTTTATTTTTTATCTATAATTACTCTTTTTTCTTCTTCGTTTAAATCTGGCATTTTATTTTTTTTAAAAGCATTAATATTTATTTTATTCCATTCTAGTATTTTTAGTAATATAAAAAGTCCAGATAGGATATAAAAATTAGTAGTGTCACCCTCAAACAATGCTCTATGATAAAGAGCCAAAAATAAAGTTGGGTAAGCAATATATTGAATACGTTTCCAATTTTTTTTCAGTTTTTTGACAGCCAATGTATTGGAAGTCATCCCCAAAACAATCATACAAATCGCTGCTAGAGCTCCATAGAATAAATTTGTTTTTGGGTCTAGATAAAACTCTATATTGATTAGTTGATATATTTGCCACATGCCTATCGCATGAAAAGCAAAAAACCAAAAACTAGCAATCCCAAATTGTCTTCTATATATCAATAGATGTTTCAAAAACTTGATATCTGATATTTTGGCAATGGGTTTTAAGAACAAAGTAAAAATTAGGAGATATAGAGCTGTATTACCAAATAGCCCAAATAAAGATCTACTAGGGATGCCAAAAGTAAGTAATAGTAATACCAAAGGTATTAGATAATAGCTGATTATTTGTAGTAATTTCTTCATGCTTATATTATAACAAATTATTGTATTTTTACTAATTATTATGTTAAAATGTACACATAATTATTAAGTTTAAGTTTATGTTCAAAAAATTTAAATGGGTTTTATTGGCTATTTTTGTAGTTTTACCAAGCTCTGCTTTGGCTCTTACAGCTCACAATGATAATTTTGTTGTTTTGGAAAAAGACCAAGTAATAAATCGTAATTATTATGCGGCTGGTAATACAGTCGAAATAAATGGTACAGTCAATGGTGATGTTTTTGTGGCTGGCAATACCATAGTAATTGATTCAGAAAATATCAATGGAGACATTTTTGCCGCTGGTAGCAATATTACTATCAAGGGCAAAATAAATGGTTCTTTGCGACTAGCTGGTACAAACATTGATTTTATAGGAGAAGTCACTAAAAATGCTATGGTGGCTGGTCAAAATTTTAGGGTAGATGCTGATTCCAAATTGGCTGGACACTTAACTTTTTGGGGGCAAGCTTTAAATGTCGCTGGTCAAGTAGGTAGTTTGGAAGGAGCCTTTTCTAGTTTGCGACTTAGTGGCACAGTAAACAACGATGCTGATATTTATTTAACCCAGCCAGTAAAAGACGCTATCAATATTTCAGATGATGCTGTCATCAATGGTACTTTGTATTATCAGGCGCTCAAAAAAGTAGAAATAAATTCTAAGGCGGCTATTGGCAATGTTTCTTTTAATGAAATAATTAAAAAAACCAAAGAAGATAAAAGTAGTGCTCGGGCATTTGGATTGCTGATAAAGTTTTTTGGTATGTTGACATTAGGTATGGTGATTTTATATATGTGGCCTAGTGTTTTTGCCACGGCTTATCAGAGGGTTTATAAAAAACCACTAGCTAGTTTTTTTCAAGGTTTTGGACTTTTACTACTTACACCTATATTTTGTATTTTATTGGCCATTACTTTTATTGGTATACCAATAGCTATCGTACTCATGGTTTTGTGGGGACTAGCTATGTATTTTGCTTGTATTTTTGCAGCTTGGATTTTGGGTAGCTTTGTCAAGCATAAATTTTTGGCTAAATACAAATGGTCCAATTTATTTGTTTTGGCTTTTGGTATTTTACTTTATATTTTGATAGCCAAGTTGCCTTATTTGGGACCTTTGGTCATAGCTATTTTATATTTGATGGCTTGGGGTAGTATTTATAGTTTATTTAAAAACAGTAAAGAAATAAAATAATGGAATATTCTAAAGATTTGGATCTTAGTATTTTTAAGTCCTATGATTTTAGGGGTATTTACCCTACTCAGATCAATGAGCAAGCTATGAATTTGATAGCCCAAGCTTATCTCAAATTTTTATCTGAGAAAATTGGCAAGCCCATCAAAGAATTGAGCATCGCGATTTGTAGTGATGCAAGAATTTCTTCTAAACCATTGCTTGATGAGGCAATTAAAATTTTTTTAAGATATGGAGTTACTATTTATGATCTAGGCTTGCTATCAATAAACGATTATTATTTTGCGGTTGGTAAGTACAAGTATAATGGTGGTTTTATGGCTACTGCTTCTCACAATCCACCAGAATATGGTGGTTGCAAGCTAGCTTATAGCAACTTGCAATATGCTGACAGTATTGATTTTGTGTCAGGCAAGGAGCTTTTGCAATATATGAAAGATTTGGATTTTCCTATTAGTGATGAGCAGACAGACGGCAAAATAATCAAAAAAGATATTATAGAAGATCATGTAGCACATGTGTTGAGTTTTGTAGATACAAAAAAAGTAAAACCACTCAAAGTGGTCATTGATATTGGCAATGGTATGAATGGTAAAATGATGAAGGAAATTTTAAACAAACTTTCTTGTCAGGCCACTTTTATATTTACTGATCCAGATGGCAATTTTCCAAATCGACCTCCAAATCCTTTGACCAAAGGAGCATCAGATAAACTAGCTATCAAAATAAAAGAACTAGGTGCTGATTTGGGCTTTATTTGTGATGTAGATGGCGACAGGATAAATTTGCTAGATGAGCAAGGGACTTTTTACAAAGGAGATATGACCATGTTGCCAATGGTCAAAGCTATACTTGATAAAAATCCCGGCGCTGGCATTGTCTACAATTTGATTGCTAGTCATTCAGTAAAAGATCTTATAAACAAATGGGGAGGCAAAGCTATACGCAGTGAAGTTGGCTATATGAATTTGGCTCGTCATATGAGAGAAGAAGGTGGTATCATGAGTGGTGAAGTTTCAGCTCATTTTGCTTTCAAAGACAATTACTATGCTGACAGTGCTTTTATTGCTATGGTTTTGAGTCTAGAGGCTATTTCTCAAGATGGTCGTCCAGTTTCAGAAATTATTAAAGAATATACTCTTTATCACAAGAGTGAGGAATTAAATTTTGTAGTAGAAGACAGAGATTTGGAAATGGCAAAATTTAGAAATGAATACGGGGAAAATATTTTAGATGAGATAGATGGTATTACTGTAGAATTTTCAGATTGGTGGTTTAATGTTCGTCCATCTGGTACCGAACCATTACTTAGACTGACAGTTGAAGCCAAGTCCAAAAAAACTTTAGATGATAAAATAAAAGAATTAGAAAGTTTAATAGATTTCAAAGAAAGAAAACAATAATGATTGGAATATTTGATTCTGGTTATGGAGGACTTAGTATTTTTAAGGATATTGAGAAAACATTACCGCAATACGATTATATTTATTTAGGAGACAATGCCAGATCTCCCTATGGAGACAAGAGCCAAAAATTGATATACAAATATAGTCAGGAAGCAGTGGATTATTTGTTTTCCCGAAATTGTAAATTGATAATATTTGCCTGTAATACGGCCTCGGCTATGGCTCTTCGAAAATTGCAACAAGAATATTTGCCAAATAAATATCCAGGTAGAAATGTTTTGGGAGTCATCAGACCTTTGGTAGAAGCCTATGCAGACTTGGATAAAAATGCCAAAATAGGAGTAATGGCTACAACTAGCACCGTTGATTCTCAGGCTTATATCAATGAGTTTTCAAGTATAAATAGAAATATTCACGTTATTCAACAGGCTTGCCCACTACTTGTTCCTTTGATTGAAGAGTCGCGTGAAAATATGCCAGAGACTCAAATAATTTTGACAGAGTATATCAAAACACTTAAGAGAGCCAATTTGGATGCAGTGGTTTTGGGTTGTACTCACTATGGTTGGCTTCAAGAAATGATAGCCAAAAGTTTTGGTAAAGAAGTGGTAGTATTAACCAGTGGACAGATTATAGCTGATAAATTGGTAGATTATATAAGTAGGCATCCAGAATATAATCAGCCATCCAAAAAACCAAGTAAGCTATTTTTAACAACTGGTAATAGCGCAAAATTTGATAAAGCTGCTCAAAAATTTTTGGGTAAAAAAATTAAATCACAAAATATTAAATTAAAATAATATATAATATATATGACAAAAATAAAGCAAAAAACAAAAGTCGCCTTTTTTGAAGTAGAGCAGTGGGAGAAAGAATATTTACAAAAAGCTTTAAAAGGTTTTAAGCTTTATTTTTTTGATAATGTAATTGATAAAAAAAACTTGAAGTATATTGAAGATGTTGATGTGCTATCTCCTTTTATATATTCCAAAGTAAGCAAGGCCGTGATGGAGGAATTACCAAACTTAAAATTGATTAGTACCAGATCTACAGGTTTTGATCATATTGATCTCAAAGCGGCCAAACAAGCTGGTGTCAAAGTAGCCAATGTACCTAGCTATGGCGCCAACACAGTTGCTGAACATACCTTTGCCTTGATATTATCTTTGTCTCGTAAAATTCATCAATCATACGAGCGGACATCTAGGGGTAATTTTTCTTTAGATGGTCTGCGTGGTTTTGATCTTCGTGATAAGACGATTGGTATCGTGGGTACTGGTCATATTGGTCAGCATGTTATCCGCATTGCTAAAGGGTTTGGTATGCATGTTTTGGCCTATGATGTAAAAAGAGACGCCAAGCTAGCCAAGAGATTGGGTTTTAAATATGCTACTTTAGATGTTTTGTTAAAAAAATCTGATATTATATCTTTGCATGCGCCATATAATAAAGCGACTCACCATTTGATAAATAGAAAAAATATCAAACTCATCAAGTCAGAAGCTATGATTATCAATACAGCTAGAGGTGGCTTGATAGATACTACAGCCTTAGTAGATGGCTTGCGTAGTGGTAAATTGGCTGGCATTGGTCTGGATGTTTTGGAAGAGGAAAAATATATTTTAAAAGAAGAAGCTGAGCTTTTATCACCCCATTTTGCTAGCAAGAGCAAAGAAAATATTAATAATTATTTACAAACCATTGTTGAGGGTCATATGCTGCTTATTTCTGATAAAGTGATTGTCACTCCGCACAATGCTTTTAATAGTCAAGAAGCGCTAGAGAGAATTTTGGATACGACGATAGAAAATGTAATGGCTTGTTGTCAGAAAAAAACAATAATCAACGAGGTCAAGACAAAATAATATTTTTTTATCCAGCCCCTCGCGAGGGGCTGGATTTTTATTTAACTATTTTAAACCAATTAGTTGTTTGACTTGAGTCATGGTTTGATCAGCTATTCTTTGAGCTTTTTTGGCACCTTCATGGAGTATAAGCTCTACTTTAGATTTATTATTTTCATAATAGGCTATTTTTTCCTGAACAGGCCTTAGAAATTCTAATATAACTTTGGTCAACTCTTCTTTTAGTTGTAGACTCATTAGTTTATTAGTTTTGTGTAAGGTCATCATTTTTTCATATTTATCTTGATCACCAAAATATGAATATAGCTCTAGTAAATTTAAAATACCTTGATTGTCAGTGACTGCTTTTTTTATTTTTTTATTTACAGTGCCTTCATCATCTCGGATAGCAATGTAACTTGCCTCACCATGAGATTTGCTCATTTTTTTATTAGGATATTTGAGAGACATTACTCGTCTAGCTGGAGATATGATGGCTTTGGTTTCAGGAAAGTATCTTTGATAACGATTGTTAAATTTTCTAGCAATAATACGTGCTAGTTCCAAATGTTGTAATTGGTCTTCTCCCACTGGTACATTTTCAGCTTGATAGAGTAAAATATCAGCCGCCATCAGAGTAGGATAAGTAAGTAGACCAGCATTGACATTGTCAGAGTGACTTTTTGATTCATCTTTAAACTGAGTCATTCTTTCTAGCTCAGAAATAGGGGTAAGACAATTAAATATCCAAGCTAGTTCAGTATGTCCAATGACATCAGATTGACGGAAAAAGATAGATTTTTTGGGATCAATGCCCAAGGCCAAAAGGTCTATAGCGACTTGCATACTATTGGCACGTAGTTCATCAGGGCCAATGTTTATAGTCAAAGCGTGCATATCTACAACAGAGTAAAGGCAGGTATATTTATCTTGTAAATCTATCCAATTTTTTAAAGCTCCTAGATAGTTGCCTAGATGAATTTTGCCTGTTGGCTTGATACCGGAAAATAATTTTTTCATTTATTTTTTATAATAATCTATAATCATATTTTATCTAAATAAACGCTTTGGGTCAAATAAAAACACCCCTCCGTCTTAACCCCTCCCGACCTCCCCTTAACAGGGGAGGAGATAAATAATAGATAATGAAAAAATCCCCCTGTTAAGGGGGATTTAGGGTGTTAGGGGATAAATACAGGCAAGGGTTAAACTTCGATAACCACTGGTAAGACCATTGGTCTTCTTTTGGTTTTTTGGAATATAAATTGTCCTAGATCGTTTCTGATAGCTTCTTTTATGTAAGTATCATTTATTTTACCACTTGTTTTATTGTGTTCATTTACAATATTTTTTATTTTGGTTCTGATGGTTTCTACAATTTCTTTGTTTTCTCTCATATATATAAATCCACGTGAGATTATATCTGGAGAATGAATCAATTTACCATTTTTACCAATAGTAGTGATGACTACTATCATACCATCTTCGGCCATCATTTTACGATCGCGTAACACGACATGAGATACATCACCTACTCCCAAACCATCCACAAATACATATTCAGAGTTGGTTTTATCATTGGTGAGTAAGCCCACACCATTTGGTCCAAATTCTATAAATTGTCCATTGTCTGGTATAAAAATTCTATTTTCTGGTATGCCAGCTCTCTGAGCTACTTTGCCATGCATTTTTAAGAAAGAGTGATTTCCATAGACTGGGATATGATATTTTGGTTTGACCATTTGGATCATATCAAATAAATCTTCTTGTTTAGCATGACCACCAGCATGGACATCCATCATTTGATAGTTGATTACTTCAGCACCTTTTCTATAGAGATAATCTTTTAATCTTTGCACAGATCTTTCATTACCAGGAATCACGGAAGAAGAAAAGACTATTGTGTCACCGCGTTCTACTTTGAGCACTCGATGTTCATTGGTCGCGATACGCATAAGTACAGCATTGTCTTCACCTTGAGCGCCAGTACACATGATAATAATCTTATTATCAGGGTAGCTTTTCATGTCTTTGAGTTGTATAATAGTCCCTTTTTTGACTTTCATATAGCCAAGTTGTTGGGCCAATTCAACATTTCTTTTCATTGAAAATCCTTCAATAACTACTTTTTTATTTATTTTTTCAGCTGCCCAAATGATTTGCTGGATTCTACCCAAAAGGGAAGCAAAGGTACCAACTATTGTTCTACCAGTGGCCTGTGTCAATATATCATCTATATTGGTTTGGATATCGCCTTCAGTCAATTGATGTCCAGTTTGAGGAGCATTGGTAGAGTCAGCCATCAGAGCTACGACATTTTGATTTCCTAGAGCTTTTATTTTGGCTATTTCAGTTGGAGCATCCCCTGAAGCTTTGATGTCTAGTTTAAAGTCACCAGTGTGCACTATTTTTCCAATCGGAGTATCAATTATCACACCTACAGATCCTGGGATATTGTGACTAACACCAAAAAAACTAAGTCTAAATTTTCCTAGAGCTAGTTTGGTACTAGGGGTAATAGATTTTAGATTTAAAGATTTTTCTCCTCTAAAGTCTTCTTGGCGTTTGGCTATAATACCTAGAGTCAAAGGAGTACCATAAATATCAGGGTGGCCAAGCTTTGGTATTAGATGAGGTATGGCTCCAATATGGTCATAGTGACCATGGGTGATGATTACACCACGGATATTTTTTTCTTTACCTTTCAGATATTCAATATTCGGAATAATATAATCAATGCCTGGCATGTCTTCTTCTGGCCATTGTAAGCCCATGTCAACAATTATGATATCGTTGCCATATTCAAAGACAGTCATATTACGACCAACTTCTTCACAACCACCAATAGGGATAACTCTTAATTTGTTGGCGGCTAGTGGGCGAGTAGTAGTTTTGGTTTTTGCAGTGTCTGGTCTTTTGCTATATTTATGAAGTTTTTGATTTTGTTTTTTATGGAGAGTGTTGGTTGTTTGTTTTGTCTCATTTTGAATAGGGTTTATAGTTGTTTTTTTGCCCCATCTTTTTTTTGTTTTTTGAGGTCTAGTAGTCTGTTTAATATTAGCATTATTAACACCACCTCTTTTTGGAGGATATGTTTTTTTCCCTTGTGGAGGAGTGTTTGCTTTACGTTGGTTAGTACTATTAGTACCGGATAATAAATTATCGGTTGAATCTTTCATTGCATTCATAGCGGTTGTTTTTTATGTTTAATTGTTAGTTAGTAATAATTTAATCTTTATCACTAGAAAATATACGTTTGGTTTTTATATACCAAGACGTAATATTGTTAAATCTATCAGCTGGCAAATTTATAAATTTTAGGTTTTCCATACCTTTTAATTTGTCAGCCGTAGGGTAAGTATAAGTAGGATTATATAAAAATATAGCAAAGTTTAATTCCAATAGCTTGGTTTGAAATTTTTTCAATGGTTCTATTTCACTTTCTTCATTTTTTGCACTACGTATTATATCTAGATAATCATCAATATCTTTGTTGGCCAGGACACTGAGATTTAAGCCAGGGTTTTTGTTTTGACTAGAGTGCCAGAAAGGATAAGGCCCAGAATTGGTATTTATGACTTGACCAAAAATTAGGGCTTCATAATCTCTGGTTTCAATAATATCTTTTTTTATTTTATCTTTAGCTATAATATTTAGCTCAGTTTTGATACCAATGTTTTGCCAGTTTTCTTGAATAATAGACGCGATTTTTACATTTTCAGTTTGATCTATAGTGGTAAGCTTTATACTTATTTCTATACTTTCGTCATCTTTGCTTTGCGTACGAAATTTTCCGTCTTCAGGTATGGTAAATTTTAGATTATCCAAGATTTCTTTGGATTTTTCTGGATTGTACTCGGGGGCTTTTATAGTACTATCATAACCCAAAAGTCCTGGTAATATAGGAGTGCTGATTATTTGTCCATCACCATACAATACTTCATTTAATATTCTTTCTTTGTCTACTGAAAGTGCCAAGGCTTCACGAAAACTGTTGTTATTCAATAGATCGTTTTTGCTAGGATTAAAGAAAATAGCAGTGTATTGAGGAAATTGCAAATTATGTAAAATAATATTTGTATTTTTTAATACCTCTTTATATTCTTTTGGTAAATATATGAGTCCATCTACATTTTTATTTTGTAGGGCTGTGACAGCTGTTGAAAAATCAGGATAAAACTTGAAGTTTAGTTCTTTTATGTAGGCTTTATCTAAATAGTAGTCTTCATAAGCTTCTAAGACATAGGATTTTATATTACCACTACTTTCTCTGGTCAATGATTTAAATTTATAAGGACCACTACCTATTGGTCTAATATTTAAATCAGCTAGATTGGCTCCAAAGGCGGGGATAGAATACCAAAGGTGTTCGGGTATAATACCAAGAGTCAAAATTGATAAGAAAGGAGTAAATGGTTTTTCCAATTTGAACTGAATGGTTTTGTCATTTATAGCTTGGACAGTTACACCGTTAAAACTATTTTTAAAAGGACTTTTATACTCGGGATTTTTGATGTTGTTTATAGTAAATATTACATCATTGGCTGTGATTGGAGTATCATCATGCCAACGAATATCATCGCGCAATTCAAAAGTATAGGTAGTCTGCTCTGCGTCTATAGTATAGCCACCAGCGAGATCAGGAATCAGTTGATTATTTTCATCTTGTTTCATCAGGCCAGAAAATATCAACTTGGTCAAATCTCTATCTACATCAGAAGTAGCTAGTATTGGATTTACCAAACTAGGGACGCCTATCATTCCTTCGGAGTAAACACCACCGTATTTTGGAGCAGGGATTGAATTTTTTATATAGAAACGCCAAGTAATACCAACGCTGGATACTATGAGTATAGCCAGAGCTAGTAACAATTGGAGTTTTTCTCGTTTGTTAAGGAATTTTGGTAGGTGCTTTAATTGACTGGGGCTAGGAATCTTTTTTTTGTTGAGTTGGATTATGAGTTGTTGATTGATATCTTCATTTTCAGCCGGGGCTATTTTGTCTTTACCTTTTTTTAATAAAGAAAAAAAACTATCAAAGATACTTTGACTTTTATTTTTTACAAAAATCAAAAAACTTTTAATTTTGGAGAAGCCTAGTATATTTTTATTTTAATTATTAACTATTAGCTAATCTATAAATATATTAGCCAAAGAGGTGGCCAAAAATAAGACAGCTAAAATAATTGTAAGTTTGAAAATAAATTTTTCTGCACCTCTTTTGGTACGATAAACAGTACTTTCGCCACCAAAACCAGCACCTAGCCCAGATCCTTTTTGTTGTAGCAAAATAGTGATCATCAAAAGAATGGAAACCACAATTTGGATAATATAGATTAAGTTTTTCATCGGTTGTAAGAAGTAATAAATAACTACTTTATACTAGCAAATAAAGGTCTTTTTGTCAACCATGCTATAAAGTTCTTTTTATTTTGCTGTAAACTCTTTAGTCATTGACTTAGTAATAAATCCATGTTACCATGGTCAGGATTATTGTTTTAAAATTTTATAATTTTATGCCTCAATTTATTACCATCAAGGGTGCCAAAGTGCACAATCTCAAAAATATAGATGTAAAAATTCCACGCAATAAATTTGTGGTAATTACGGGACTTTCTGGATCAGGAAAGTCTTCTTTAGCGTTTGATACCATTTATGCCGAAGGGCAACGTCGTTATGTAGAATCACTTTCTTCATATGCCAGACAGTTTTTGGATTTGATGGACAAACCAGATGTTGAGCAAATTGATGGGCTTTCTCCAGCTATATCTATTGATCAAAGATCTTCTTCTAGAAATCCTCGCTCTACTGTTGGCACAGTGACTGAAATATATGATTATCTTAGGCTTTTATTTGCCAAAGCTGGTACACCGCATTGTCATAAATGTTCCAAAGTTTTGATTCAATTGACTCAAAAAGAAATTGTAAATAAAATTTGGCAATTACCAAAAGAATCTGAATTTATAATTTTGGCTCCGATTATAAAAAACAAAAAAGGCGAGCATCGTCAGGTTATTGAAAGATTTAAGGTTTCTGGTTATAAAAAATTAAGAATTGATGGAGAATTTTATAATATAAAAGAAGCTTTAGAACTAGACCTAGACAAACACAAAAGACACAGTATAGAAGTAGCTATTGATCATCTTAGATGTGATGGTACCAAAAAAACCAAAGAAAGACTTACTCAGGTGGTAGATATTGCCCTAGATATGGGCAATGGATTTTTGACAGCTTATTTATCCAGAGAAAAAGAAGATAATATTTTTAGCGAACATTTTACTTGTTTAGAACATCCCGAAGTGGTTTTTTCATCTATTGAGGCTAGAAACTTTTCTTTCAATAGCCCTCATGGAGCTTGTCCTGCTTGTACAGGACTAGGTACCAAATTGACAGTTGATCAAGACTTGGTAATTCCTAACAAAAAATTATCTTTAGCTGAAGGAGCTATTCGTCCTTGGTCTAGGACAGCGGCCAATCAAAATTGGTATACGGCTATCATTGAAGCAGTGGCTCAAAAATACAAATTTTCTACCAGAGTGCCAATAGATAAACTAACTAGCAAACAACTAGATATTATTTTTAATGGTACGGGAGATGAAATTTATAAACTAGACATTGATAATTCAAAATTTTCTAATAACAACAATAATACCTTTGAAGGAGTCGTAGCCAATCTAGAAAGAAGATACAAAGAAACAGATTCAGAATATATCCGGAGTGAAATTGAGAGATATATGAGAATAGAAATTTGCAAAGACTGTCAGGGCAAAAGATTGAAAGCAGAGGTACTAAATATAAAGATAGCTGGAAAAAGTATTGCCGATATTGTGGCTCAAAACATTGATGATTTGCAAAAAGAATTTAAAGGCTTATCAAAACAATTGTCGGAAAATGAAAATATTATTGCCAAACAAATTATAAAGGCCATTAGAGATCGTTTGGTATTTTTGGAAAATGTAGGCTTAAATTATCTTACTTTGGATAGAACAGCTTCTACTTTGTCAGGCGGAGAAGCTCAGCGTATTCGCTTGGCTACTCAGATTGGCTCTTCACTTACTGGTGTTTTGTATATTTTGGACGAGCCATCTATTGGTCTTCATCAGATAGACAATGCCAAACTCATCAAAACTCTCAAAGAGTTAAGAGATTTGGGTAATTCAGTAATAGTAGTTGAGCACGATGAAGAAACAATGCTAGAAGCTGATTATTTGATAGATATTGGTCCGGGAGCTGGCAAACATGGTGGTGAGGTGGTAGCAGCTGGTACTCCAGAGGCTGTTAAGAAGAACGCCAAATCTCTTACGGGGCAGTATTTGGCTGGTAAAAAATTTATTCCAATGCCCAAAAAATACAGAAAAGGCAATGGCAAAACTTTGTCTATTTTGGGAGCCAAAGCATTTAATTTGAAAGATATAGATGTAGAATTTCCTTTGGGTAAATTTATATCAATTACTGGTGTTTCTGGATCTGGCAAATCAACTCTAATGACTGAAATTTTGGCCAAAGCCTTGACCAAACATTTTTATAGATCAAAAGACAATCCGGGCGAACATCGAGAAATAAAAGGTTTGGAAAATATTGATAAAGTAATTGATATTGATCAGTCTCCAATTGGCCGTACACCAAGATCAAACCCAGCTACTTATACGGGAGCCTTTACTTATATTAGAGATTTGTTTGCCGAATTGGCTGAGGCTCAAATCAGAGGATACAAAGCTGGTAGATTTTCTTTTAATGTCAAAGGTGGACGTTGTGAAAATTGTCAGGGTGATGGTTCTATAAAAATAGAAATGAATTTTTTGCCAAATGTATATGTAGAGTGTAAAGAGTGTCATGGCAAAAGATATAATGAAGAAGCCTTGGAGATTCATTATAAGAGTAAAGATATTTCAGAAATTTTGTCTATGACAGCTGAAGAGGCTATGGATTTTTTTGATGATGTACCAAATATTTATAATAAATTGAAAACTCTAGTTGATGTAGGACTGGGCTATATAAAACTGGGGCAACCAGCCACTACCTTATCTGGTGGAGAAGCTCAGCGTATCAAACTGGCTACCGAGCTTTCTCGTCGTTCTTCCGGCAGGACTTTATATATTTTGGATGAGCCTACTACAGGACTTCATTTTGATGATGTGAAAAGACTCTTGGAAGTTTTACATCGTTTGGTAGACAAAGGTAATACAGTGTTAGTAATTGAACATAATTTAGATGTTATAAAATCCTCTGATTGGGTAATAGATCTTGGTCCAGAAGGAGGAGACAAAGGTGGACAAATAGTCGCCAAAGGCACCCCTATTGAAGTAGCTAAAGTCAAAGAATCTCATACGGGCAATTATTTAGCCAAAATGATTAATAAAAATAAATAAAATCCCCCTTAACAGGGGATTTTTATTTCTTGTAATAAATGTCATTTTTGAGTATTATATAGGCATGAATGATTTAGAAAAAGCCATTCTTAAAACTATTGCTTTTTTTGATGTTTTTTCTTACCCACTGACAGCTAGTGAGCTGTGGAAGTGGCTTTATAAACCACAACAAAAATACAGTTTAGCTGACCTTAGAGAAACTTTGGCTACTAGCCAGATTTTGAAAGATAAACTTGATAGCAAAGAAGGTTTTTATCATATAAAAGGTAGGGATTCTATATACCTAAAGCGTAAGCAACGCAACAATCTGGCTGAAAGAAAATTTCGTAAAGTTATATATTTGGCCAAAGTGTATCGTTTTATTCCCTTTGTAAGAATGGTAGCTGTCTGTAACTCCTTGGGTTATAGTAATGCTGGAGAAAAAAGTGATATAGATTTATTTATTATTTCTCGTCGTGGTACTATTTGGCTCGCTAGATTTTTTACTATTTTGATTGTAAAATTTTTGCATATGCGACCTAGAGAGGATAGTAAGAAAGATACATTTTGTCTTAGTTTTTTTGTAGATGAAAAATATTTAAATATTGAAAGTAGCCAAATGAATAAAGATGATATTTATTATCCTTATTGGCTCACCAATCTTATACCAGTTTATAATCCGGATGGTTTGTATGAAAAATTTTTAGAAGAAAATCATTGGTATAAAAATTATTTGCCCAACGCTTATCCAAATCAATTTGCCAAAGAAGTGTATAGTAGTCTTTTATCAAAAATTTCCAATATTATTATCGCGTTTATTTTTAATCCGCCATTTATTAGGCGTTTTGTTTATAATTTTTATCGTATGATTCAAATAAAAATTATTGATAAAAATCTTAAGACTTTGATAAATATTGATACTCGGGTCATTGTCAATGAGCAAATGCTCAAATTTTATTCCAATGATAATCGTGAGTTATTTGCTAAGCAGTGGCGAGAAAGAGTACATGTATTAATAAATAAAAATTAGACCTATAGAATTAATTAATATTTATGTTTAAAAAAAATAAATTTAAGCTAAATTATCAAAACTTATTTCATTTTTTCTTGAGTTTGTTCGTTTTACTTATTCCGTGGCAAACCAGATGGCTTTTTTATGATTGGCCACTAGGCATAGAGCTGTGGGAATATGGTAGGCTTAGTCTTTATGCTAGTGTTATTGTTTTACTTTTGGCTACTATATTTTTTGCCTTATATAAGAAAAAAGAACTTCATTTTTCACACTCCAATTTTTTTTATATTTTATTTATTTATTCGGTAGTTATTAGTTTTCGTTCACCAGCACCACTGGTATCTTTTTATTATTTATTTTTGATCTATAGTGCAGTTATTTTTGCTTATTTAGTAAGATTTATACCAAAAATATTTGTTTATCGTGCTTTTTTATTTTCAGGTACCCTTCAAGGTATTTTGGCTATTTATCAATTATTTACTCAAAAAGTAGTAGCTAGTAAATGGCTAGGTATATCAGAGCACTTACCATCTACGCTTGGTACTTCGGTAGTAGAGTTTGCTGACAATAGGATACTGAGAGCCTATGGATCCCTGCCACATCCCAATGTCTTGGGCGGATTTTTGTTTGTAGTAATATTTTTTGGTATTTATCTTTGGATAGAAGCTTATAAAAATAATGAGTCAAATTTTTGGAATAAATTTTTTAAGAAAATAAATTTTTGGAATTTAATTTTTATCATTATAGCCTTAGTGATTAGTACTTATGGCATATTAGCTAGTTTTTCTCGTAGTGCTATATTGGCATTGTTGCTTAGTTTATTTTCTTTGACCGTGATAAATGTTTTTAAAAGAAACTGGCTTAGTGTAAATATTATAGTTAAATATTTATTTATATTTTTTCTGGTTTTTTGGTCTTTTAATACTTGGTTTCCAGGAGCTTGGTCTACTCGCATTGAGATGAATGGACGATTAGAACAAAAATCAGTCATTGAAAGAGTAGATACTTTTGCTCAACTGGGTTGGGACAATTATAAAAATGTATTTTTTGGGCAAGGCTTGGGGATGAATACTTTGGCTACTTTAGAAAAATATCCTCATCAAGAAGTGTACAATGTCCAACCAATCCATGACATATTTATACTTATGTTTGCTGAGCTAGGGCTTATTGGAGCTTTTTTTATAGTTTATACAGTAAGGCGTATTATAAAATCGGCTAATAAAATAGATATTATGTCTACTAGTTTGATAATGGGCTTAATAATTATTGGTTTCTTTGATCATTATCTTTGGACTTCTTGGACAGGGTGGATACTCATGTCTTTGGGGCTAGTAAATATGTATAAACATCATCAAGAGTAGTTGACAATACAATTAAAATTTTGTAAGCTATTAGCACTCATAAGTAATGAGTGCTAATTATTAACTATACAAAGATATGAATTTAAGACCACTTGGAGACAGGGTTATAGTCCAATCTCTCCCAAAAGAAGAAACTACCAAGGCTGGTATTATCTTGCCAGATACAGTAAACAAAGAATCACGCATGGAAGGTAAGATAGTGGCCATTGGCCAAGGTGATAAAGTTTCTAAATTAAATTTAAGCACCGGTCAGAAAGTAGTATTTTCTGAATATGGTGGTAGCGAGATAAAAATAGAAGGACAAGAATACAAAATATTAAATCATGATGACTTACTAGCAGTAGTTGAGTAAGTTTTTTAATTGGAAAGGAAAATATATTATGGCAAAACAAATTATTTTTAATGAAGAAGCCCGTTCAAGAATGAAAAAGGGTGTAGATATTTTGGCCAACTCAGTCAAAGTCACACTTGGTCCCAAAGGACGCAATGTAGTACTTGATCGTGGTTATGGCAGTCCTACTATTACCAAAGATGGTGTGACTGTAGCCAAAGAGATAGAGTTAGAAGATAAATTTGAAAACATAGGAGCAGAAATTGTAAAAGAAGTGGCTTCCAAAACCAATGAAGTAGCTGGTGACGGTACAACTACAGCTACAATATTAGCACAAAACATTATTGCTGAAGGTTTGAAAAATGTCACAGCTGGAGCTGATCCTCTATCACTCAAGCGTGGTATCGATAAAGCCACTGAAGCTGTAGTAGCAAATTTGAAAAGTATTTCCAAAGAGGTGGCTGATCAAGGAGAAATAGAACAAGTAGCTAGTATCTCCGCCAATGATAAGTCTATTGGCAAAATCATTGCTTCAGCCATGGAAGCAGTTGGTAAAAATGGTGTAATCACTGTTGAAGAATCTCAAAGTTTTGGAATTGTAAAAGAAGTAGTAGAGGGCATGCAATTTGATAAGGGTTATGTATCTCCCTATATGGTAACTGACGCTGAAAAAATGCAAGCCAGCTACAATGACCCAGCTATACTTATCACTGATGAAAAGATCTCATCTTTACAAGAGTTATTGCCACTTTTGGAATCTTTGGCTCAATCAGGCAAAAAAGAATTGGTTATTATTGCTGATGAAATAGAAGGTGAAGCACTAGCCACATTGGTAGTAAATAAGATAAGAGGTGCTCTCAATACTTTGGCCATCAAATCTCCTGGTTTTGGTGATAGAAAAAAAGAGATACTCCATGATATAGCTGCTCTTACGGGAGCCAAAGTAATATCTGAAGAAGTTGGTTTGAAATTGTCTACAGCTACTATTGATATGTTGGGTTCAGCTCATAAAGTAGTATCCACCAAAGATAGTACGACTATAGTTGATGGCCGAGGTGATCAAAATTTGGTAAAAGAAAGAATAACTCAAATAGAAAACGCTATTAAAAAAGCAGATTCAGATTTTGACAAAGATAAGCTCAAAGAGCGTTTGGCCAAGCTCACCGGTGGCGTAGCAGTGATAAAAGTAGGAGCCGCTACCGAAACGGAAATGAAAGAAATAAAAGATAGAATTGAGGATGCTTTGGCTGCTACCAAAGCGGCCGTAGAAGAAGGTATAGTAGCTGGTGGTGGAGTAGCTTATATTCGCTCTCTAGAGAGTATTGAAAAGTTAGATATTGATGGTGATGAAGCACTAGGGGCCAATATATTAAAACATGCGTTGAGCTCTCCATTAGAACAAATTGCCATCAATGCTGGTAAAGACGGCAAAGTAATCATAGCTGAAGTTTTGAAGAATAAAGACAATTATGGTTACAACGCCAAAGATGACAAATTTGAAGATTTGGTAAAAGCTGGTATTGTAGATCCGACCAAGGTCACTAGATCAGCACTTCAAAATGCAGCTTCTGCCGCTGGTATGTTTTTGACCACTGAAGTAGTCATTACGGATATTCCTAAGGCAGAAAATGATGGACCAGCTATGGGTGGTGGTATGCCAGGTATGGGTGGTATGGGCATGATGTAATATAAAATTTAAAAACTCCGACTTGCTCGGGGTTTTTGTTTTGTCTTAAAAATGTTACTATAATATATGTAATAAATTATATTTTGTAACTTTTTAATAATAATAAGCTATATTATATATATAATAATTAAAATAATTAACAAAAATACTATGCAAATTAGAAAAAATATAACCAAAATACTTTTTTTAAGTATCTTTGCTTTGAGTATGGTTTTTACACCTTCTAGTGTAAAGGCCAGTTCAAACTATAAAGCTGGCGATTTACTCAAGATAAAAGGAGTAAAGGGAGCAGCTGTCTATCAAATTGGTGTTGACGGTAAAAAATATATTTACCCAGATCAAAAGACTTTTAATACTTGGTATGATGATTTTTCAAAAGTAGCAGAAGTTGATTTGAGCGATTTAGATAATATTGCTGATGGTGGTACAGTGACCTTCCAAGCTGGAACAAGGTTAATTACTCATCGTAACACAGTCAAGGTTTACGCTGTGGGCGAAGATGGTGAATTGACCTACATACCAGATGAAGCTACAGCTCGTAATTTTTATGGAGATACTTGGCACAAACTTGTTTTAGATATTGATCCAGGTTTATTTGCCGTTAGTTACAAAATAAAAAATGGTATATTGTCAGCAGACAATTTACCAGAAGGAAGTGTAGTGGAAGAGGAAGAGACAGGACAATATTTCTTGATAGAAAATGGTCAAAGAAGAAAAATAGTGGCTGAAGTTTTAAGATTGCAAAATTTAATTAGAAAAAATATTATCAAACTTCACAGATTATCTAGTTTATATGATAACGGAGAACTAGTAGAATCAGATGATGATATGGAAGATTTTGAAATAGGTAGAGGTCATGACAAAGTAGTTGTTTGTCATAAACCAGAATTGGCCAATAGAACCATCAAGGTTTCTCGCAGTGCCTTAGAGGCTCATTTGGCACATGGTGATGTCAGAGGCAGGTGTTCTGGTGATGATAGTGATGATGATGAGGACGAAGACGAGGATGACGATGATGATACAACTACTAGCACTATAGATATTATGTTGTCAGATATTGCTTTGGGCACCAATACTCCAACCGTCAATGCTACAACGACTATTACTGCTTATATCAAAAATTCTGGCAACACTTCACTGACAAATTATCAGCCAATTTTTGATGTTTCAAAATCCTTAGAAGATTTTAATATCACATCAGTAAGCACTTCTACTGTTTCTGCTACTGATCCTTTAGTAGCCAACGAAAGTGCTTCTATAGTATGGACAGGTTACTTTACAGCTACTAGTACCAAGGCTTTGTCAGTGACCACTGATTATGTCAATACTCTAGCTGAATCAAACGAAACAAATAATACTCGCACAGAAAATTTTACAGTGATAGCCGAAGAAGTAGTATTACCAGATATTACAGTAAGCGATATTGTACTAAATCTGGCTAGTCCTACTGTAAATGCTACAACTACCATTACAGTATATATTAAAAATAGTGGGACACTGGCACTGACAAATACCGCGGGGATTTTAAATGGTTTAGCTTCTTTTGAAGATTTTACAACTACTGCAACCACAACACCTCCTATTGTGTCAGTCGCCGAGCCATTTGATCCCAATGAGCTACTTTCTTTTATGTGGACCGGCTATTTTACAGCTACTAGTACCAAAGAACTAAGTATGACAGCTGATGCATCTAATCAGCTCATTGAATCAAACGAAACCAACAATACTCGTATAGAAAATGTTACTGTTTTGGCCGAAGTGATTTAAAGATATTGTATATTTATCAAAACCCTAGTTTAAGCTAGGGTTTTTATTTTGAGCTATTTTTTGGTATAATATAGTTATTAATAAAAGTCTATGATTTTTAAAAAATCTAAACATACAATTGATCAAAATAGTGGTCTGGAGTTTGAAGAATCAACAGAGATTTGGGTAGCTGATTTTGGTTCTCATGACATAGAAGAAGAGCTGGTCAAAGAAGTACAAAAGCTAAAACCAAAAGCCCAACCAAGCTTTTCTTGGACACTAGTATCTATTGTTTTGTTGGTTTTTATTGTGCTGACCGAGCTATTTCTTAGACAGATTGGAATCAAGCTATATTGGTCAGAGCAGTTTATATTTTGGGCTACTTGGATTTGGCGATTTATAATTATAGTAGTTTGGTTGGCTTTGGCTCGTCTCAAATGGCTACTAGCTACTGACAAAATGTTTATTACTACTATTGTATCTTTTGTTTCAGCAGTAATAATACTGGGTATTATAAAAATCATTTATGTAAAATCTGTTTGGGCTTGGCTTAGTTTTTTGGTGGAGCCTATTTGGGTAGTTTTACTTATTGTTTTTTTAGGAATTTTGTTTATCAAAGCAACCAAAAATACCAAACAATTAAAATAAATAATAAAAATATAATATATGGAAGTAGATAAAAAAGATTTAGAAGCAAATGGTACCATGGCTGCCTTGTCTTATGTTTGGGCACTATGTCTAATACCATTGCTATTTAAAAGAAAATCCAAATTAGCTCAATTCCACGCCAAGCAAGGCTTGCTCTTGTTTGCTGTAGAGCTATTGTTTGGTTGGTTTTTTCCTGTGCCAATTATTGGCTGGGCTTTGGCTCTTTTGGTAATGCTACTGGCAATACTAGGAGTAATCAATGCTCTTAATGGTAGTTTTTGGGAAATGCCATTTTTGGGTAGATATGCCAAGAAACTAAAATTTTAATTTATCCCGCCAAGCGGGACCACGCCAAAGGCGCTGGTAAATAAAGAAAATATGCCAAAAAAGACAAAACATATTTTGTGGTTTAGCGAAATAAATAATAATGACGTAGCCAAAGTAGGTGGTAAAAATGCATCTTTGGGAGAGATGTATTCTAAGTTGACATCCAAAGGTGTCGCCATACCAAATGGCTTTGCAGTCACCGCTCAAGCTTATGATTATTTTGTGACTACTCAAGGGGTTAAAAAACAAATCAAAGATATTTTGAAAGATTTGAATACCCATGATATTCATAATTTACAAGCTAGAGCCAAACTAGTCAGAGAAGCAATACTAAAAGCGGAATTTCCCAAAGATTTAAAAGAACAAATTGTTGTAGCTTATAAAAAACTTTCCAAAGAATTTAAAATGAAAAATGTAGATGTAGCTGTACGCTCATCTGCTACGGCTGAAGATTTGCCCGACGCTTCTTTTGCTGGTCAACAAGATACTTATCTAAATATTGAAGGTGAGGAGGAGTTGCTTGATGCTTGTCGAAGATGTATGGCATCTTTATTTACCGACCGGGCTATATCATATCGTGCTGACAAAGGCTTTGATCATTTTTCAGTCAAATTATCTATCACAGTTCAGAAGATGGTGCGCAGTGACTTGGCAACTTCAGGAGTGATGTTTTCTATTGATACCGAATCTGGTTTTCGGGGAGCTGTACTTATAAACTCTATTTATGGATTGGGTGAATATATAGTACAAGGCATGGTTAATCCCGATGAGTTTTATGTATTTAAGCCAACTTTAAAACAAGGCTTTAAGCCAATTATTTCTAAAAGTGTTGGTCTAAAAAGAAAGAAGCTTATTTATGATAGTAAAGCTAAAAATAATGTCAAAAACATGCCGGTGTCTAAAAAAGACCAGGCGAGATTTTCTATCACCGATAAGGAAGTATTACAATTAGCTACTTGGGCTGCTCAAATAGAAGATCATTACAAAAAACCTATGGATATGGAATGGGCTAAAGATGGTCGTAGTGGTAAATTGTTTATTGTCCAAGCTCGTCCAGAAACAGTCAGAAGTCAAGACGATCCAAATGTTTTGTTAGAATATAATCTAAAAGAAAAAGGAAAAATATTGGCCATTGGTGCTTCTGTTGGTAATAAAATTGGCGAAGGTAAAGTACATATTATCAAAGATGCCAAAAATATAGACAAGTTTAAGGCTGGAGAAGTATTGGTTACAGAGATGACTGATCCAGACTGGGAGCCAATCATGAAGATAGCTAGTGCTATAGTTACCAATTCAGGTGGCAGGACATGTCATGCCGCTATTATTTCTCGTGAATTGGGTATTCCTTGTGTAGTCGGAACTGGTAATGGTACTGAAAAATTAAAAGATGGTCAGACCATCACTGTGTCTTGTGCCGAAGGTGAAAAAGGTTTTATCTATAGTGGTTCTCTTAAATATGAAGTGAAGCGTACCAATCTCAAAAATTTTAAAAAATCCAAAACCAAAATAATGATGAATATTGGTAATCCAGAAATGGCCATGGTCCAATCATTTATTCCCAATGAAGGTGTGGGTTTGGCTCGTGAAGAATTTATTATTTCCAATTATATTCGTATTCATCCTTTGGCTTTGCTCAATTTTTCAAAAATTACTGATCCAAAAGTAAAAAGAATTATTGAAGAACATACAGCTGCCTATAGTTCTAAACCACAGTTTTTTATAGATAAGCTAGCAGAAGGAATATCTCGGATTGCAGCTGCTTTTTATCCAAAAGATGTCATCATTCGCTTGTCTGATTTCAAATCCAATGAATATGCCTCTATGATTGGTGGCGCTCAGTTTGAACCAGAAGAAAGAAATCCAATGATTGGTTGGCGTGGAGCTAGCCGCTACTATAGTCCAAAGTATTTACCGGCTTTTATACTAGAGTGTAAAGCTTTGGTAAAAGTCAGAAAAGAAATGGGACTTAAAAATCTAAAAATTATGGTACCATTTTGTCGGACTATAGAAGAAGGTAAAAAGGTATTGAAGATAATGGCCGATAACGGTCTCAAGCGTGGTGTAGACGGTTTAGAGGTTTATGTCATGTGTGAGATTCCTTCCAATGTCATATTGGCTGATCAGTTTTGTGATATATTTGATGGCTTTTCTATTGGTTCCAATGATTTGACTCAGCTTACTTTGGGAGTAGATCGTGATAGTGAACTAGTATCTCATGTTTATGATGAGCGCAATGATTCGGTCAAAGAATTGATTGGTTATGTGATAGAAGTAGCCAAACGTCGTAAACGCAAGATTGGTATTTGTGGTCAGGCTCCATCTGATTTTCCGGATTTTGCGCAGTTTTTGGTCAAAGAAGGCATTGATAGTATTTCCTTAAATCCCGACACAGTCATCAAAACTATGATCGCTATTAAAAAAACTGAAAGCAAGAAAAAGCATCGTAAGAAAAAATAGATTTAAAAAACAACCTGCGAGCTTGGGTCAACCTCGCAGGTTGTTTTAGTTTGTCTTTATAATATACTAGCCCAAATAGGGATAGTAATAATAGATAATATTGTGCTCAGTACTATAGCCCGAGCAATAAATTTTTTATCTAAATCAAATTTATCAGCCAAGGCAAAAGGAGTAATGGCTAGAGGCATAGCAATTTCAATCATTGAGGGAATATATTTGGACAAGTCAGTCGCAAATATTTTTAGTCCCAAATAAAATGCTCCCGGTAATACCAATAAAGTTATAATACTAAAAATAAAAATTGGAATCCATTCTTTGAGTTTGCCGATTTGAGAGTTGCCAATAAATAAACCTATAACTACCAGCACTACAGGGCTGACTGACGCAGCGAGCATATCTATGGTTGTAGCTATGAGCCTTGGTAGACGAATATCAGCTATAGCGACTAATAAGCCTAGAAAAATAGAAATTAATAGAGGATTTTTTAGTAAATTAAAACCAATGTGTTTGATAATAGCTTGTTTATTTTTTTTGTGAAACAATTTACCAATCCAGCTCTGACGACTAGTCAAATCATAATCCAAAAAGCCTAGACCAATGGTAAACAACCAAAATAAATGTACACCAACAATCAGGCTAGCATTAGGTAATATTTTGGCACCATATATTTGAGTCAACACCGGAATGCCAAGATAAGCAATATTACCAAAAGCAAAACAGATAAATAAAGTTTTTATAGTTTTACGGCTTATCTTAAAATTTTTACTTAAGATATAGATCAAAGCAAAGCTTAGCAATAAAAACAAAGAATTGGCAATGATAATATCAACTTGACCCTTAAATGATACTTTGGCTAAAGATGAAAATATCAAAGCTGGTAGCCCGACATTCAAAGCAAAAGAATTGAGCACTTTTTCCCAATTTTCATCTAGCTTTTTGATACGAGCAATAATAGCTGAGCCAAAGATTATTAAAAATAGAGGTATTATTACTATAAATATTTCTAACATAAGTGATATAGTTAATCTATTAGTATTTATTTTATCATAGATAGGCTGTATTGACTAAATGGGCAATAAAATTTATACTAGAAACCGTGTTTTGGAGAGTTCGCATATCCCGCGAAGCGGGACCCCGCTACGCGGGGGTGGCTAAGAAAAGCGATGGTATGTATAAAGTTTATATTTTGAAAAGTTTAAAGTTTGGTAAGTATTATACAGGGCATACAAAGGATTTAAATGATAGAATTTTAAGGCATAATACTGGAAGATCTGTTTATTCTAAAAAGTTTGCTCCATGGAAATTAATTTACACGGAGATTTATAATACTAAATCAGAAGCATATAGAAGAGAGTTAGAAATTAAGTCTTATAAGGGAGGAATAAAATTTAAGAAGCTCATTGGAGAATTTAAATAAGGAGAGTTCGCATATCCCGCGAAGCGGGACCCCGCTACGTGGGGGTGGCTAAGAAACAGATAAGGGGAATATTATAAATGAGGAGAAATATTTAGAAAATTAGTTAAATCATGGAGAGTTCGCATAGTGGTCGAGTGCGCTCGCTTGGAAAGCGGGTAAAGTGTAAAAGCTTTCAAGGGTTCGAATCCCTTACTCTCCGCCAGATTTCCAACTTTGAACTTTAGAAACTGCAAGGGTTTTTAAGTCCTTTGACGGTTTCGGTGGTTCGAGTTTGGAAACTTGCAAATCCATAAGAACATCAAAGACTGGCGTCCATATCGGCGTCAGTTTTTGATTACTGACAGTGAATCCCTCAAAACAAAGCTTCATCAGTGTGCGTTTTTGATGCATTGAGCTGGTGTTGAACACCTTGTCGGCATGATCCGTGAAGTCCAGCAACTCATTAAATTTCTGCACGAATTTGTCAGACTTGCCCTCAAGTACCCCCAAGCGATCCTGATACATTTCCTTCTCCTTTAAAAGCTCATCCTGAATCTTTATAAAGACATCTGCGTCAATGATACGCTTAGAACGATCCACGACAATGTTGCGAATCTGTTGTTGAACTCTTATAAGCTCACGCTTGAGACTCTTGCGTTCTTTGTCTTCTTGTTCGAGCCTTTCTTTGGCAAAATATTGAAAGTAAGAATCAAGTACCTTCTTAAACTTATCAGGTAGATGAACCCGTGATAACTGGTTAGCGACCTGTTCCTCAACAACCTCCCATCGCATATATTTGCGTTCTGTGCAGTTTTTGTCTTGCCAGTGAGTACAAGAATAGTAAAGATGACCCTTTTGCATCTGTCCGCAAAGTGTAGACCCACACACAGCACATCTCATGAACCCTGCCATAGGATATGAGTGCTTGCGAGTACGATCAGCATAATGATTGTGCTGTTGGACTACCTCCTGAACATCATCAAAAAGCTTTTTAGAGATTAAGGGTGGAAAGTTTGCCTGACAGGTGGCCGATCGAGTTTTTATAAGACCATAGTAAATTGGATTACAGAGAAAATGCTCAATTGATTTGCGATTAACATGTTTGCCTGATTTGCTTTTTAGACCTCGCTTATTAAGATCGGCAGACAGAGAATCATACGAATACTTGCCGGTGGCATATAGTTCAAAAGCCAGTTTTATATAAGGGGCCCGAATGTTATCGATAATGAGAGACTTGGTTTTTTTATCGTTCGTATACCCAATTGGTGCGTATCCCGGGAACCGACCACGCTCTACGGCCTCTTTAAGACCCTTCCTGACCTCCCAGCTGATGTTTTGAGATGTCCATTGAGCAATTGACGACATAATGTTTTCGACTAGCTCTCCAGAGAAGGACTCGTCGAATTGCTCAACCACTGAGATCAACCTAACATCATGTTTTTTAAGCATCATTTTGATCGCCGCATAATCGGCGACATTGCGACACATACGATCAAGCTTGTGCATCAAAATAACATCAATTTTTGTGTCGGATTTTGACCTGTGAAGCATTTTTTGAAGCTGTGGACGATCGGTGGTTCTTGCCGATTCGCCCTTTTCTTCGTAGATGCCATCCGGTGCAAGAGTCCAATTGTGATCCATTCCATATTTTTGACACGCCTTGACCTGTGCCGGAATACTCAATTCTCGTTCGGCCTGACGAGAGGTGGAAACACGGCCGTAGATTAAATAATTTGTACTCATAGTGTTTGTTATAAAAAACAGCAGGGCTCTTGGCGAGCCCTGGGGTTAGTATTTTTTTATGTGATAAATCAATCGACCTATCGGCTTAACCCCTTCGACAGGGTAGGTCTTTTTAATGCCGGGCTGACTTGTTGTAATTTCTAAAGAGTTGCCACGCTTTTTATAATAAGTCATGACCAGACCGTCTGGTGTAGACAGTACCACGATGTCTCCATCGTTAATTTCAATATCCGCATCAAGCATAGTCAGGTCGCCGGCGATTATGCCTGCCTCCGGAAATGGAGTGATAGAAACTCTGATACCGAATATACGATGATCACGCACAATTCCATTTTTAGGAATAAAAATAAATTCGTCTGCATGTTTTAGATGCAGATCAAGATCGTCCACTGGAATCGTGCTAAATAGTGGCATCTTGTAATGAGCCACTTCGTCAGCGGTAATTGTCTTTTTTAATTCCGCCAAACCAGCTTCCAAATTGTGAGTCATTTCTTCAACACGCTTCTCACCAGCATCTTTGATGTTGATCTTATAATTTGATGAGAGGCTAACTTTTTGAATCTTGGACTCGGTCCACTGCTTTCTTAATTCATCCTCCGATACCTCGTAGGCCTTAGCCAAAAGACCCAACTGCTTCTGCGAAGGAAGCCGGGTATTGTTTTCCAACTGACTGACATAGCTGGCCGAGAATTTAAGCCGATCCGCTATGTCTTTAGCTGTCCATTTATTAGTTTCCCTTTGTCTTTTTAGATATGAGCCAAATGACATATTTTTGTTATTTGCTTAATTTATAATCCTAACGACATCTTAATACAGTATAGCAAATGTGTAAAGATTAAGCAAATATGCTTATCCACAGCATAGTATTTGACGAATTAAGCAAAATTGCTTAATATGACTATGAGGTCTAATTTATTAAACTATGAAAAAAACACCAACCAACATACGACTGAGGGAACTTAGAATCGAGAAAGGGCTAACGCAATACAAGCTAGCCCGAATTCTCGGCTTTAAGTACAACACAGCGATCAGCCGTTATGAGACCGGTAGTAAAAGACCGAGTTTGGAAACCGCCCAAAGAATTGCCCTAGCGTTGGGGGTGAAAGTCGAGGATATTTTTTTGCCTTAGAAATTAAGCAAAAAAGCTTAACCAAAAAGGTGTGGGGGTTAGTAAAAGTGTGAGGTCACTCTTATGAACCAAATCACATGTCCAAACCAACAAAGGATGAGGAAGCTCTTATTGAGCTTACCAAAAATGCCTTGTCCGAAGTGCTTGGCCGAGAGCCAAGTAAGCAAGAAGTTTGGCGTGTCCATGCTGGCTTCAAGCGTATGGCATTCATGCTATTGGAGCATTTAGATCACATCAAAAAGTATGACAACGAGAATTCTAATCAAAAGATTAATTCAGAGAATCTGGAAACGGATGACTCGGAAACCGCCGACCCGGAGAGAACTCTTGGCGAGGAGGGAGAGCTTGCTGAGTAATTTTGCAATCCGCGAATTAGAGAATCCAACTATCCGGCGTGACTTTTGTAGAGCAATGGACAACATCGACCGAGCTCTGCCGAAATCCAGAGAGTGGTAGATAGCGCCTTACTCTCCCCTCAATGACGCCAGGCGTGAAGGGAGGAATAAGGTGCGATCTTGTGGATCGATCACACCTTTTTATTCACGGCCATGTTGGACGATAAAATAAAAGTAAGAGATTTAAGAAATGGCGATTGGTTTTGGATTAGCAAAGTACTGCTCGATGAGTATGGAAGCAGAATCAAACCGATCGGCATTGCTATTTATAATTGCCTCGCTGAACACGCCAATCAGGAGGGTTTTTGTTTTCCATCTCATAAGCTTATCGCTGACAGAATTGGCTCAAGTGTTTCCAGTGTGCAAAGAGGTATCCGCCAGATGATTAAGCTTGGGTTGATAAACAAGAAACGCAAGAAATTTCATAATGTGTATTTCCTTTTAAAAGTAGATAGGTCAGATAGACCGAACTTAAATAAGACCGGTCAGCCTGACCGGCAGTTCGGTCATACAGACCGGTGGGATCGGTCCAATGGACTTACTAACAAGAATAAAGAAAAAGAATTAAATAACAAGAATTACGGCGAGAATAAAAAAACTGTGGATAACTTAAATGAGATCAGGTCAATGCTAGCCGAGAAAATGTCTATCGGAGGGATAAAGACGAAAATCATAGATGGTAAGAAGCAGATGTGGACGGGACAGAAATGGGTAGCAGTCGAGGATACTTAGATTGCTTTTAACGGTTCGGGAAGGAGGTCGAACCCGAGCTATTATTGAATCATTAATTATTAATTTATGCTTAAAGACATCTTTAACCAGGATCCGAAACAATGATGGTTCTATCTGCCTGCCATCTTGTTGTTCGGTTCTCTTTCACCGGCCGGATGGACATGATGTATCGGACTGGAAAAAGAGAGCCTAAAAAAATAAAAGTATGAGCAAGGATCAATTGGGGGTGGGCAATTGTCCACACTGTACAAAAATTATATTTAAAGACGCAGTATTCAACTCCGAAGGGTCTTTTTGCATGCGTTGTCCCCACTGCGATAGACTACTAAAAGTTATAATTAAAAAGAAAATAGAAATTGTAATATCTCCCTGTGGTGACTGCAAAAAAGACTCTGATTGCCGATCAGATAAATATTTGACATAGAATAGTTATGGGTATATACTCAATATAGGCGATACAAAAAGGTCGAATTGCCAACATTTATTAAAATAATAATAAACAAATATATGCCAAAAATGGATGGAACAGGCCCTATGGGTCAAGGTGCCGGAACTGGACGAGGAATGGGTCCTTGCGGTGCTGGCAATAGGATGGGACGAGGATGCTGTGGCGGATACGGACAAGGTCGTAGGAGATTTATATCCCCTCAAAATGAACTGTCCGCATTAGAGAATGAGGAAAAGATGTTGTTAGAGGATTTAGAAATTATCAAGGCCGAGAAAGAAGCCCTAAAGGGCCAAAAATAAAAGAAGGCACGGGAACCGGCCTCTTTGATAAAAAGGGGCCGGGTGGCCTTCTCTTACAAATACAAGAATACCAAATTTGCTATAATTTTTCAATATTTATGCCAAGACCACAACATTGCTTATGCAAAGCAATAAAATTTGAACCAAATATAATATATTTCAAACCACAGGGAGTGCCAATGCGAGACTTACAAATCGTAGAGCTTTCACTTGAGGAAATTGAAGCTTATCGCCTTCGTCATGTCGAGGATATGGATCAGCAAGTAGCGGCCGAAAAGATGAACACTTCGACCAGCACTTATCAGAGAATATTATACTCCGCTTATAAGAAAATCGCCGATGCCCTGACAAATGGCAAGGCGATTAAAATTATTAAACATGAATAGTATGCTTACATTGTTAATGATAATTATTGGAACATTCGTCATTACCCTTTGTGTTTGGGTGGCGGTATTATTTATTTTTTTGAAAAAAGAAATTTTATCGAAAATCACAATGTTTCTTGTTGCTCTTTCCGCCGGTGCACTGATGGGAGGTGCTTTTTTACATCTAATGCCCGAAGCTTCGGAACAGATTAAACCAAATACCCTATTTGGAATTTTCCTGATTTCTTTTGTTGTTTTCTTTTTGATAGAAAAACTTCTTCATTGGCGACATTGTCATAAAGCAGATTGCCCTATCCATACTTTTGGTCATATGAATTTGATCGGAGATAGTATCCATAATTTTATAGACGGGTTGATAATTGCCAGCACCTTCATGGTTGACTTCAGTTTAGGCATGGCAACAACATTGGCTGTAGCTATTCACGAAATACCACAAGAGATTGGCGACTATGGCGTGCTTATTCATGCCGGATTCAACAATAAAAAAGCCCTAACGCTTAATTATCTGGTCGCTCTAACGGTGGTGTTAGGCGGTATAGTGGGATACTTTTCCTTTTCTCATTTAAATAATATTTTACCTTATCTTCTGCCGTTTGCGGCCGGAGGCTTTGTGTATATCGCCGCTTCCGACCTGATGCCGGAAATTAGAAAAGAAACAAATATCAAAAAATCAATTGGGACTTTCTTTATATTTATCTTGGGCATTTTATTAATGTATTTGATAAAATTAATTAATCATTAAAGATATGCCGGGAGAGATAAAAAACACTTTACTAATTTTTTCCGGCAAAGGAGGTGTCGGCAAGTCAACAATAGCTACAAATATAGCTCTGGCTTTTGTGCAAAAAGGGTTAAAAGTGGGCTTGCTTGATGCCGATATTCACGGTCCAAATTTAGCTTTAATGCTAGGCGTGCAAGAAAAAAAGATTTTTTCATGCGGTAATGATTTTATTTTACCAATTGAAGTAAACAAAAATTTATTGTTAGTTTCCATTGCTTATTTTATACCAAAAACTGATACGCCGATAATTTGGCGAGGTCCGGCTAAAATGAAAATTATTGAAAGATTTGTTAAAGAAGTAAGCTGGGGAGATCTTGATTGGCTGATAGTTGATGCTCCCCCGGGCACTGGAGATGAACCATTATCAATAGCTCAATTATTACCAAAAGCTGGGGCGGTTATAGTTACTACACCACAAGATGTCTCATTGCTTGATTCTAAGAAAGCGATAAACTTTGCCAAAGAGCTAAAATTAAAAATTTATGGTTTAATTGAAAATATGAGCGGACTGCAATGTCCACATTGCAATAAAACCATTGACTTATTTAAAAGTGGTGGTGGGGAAAAAGTTGCGAAAAAATATAAAATACCATTTTTGGGCTATATTCCTATCGATCCCAAAATAGTTATTTCTAGTGATAGCGGTTGCCCGATTGTTATAGATAAAAAATCAAGTACCGCGAAAAACTTTTTATTAATTGCTAATAAAATAATTAACAAAAAATAAACATATGAAAGTATTAAAATTTGGAGCAGTGTGGTGCCCGGGCTGTCTCGTTATGAAGCCGAGATGGAAAGAAATTGAAACCGAAAACTCGTGGCTTCAGACGGAATATTATGATTTTGATCAGGATAAAGAAATGGTGGAAAAATATCAGATCACCAATGTCTTACCGGTTTTTGTGTTTTTAGATAAAAACGGCGATGAATTTTTGCGTTTGAATGGTGAGATAGATAAAGACAAACTGATCGAAATTATCAATCAAAACAAGGATAAATAAGCTATGAGATTAGAAGTCAAAAAAATATTCATAGCGTTGCTGTTTGCTTTAGCTTTTTTTGCTCAGCCAGTATTTGCCCAAAACATTCCTATTAATGCTTACTTTTTTTACGGCGACGGCTGTCCTCACTGTGCTGAGGAAAGACAGTATTTACTTCATGTCTTGAAAAGCGATTATCCTAATCTGCAAATTTACGAATACGAAATATATAACAGCAGAGAAAATGCCGTTTTATTGCAAAAAACTGCCGAAAGATTAGGCGTGGGAATAGATGGTGTGCCATTCTTGGTTATCGGCGATAATCACTTTGTCGGTTATGCCAATGGCATAAGTTCGCAGATAATAAAACAGAGAGCAAATGAGTGTTCAGTAGAAAGATGCCCCGATTCAATTGCCTCAATTGTCGGGGTAGAAGTTCCGGAGGTAATCCAGCAAACACCGGTAATAAACAAGCAAGCTGAGAATATACAAGAGCCGATCAATCAAGAAAGTAAAAAGATCGTTAAATTGCCTTTGCTTGGTGAAGTTAACACCCTAAGTTTTTCATTACCGATTTTGACAATAATTATGGGGGCGTTGGATGGATTCAATCCTTGTGCCATGTGGACACTTTTATTCTTGATCAGTCTGCTTTTAGGAATGGAAAACAGAAAAAGAATGTGGATACTGGGGACAGCTTTTATTGTCGCTTCCGCTTCCGTTTATTTCCTGTTCATGTCGGCGTGGCTCAATTTAATTCTATTTTTAGGATTTGTCATTTGGATTAGGATGCTTATCGGAATTATGGCTCTTTTGGGTGGATGTTATAGTTTAAAAGAATTTATATTCAATAAAGACAATGGATGCAAGGTGGCTGGCGATGAAAAAAGAAAAAAAACTTTCGAGAGATTGAAGCTGGCGGTTCAACAAAACAGCTTATGGGTGGCTCTGGGAGGAATTATTGTGTTGGCTTTTGCCGTAAATTTGGTTGAGCTTATTTGTTCGGCCGGATTACCTGCTGTTTACACGCAGGTATTGGCCTTAAATGAAATGGCTGGCTGGCATTATTACCTTTATATTTTGTTGTATATTTTCTTTTTCATGCTGGATGATCTATTTATTTTCTTCGTGGCCATGGTCACGCTGGAAATGACCGGAATCACAACTAAATATGCCAAAGCATCTCGTTTGGTAGGAGGACTGTTAATGTTGGCGATAGGATTGATGTTGATATTTAAGCCAGAGTGGTTAATGTTTGGATAAAAAACAAAAATAAAATTTCCGGTCCCCTTAAAATAGTTAAGCCGGAATTCTAAATTTAATATTATATATGCAGAGTAACTTTTTTCTGGCCTTTACATTGACTGTCTTGGCTGGTCTTTCAACAGTAATAGGGGCTTTTTTAATTTTTTGGGTAAAAAATGCTCGTACCAGATTTTTATCATTCGGACTAGGATTATCGGCCGGCGTAATGGTTTACCTTTCTTTTTTTGAACTACTAAGAGAATCTAACCGCTTATTGAACGAAGTAGCAAATAATGAATATAATTGGCTGGTTATTTTGATGTTTTTAATTGGTTTGGCAATAGCCGGCATTATTGATACCATTACTCACAATAGGATGGAGGCCTGTCCGAGCAATAATTGCAAAGGGCTATTTATAGAAAATCCGATATATGGCAGTTGCCATGGGTATAAACATCGTCACGCACAAGAACATTGGGCACAACAGATGCTTCTAAAAACAGGCATCTTTACAGCCATAGTCATTGCCCTGCATAATTTTCCGGAAGGAATCATTACATTTACGACAGCCAGTATTAACCCGGTGTTTGGGATCTCAGTCGCCATAGCAATCGCTATTCACAATATTCCCGAGGGATTTTGCGTTGCATTGCCGATCTATTATGCCACACACAGCAAAAAGAAAAGCATTCTTTATGCCCTGTTGGCCGGTTTAGCCGAACCGTTCGGAGCAATTTTAGCCTACTTGGTTTTATCGCCTTTTATAAATAATTTTGTTTTAGGGATAATGCTTGCTTCGGTTGCTGGAATTATGGTGTATGTGGCGTTTGATGAATTATTGCCTACGGCCAGAAAATTCGGACACGGGCATATTGGTTTAATAGGATTAGTGATTGGCATGATAATAATGGCATTTAGTTTATATTTAATACACTAAGCTTATGTTTAAAAAATTTATTCCGCTTTTTCTTTTGTTATTGTTTGTCCCTGTTTTTGTATCAGCACAAGAAGGAGGAAATGAACCTTTAGTCGACCAAACCTTCAAAGCGAAGGTAATAAAAATATTGGAAGAAAAAACGATTGAGAGAGAAGGAGGATCAAAGGCATTGCAACAAAATTTGCTTTTGAAAGGGTTGGAAAAAGAATGGAAAAACAAAGAGATTAAATTTGAGGGGGTCTCTGATATTGATGTAGCCAGTGCCAATACTTATAGAGTCGGAGATACGGTCTTGGTAAATGAGGCAAAAAATGTCGACGGAAGTGTTGATTATTATGTGGTAGATTTTGTCCGAACCGGTCATCTGTTTTTATTGGCTTTTATTTTTTCGCTGGTTATTATAGTTATTGGGAGAAAAAAAGGCTTCAAGTCGTTAATAAGCTTAGTGATAAGCTTTTTTATAATTATAAAATTTATTGTTCCTAAAATTATTGACGGCGGAAGCCCTTTGGTTATTGGCGTGTTGGGGGCATTGATGATTTTAGCGATTATCATTTATTTAACCGAGGGTTGGAATAAAAAATCACACATTGCGGTAGTAAGTGTGTTTTTTTCTTTAATCGCCACTTTTATTTTGTCTTGGATCTTTACTCACTTAACCAGATTGACTGGTTTGGCTCAAGAGGAGGCGACCTTTTTAATCGGTGCTAATAACGGTGTGATTGATTTTAGAGGACTACTTCTGACTGGAATTCTAATCGGTACAGTAGGCGTTTTGGATGATGTTATCGTCGGACAAGTGGAATCAGTTAGGCAGATCAAGATAGCCAATCCGAACCTGACCAATATGCAGGTTTATAAATCAGCTTATGAGGTTGGCAATACTCATTTGGGAGCAATCGTTAATACTTTATTTTTAACCTATGCCGGAGCAAGCTTGCCATTATTATTGCTTTTTTACTTGAACCCGGCGGGAACAGTTTCGTTTACGCAGGTTATAAATAACGAGATGATAGCCACCGAAATAGTCCGGACTTTCGTGGGCGGAATCGGGGTCGCTCTCTCAATGCCAATTTCTACATACTTAGCCTCCTGTTGGCTTGGAACAAAAAAGGGGGAATAGCCTCTCTTTATTAAAATCCATATTTATCCATACGAAGTTTAAATGCTTGTCGACCCCCTTCAGTAACCAATGTGATCTCATCCCTGATAACCACATTGTCGATTGCACCTACCGCCTTAATCATTCCATTGGTTTGATCACCGGCCTTAATATAATCACAACACACAACAAGTTCAGCATCTCCGTTAACAACAAAATTTGCACTATGGCTGGCAAAAATTAGTTGTCGTTTACTTTTAGCTTTCCAAACTTGCTCAACAATTTCTCTAACCATTTTACTGTCAATATCATCCTCAGGCTGATCAATAACAAGAGGTGCTCCAGGTTGGTTCAAAAGTACAGTAAGTAAAGCCGTAGCTTGTTGACCAGCAGATGCGTCTTGAAACTCAATATATTCATCCTTTGTTTTATTTGTGCAATAAAGAAATTTTGGATTAAATTCAAGTTCTGTAAGTGACAAATTAATCCATTTATTTGCGTCAAATGATGTGGCGATTCTTGTTCGTTCCGTATCAATAAAATTACATTTATTGAGAATTGGAGTATCTGGCATCTCATCGGGCCCCTCCACAGTATGTAATGCGAGAGACTCAAGCTCGGATAATATATTATTCCACTCTGTAAACGGATCGGTTGCCTTTAAAAGAAGCTGGCAAATTTTCTCAAGCTTTTCTTCTTTAATATTCATTCCAGCAAAAGCTGTTTTTAGTTTTTGTGTAAGACCGTCAATATTAAGGCTATTTTTAATTTCCGCCTTGATTAGATTAACAGAAAGGGTAGTAAATTGTTCGCACTGTTTTTCTAAAGCCTTAACCTTATCTCCGTGCAGAGTATCCCATTTTTTGCGAAGTTCTTTATAAAGAGTTTCCGGAGTTCCCAGAGAAATTAAGGCATTACGCTTTTCTGTTTGTTGTTTTTTTAACAAAGCAATGCGTTTCTCCAATGCCTGTATTTGATCAAGTTGTTGTTGATTTACATTAGCCTTTGCTTTCGCCTCTTCGTATTTTTTATCAAAGGCAGTTTTGAGTTTTTTCCATTCCTTAATGGCGTCATCAATTTCTTTTTGGGAAGTCGGTTTGAATAGGTTAGACAAAGCAGTAATTCCTGCATCTATTTCAGTAAATTTTGAGGCAAATTTTTTCTTAATGTCGCTAATAATTGCCTCATTTTGTAACTTAGCATCATCTTCCTCTTCTTCCTCTGAATTGAGAGTACTCTCAAGTGCTTCTATATTTTGTTTAGCTGTAGCGAGCTTGTTCTCTAATCCCTCAATTATGGCTTCCTCGCTATCATATTTTGTTTTTTGAATGATGATTTTTTGATCATCTTCAGATAAACCTTTCAAACTCTTTCTCAGTTTTTCTAATTGTTCATTGAGTGAGGCTATCTCGACATTATTTTTATTAATTTCCGTCTCAATTTCGTTCATACGAATGAGATCTCCGTAAGCAGATCGAATTTTGGCTTCGGTGTCACGAACATCGGATTTAATCTGATCTAATCCCTGTTTAATTGGAAGCTCAACAAATCTTTTTAATTCATCAATTCTAACACCAACGCTACTAAGCTGTTTCTGGCTGTACGCCTGAATAGGTAATAAATTTCTGACCTGCTGTTCGGTGGCTGATACAAACTCGCCGCCTCCGATTTTTAGGAGGATTTCTTGTTTCTTTGAACTTCTTTTAACAATGTGTCTGACATCGTTTAATAAGAACTCAACATGAACTTCACCATCGAATTTTTGCAAAGTGTTATCAATAAGAGTTTTGCGTTTATTCTGTACTATGTCCATATCTTCACTTTCAACTGGTTGATCACAAAGTCCCCATCGCAAATATTCAAGAATGGTTGATTTACCGGTACCACGACCACCAATAATGGCGTTGTACTGTTGATTTAAGTCGAGATCAACATGTCCGAGAAATTTAGAATTTGAAACACTGACAGATGTAATCCATAAATTTGGAAGCTCTGGCTCAGTAAGCGAAAGTCGCGATTCCTTGGCTAAACATGCTTGACGCAAAGCTTCCGCCGTTGGCTCAGACCATTTAACATAAGTTATATAAGAACCAAGATCGGAGTGGTCTCGCTTTCTATTGTCAGATGTCTGAAAAACGGCAATGGGTCTGTAACCATTATTTTGTTGGCGACCCTCAAGAATATTTTTGTGACCATCACTTGAGCTACTATAATCTCCGTCAACATAACCACCCACGCAATGCATCTCCTTGTAGTGTTTTGCGAAACCGTCACGAAATAGAGTTTTATAACCATTAGTGGTTATATTTGGGAGAATTATAAATTTACCCTTAAGCCATGCATGTTGATTAAGTTTGCATTCAAGATCATTGAGTCCAGTTATAGATGCTGGGGATACCGAGTCAACACTCGCAAGTTTACTTAATGCCGAGTCTGTGGATGCAATTGTAAGGGCTGTAAGAATATCGCCAAATTTTGACTCGTCAAAATCAGAGTCAAGTAATAAAATTGCTTGGCAAGGCGGAGAGGACAAGGTTAGCTCAACGCCAGGAAAAACCACAATTTGTTTTTCTTTTGGAACAGCATTGCCAGTTGCATCAATTTCATTTTTAGCCGCCTCTCTGGCATATGGGAAAAAAGTAAAATCATGATGATCAGTTATAGCAACAGCATCCAATCCTTTTGAACGGCATGCTTGAATTAACTCTTCAGCATAAGTCTTTCTATCGGCGGTAGTAACAGCTTCAGCCCCTGTCCAATTTGCATCACGAGGGGTGTGAACCTGAAAATCGCATTTATAAAAGTGTGCTCCCTTGTCCATAAAATTATTTGTTAAAAAGTTCCACTGGGTTTATTTTAAATTGCAACATTTTTGCAGAATCTCTACCACCGTCTCCACCCTTCCTTTGCATACCAATTTTACCAATTTTCAAACTACCTTGTGGGGTAATTCTGACTTCGCCTTCTGCGAACACATTCATTGCGTGGTTTATTGATTTTAACACCCATCTGCTTTCATCTTTTGACTTTAATACTACGAGCATCCAGCCGGCTGAAAATTTTCCTCTTCCTTTTAGAATATCCGAAACTACGAGAATTTTATTTTTTGTAAAAAAATCGACTATTTTATTTTGTACTGCTTCGCTCATTTCATCCAAAAATAATCTTCGAGGATCTCGTAATCCATCCGCACATTCCGGGAGAATCTCGCCGGTAAATTGCTTTAGCACTCTCGCTAAATTAGAAGGAATTTCCCACATTTCGATATAATTTTCTACCCATCTTTTATCAACCTGATTAAATCCTTGTGGGTTGCTAACAAGTTTTATTGAAATATTTTCAGCTGAAATTGCTTTTTTCAAGTAGATCGTAATTTGGACTTGAACATCGGTTTTGTAACCGTGCAATTTTATTGCTTCAACCCTTTCTATTTCCTTAATTGGATACCCCATAGTCTCTAACCATTTTTGAGCATCTTCATCGGTTTTCCAGTTATTAAATTTTTCAACGACATCGTCTTCGTTTCTAAAACCGCCTCTAGCGGTATTTGATCCTAAAAGGATCGCTTTCTTTAAATCTTTATTTGTAGGCATATTATTTTTCTATTGTTAAAATTATCTGTTTCATAATTTGCTTCAAGACTGGCACAACCACGCTATTGCCAAATTGTTTGTAAGCTTGGGTTTTATTCACCGGCACTTTAAAGTTTTCGGGGAATCCCATTACTCTTGAACACTCCTTGGGAGTAAGTTTTCTTACCTTACCATTTATAAGATAAGCTCCAGTCCTACTACCAGCACCTCCTCCGTACGCCGAAAATGTTATTGCGTGTCCGAGGTCACTATAGATTCGTTCGCCTTGACCGCCATTGTTTATTGTGCCAATTCGTATCGGTCCTTGCCGATAATTTCCAAAAATATCGGCTGTTATATTTTTCTCTCTAATTTTTATGTCATCTCTTTTTATAACATATGAAGCCGCCTCTTTGTCATCAACGAGATAATCCCGAAGCTTTACTGATTTATTGACTGGCAATGGAAAAGAAAAATCATCTATATCTAAATCCTTTCTAAAACAAATAATATAGACTCTCTCTCTTGATGTAGGGGCACCATACTGACTCGCATTTAAAACTTTAAAAAAAACATTATAGTTAAGATCATCAAGGGTTTTCTTTATTACTTCTAATGTTTGTCCATTATTGTGTTTTGCAAAATTTTTAACATTTTCTAAAAACAAAATTTCTGGTTTATGATATTTTGCAATTCTCGCTACGTCAAAAAATAATGTTCCTCTCGTGTCTTCAAAACCTCGTTGTTTACCTGATATACTAAAAGCCTGACATGGAAATCCTGCACAAATAATATTATGTTTTGGAATATTCTTCTCATCGACTTTCGTTATATCTCCGTCCGGTGTTTCTCCAAAATTAGCTTCGTAAGTCATCTGTGCGTATTTGTCCCATTCAGAAGTATAGACGCATTCTAAACCATTGGATTCGAGTGCATATCTAAAACCACCTATCCCAGCAAATAAGTCTATAAATTTTGCTTTTTTAATATCGAATTTCTTTTTTGGCATAATGATTGATAATGAATTTTTAATCAGTCTGTGACCAATTTATTCCGGAATATACTCCTGATGACCACAACGACAAGCTGTGCCATCATTTGTTGCCATACTAAAGTACGACCGTTTTGAAACGATAATAAAGTCCTCAAAGTTAGGATGGAATGATAAAACCTGAGAGTCGGCTTGTAATGACCGTATAAGCTTTCGGTCCGCTTCATCGGGAGTCGGATCAATAGAGCCGGGGTGATTCATGAGCAGAATAAACTTCTTGGCCAAGAATAGAGAGAAGTAATGCCAAAGCATTTGAGTATCAAAATTCTTGGGAGATGACCCGAGGAAAACTTGATGACCAAGGAATAAATTTTTGTCGTCAAGATAAATTCCAATAATCTTGGAAACATTTTCATTCTCCAAGTCTTTAAGAAATTTATATAAGTCCTCCGGATCACGAACCTGACCTTGAATAGGTAGTTCAACATCAGTCTCAACGATTTCAAATTTCTTCAAATATCGTTTACCTTCCTGATGTATATTTTCCTCT
>JBAZSG010000001.1:0-203957 GCA_041662585.1 Patescibacteria group bacterium | reverse complement strand
ATTGAGGTCTGCAACTCGACCTCATGAAGTTGGAATCGCTAGTAAACGCTGATCAGCTACGCAGCGTTGAATACGTTCTCGGGCTTTGTACACACCGCCCGTCACACCAAGAGAGTCGGTAGCACCCAAAGGCTGACATTAGTTGGACTAAGGTGAGATCGGCAATAGGGGTGAAGTCGTAACAAGGCATCCGTAGCGGAAGCTGTGGATGGATCACCTCCTTTCTAAGGAGTATAGAGTAACTCATCTCACAATCAGTTACTCATAGTCGAATACCACTTTTAGTGGTATAAGATTGACTAAAAGTTCTCACTTCTAAGTTATTAAATAAAAAAGAACCTAGTTTAGGTCTTTTTTTATTTGGCTATATTGTAATATTTTAAATTAGGCATATAATTATATTAATTAAATATTAGAAATTTAGTCGAGAAAATATGAGTATAAATATCAATCGGAAAAATGACAATCATTCTTTAGAAGGTAAAACTATTCTCTTGGTAAATACGGGCGCTTCTAGTAGTACTGGTAGTGAGCATAAACGATTTATTATTAAACGAATTGGTGAGCTAGGTGTCCAAGTGGTGGCAGTTAATGAAAAGGCCAACATTAAAGCCAAATGTGTAACAAACTGGATTTTAGCTGACCTATCTGATCACCAATTAGTTATTAAAAAAATAGAAGAATTTATTCATAATCACCCAGATATAAAAATTGACGGAGTAGTAACTTTTTATGAAGACGCAGTATTATTGGTTTCAAAAATAGTTGATCGTTTTCATTTCAAGGGTACACCTTATCGTATAGCCGATGTGGTAAGAAATAAATATAAATTTAGAAATTTTTGTTCTAGTCATCAATTACCCGCTCCTAACTTTGTTAAAATTAGTAAAATCAGTGATTTGGAAATAGCCAGAAACACTCTGCGATTTCCTATCGTTTTAAAACCTAGCTACGGTGCTAGTAGTGCTTTTGTTTTAAAGGTTGATGAGGCAAATGAATTAATAGATGTTTATAATTATATTAAGAAAAATATTTCTCAGAAAATAGAAAGCGCTTTAGATAATAATTTGGTTTTAATAGCTGAAGAATATATTGACGGTGATGAAGTTGATATTAATCTTTTGGTTCAAAATGGTCGTATAAAATTTTATAATATTACTGATAATTATAAAACCTATGAACCATATTTTATAGAAACCGGTATGGCCGAACCATCTGCTTTACCAGAAGACAAACAAAGAGCTTTAATCAATATGGTAGAAGAAGTTTTGGATATACTTCATATCCAAGATGCTTGTATTCAGTTTGAAGCCAAATCAAGCCCTCGGGGTCCAGTGCCTTTGGAAATTAATTTGCGCATGGGAGGAGACGAAGCATATTATTTTGTTAAAGCTGCTTGGGGAGTGGATTTAATAGCAGGGGCTATAAAAATTGCCGTTAATCAGCATTTTACAAAAATAGACAAACCAGAAAATCCATACAAGTATTTATCAGGCATGACCTTACACGCTTCTTATTCTGGTGTAGTTTCTAAAATTGAATATGATGAAAAAACAAATAGTAAATATGTACAAAATGTAGAGCTTTTAAAAAATGTTGGTGATACAATATTGGTTCCACCTTTTGGTTATGAATACATGGGTTGGGTGTCAGCTATGGGTGATAATCCAGTGCATGCCACAGATAATCTTAATACATTATTAAAGTCTATTAAATACACTATTGCTAAATTTGATGAAGCCTCTTTTGTGGGGCGCACCACTAGAAAACAAAGACATCAGGGAGCTGTTTTGGCTGGTCGGAAAATAACTGGTTCAGAAAAGATTAAAAAAATCCGATCCATAGAATTAAAGGATCAGCGTAAACTTCATGTGGGTATTGCCTGCAATGATTATTTGTCTGATAAAAATTCTAACACGGTAGAAAAAGATTTGTCGCAAGTGGGTATTAGTATCCAAACAACTTTAAAACGACTGGGATACAAAACCTCCTATTTTGATTTTAATGATCCACAAAAAGCCATTGGCGATTTGAGTAAAAGTGGCGTGGATTTAGTCTTTAATGTTTGTGAGCGCATCAACGATACTAGTTTATTAGAACCACATGCAGCTAGCATTTTTGATATTTTACAAATTCCATATACCGGTTCTAGTCCTTTTACTCTAGGATTGTGTATTGATAAAATTAAAGTCAAAAAATTATTAAATTATCATAATCTACCGACTCCAGCTTGGGACTATGCTTATGATGTGGATGATGAAATAGACAGTAGTTTAAAATATCCTTTAATTGTTAAGCCGGCCAATACGGATAATTCTATTGGGATTACTAATGATTCAGTGGTCACCAACAAACAAGATTTATTAAAAATGATTAATTACGTAGTGAAAAAATTGGGCAGTCCAGCTTTGATTGAAGAATATATTGACGGTGATGAGTATAATGTATTTATTATGGGAAATGATGAAGACAGCTTTAAGGTTTTGCCACTATCAAGAACAATTTTTAGCAACCTACCCAAAAATTATTGGCATATCAAAACTCTCAATGCCAAATTTGGCTTAGATGATGTATACAAAAAAAATATTATTTTTCAACAGCCTCCCAAAAGTGTCAGCAGCAAGCTAATCAGTTTATTAACTGAGATTTCTTTGGATACTTATAATATATTAGATTGTCATGATTATGGTCGTATTGAAGTCAAAGTAGATAAAAATAACAATCCTTATATTTTGGAATTAAACCCCAATCCGTCTATTGATATTGTAGATGTAACTGACATCAACAAAGAGGGATATCAAGATAAATATGGACGTTTTTTAGAAGATATTATTCGATTGACTATTAGTCGTTATAAAAATAATCCTCCTTACTATCATTTACAATCCAATATTATTTAATTGGCTATTAGCATTATTCTAACCAATATTACCCTTGCCAAAAATTGATTTTTCTGGTATTATCTTGTTTGTTATATAAAATGTTAAAAAGCTTTTGGGTTGTTGGGGCATGTAGCTCAGTTGGTTAGAGCACCACACTGATAATGTGGGGGTCGGAGATTCGAGTTCTCCCATGCCCACCAGCCTAAGTGCTTTTTAGCCACGGTAGCTCAGTGGTAGAGCAGAGGACTGAAAATCCTTGTGTCGGTGGTTCAATTCCGCCCCGTGGCACCATTTTGTCGGGGTGTAGCGCAGTTGGCTAGCGCGCGTCGTTTGGGACGATGAGGTCGGAGGTTCGAGTCCTCTCACCCCGACCACTTTTCGCTCCTTAGGAGCTTCAGGTGGTCTTAGATCAATAAAATTTACGCTTATAGCGGTCTTGCCCGCCGTAGTAGGCGGGTATAGTATAATGGTTTATTATGTTAGCCTTCCAAGCTGAAGATAGGGGTTCGATTCCCCTTACCCGCTCCAACTTTTACCATGGCAAAATAAGTTTTATCGGAACTAAAGCAAATCAAAAAACACCATAATTGGTGTCTTTTATTTATTTTAAAGTATTTATAAGTTTATATAATTCTTCTGATAAATCTCCAAAACTATTTTTAGTAAGAGAGCTTATTTTTGTCCAGCGTGGTTTTCCAGATTCCAAATCATTTACATCTTTATCAGCTATAAGTTTTTTGTTTTTAGTTTTACATATAAAGAAAAATAAAAAGGCGTGATAGGCTTCATCTAAAGGCTGGTAGTAAAAAAAATTTTCTTTAAACAAAACCATTTTGCCGATTTTTATAGACAAGTCAGTCTCTTCTTTTACCTCTCTTTTTAATCCATCTTCTATTTTTTCTCCTATTTCTATTCCTCCACCGGGAAACCAAAGTTTATTGTTACTTTTATTGGTCAAAGTAAGAATTTCTTGATTTTTTATTATTATAGCGTAAGCACTAGGGCGAAAGAAAAATTTTTCTTTATCTACATTTACAAATTCTCCAAAATTATTTTTACACCTTATGGTTTTCATAGATTTTATTTATTTTGAAAGGTTTACCGTGTCCTGGAATTATATAATCAGCTATGTTTAAAATTTTCTTTCTACTTTTTATTAAATCCTTTTCATTTTTTACATAAGAATCTTCTAGATTTAATAAACTATTATAATCTGTTTGTTGTTTTTTATTATCTGGCCACCAAAACAGATCGGCTGAGATAGCTACTTTTCCAAAATTTTCCGTAGCTACTAAAACAGTACAATGGAATTGGTCGTGACCAGGAGTAGATACAATCTCAATATCTGTGCCTGGTATTTTGGATTCATGGTTAGTTATTTCGCCTGTAAAAGTGTATATACTAGAATCGTCTAGTATTTTAGCATTTTCAAACATAGCTACGAGAAGACAATGATCTAAATGAGTATGAGTTAGTACGATAAAATTAATATCAGACGGGGATAATTTCTCTTTTTTAAGAGCAGCTAATAATAATTGTTTATTCATTCCGACATCAACTAAGATATTAAGATTATTATCACGGATAAGAGTAACTGATGATGAAGCACATTCAATACCATTTTTTTCATTTACATATCCTTCAATTAAAACCTTAACGCTACTCATATTATTTATTTTCTTCATATTTTCCCCCTAAGTAATCTTGAAATTTCATATTAATAGTTTAGCTAATATAGGTAAAATTGTAAATAATTAAGTTATAATCAAGGCCTGTAAGGAGTTCCACATTTTTCACCTTGTTTTACAAGGTGTTTTTTGTTATGATTAACTATATTAATTATATTATTTTTGTATGTTTTCCGGTATTTTATTTATAGTCGGGTTGTTACTCGTCATTAAGGGGGCGGATTTTTTGGTTAACGGAGCTTCTTCGCTAGCCAAAAGATTAAAAGTCTCAGAACTAGTAATTGGTTTGACTATAGTAGCTTTTGGTACATCTATGCCGGAGCTAACAGTTAATATTTTTGCTAGCGTTAGTGGGGCTACGGATATTGCTATTGGTAATATTTTGGGTAGTAATATCGCTAATATATTATTGATCTTGGGTATTTCGGCAATGATTTATCCTTTAAAGGTTACCAGTGGCACTGTTTGGAAAGAAGTTCCTTTAAGTTTTTTGGCGGCTATGGTGATTGGCTTAATGGCCAATGATGTTTTGATTGATAAGGGAATTTTTTCGGGGCTGACTCGTATTGATGGATTTATTTTAATGGGCTTTTTTATAATTTTTATCTATTATACTTTTGGAATTGCTAAGATAAAAACTGGCAATGAGACGACGGAAAATTTTAAGGAGAGGGGTTTATTTAAATCCGTTGGTTTTATATTTTTAGGGCTAGCTTTACTTATTCTGGGGGGAAAGTGGTTGGTGGACGGGGCAACTGCGCTAGCTACTCTTTGGGGCATAAGTTCTTCATTGATTGGCTTGACTATTGTAGCTGTCGGAACATCTTTTCCGGAATTGGCGACTTCGGCTGTGGCCGCTTATAAAAAAAATACCGATATTGCTGTCGGCAATGTAGTCGGATCTAATATATTTAATATCTTTTGGATTTTAGGAATTAGCTCTATTATAAAACCATTACCGTTTAAGTTGACATCGAATTTTGATATTGGCGCAACTATATTGGCCAGTCTATTATTATTTATTTTTATGTTTATCGGTAAAAAACATATTTTAGAGCGTTGGCAAGGATTGGTATTTATTTTAGTTTATATTTTATATGTATCCATTTTGGTTATGCAGGGCTAATTTTAAATAATCAGGTTATAACCAAAATTTGTAAGGATCTCCAAAAAATAAGTTTTATAACTTGTTTTTTTGTTTGACCCTAAGGGAAATTGAATTAGTACCATTAAAAGTTATTTTTTGATATAATTAATATATGAAAATATTGGAAAATAAAAAGGGATTCAGTGACATGATTGTTATTACTATTATTAGTGGTATACTGGGATCTTTATTTATATTGGGAATATTTGTTTGGAAAGAAATAGAAGTATTGAAAGTTTTAGATTATCAACGATCAATTATTAAATATATTTCAAATTCAGACAAAGCTCTAGGAGATTATACCTTAATTAACACCAGTAAAATATTTGATATTGCTGATAGGCAAGTTGAAAATTGTGGCAATAATATTTGTGATTTAGCAGAAAAATGGAATTGCCCACAGGATTGCCCTATCGATAGTTTAGTAGATCCAGGCATAATACCTTGTCCTTTTAGAGAATCTAAAAACTGCATGGATGATGATTATTGCAAGATAGTTACATTGCCAAATTGTCCTATTTGTAGCGCTGTGAGAGAGTTTTGCGTCAGTAAAAATGATTATCCAGAAAATAAATTTGATTGTTATGCATCGGGAGGCCAGTGGGAACAAGACGCTTATCAGCCCTATTGTTTGTTACAATATCCCGATGCCAATTATTATTGTTTGAGTGGAGAGGATTGCCTCTCACAATTTTGTGTAGCAGATGTTCCAGTAAACCCGGGACGAAAATCATCATATGAAGGAATGAAAGCGGATGGTTATTGTTTTTCCAGAAATGACAAAAGAGGTTGTTTTACCACTATTGATAAAGGTAGAGTTGGTTATTCAATTTGTATAGATTAGTAATATGATTAAACAATTTTTAAAACCAAATAAAAAGAAAATTTTATTAACCATAGTTTTATTTATTGTAGTAATTATTATATTTTGTTTTATATTATTAAAGAATAATGAATTACCGTATGATAAAATAGTGAAGTATGATAAAGATTTATTTTGTCAGTCTAATGCAGATTGTGCGTTGGTATCAGTACATGAAGAAGATAATAAGTGTTGTATGACATGTGAAACAACGGTTTTGAATTTAGAAACAGCCAAGAGACAGTCTGCTTGGTGGGAGGAAAATTGTCGAGATACTTGGATGTCAGAGTGCCCCATATATGATTGTCTTGATAGGAAATCAGTTATTCGTTGTGTAAATAATACTTGTCAGATTAAATTTTCAGAATAAATTTTAAAAGAGCTCCACAAAAATAACACTAATATTAGTGCTATTTTTTTGTTTGTTTTAGATAATATTCGCCTCTGGGGGCGAATTTTTGGTATAATACAAAAGGTATTATTAAATTAAAAATATGAATTATCTTTGGTTGGTTTTAGCATTACTTTCAGCCATTAGTGCAGCTTTGGTGGCTATTTTTGGTAAAATCGGTCTGCAAAATCTGGATACCAATACTGCTACTGCCATTCGGGCAATAGTAATGGCCATATTTTTATTCGGTGTGGTTGTTTTTGAAGGAAAATTGCACAATATTCAGCCAATTTTGGCTAATCATCGGGCCTTATTGTTTATCATTTTAAGTGGTTTGGCTGGAGCTATTTCTTGGTTATTTTATTTTTGGGCTTTAAAATTGGGCAAGGTTCAGCAAATAGTGCCAATTGATCGGATGAGTATGGTTTTTGCGGTAATTTTAGCGGTAATATTTTTGGGTGAAAAGTTCAGTCTCAAAGTCATTATTGGAACTTTAGCTATGCTGTTTGGTGCTATTATTATTTCTTTAGCTTAAAAAATATGAAGATCAAAAATATTTCTCCACTGGCCGATCGGATGCGACCTCGAAGCTTGGAGGATTTTTTTGGTCAGGAAAAAATAGTCGGCGCTGGCAAATTGCTTCGTCAAGCTATTGATTCAGATAGTGTACCGCCATTGATTTTTTGGGGACCACCTGGGTCAGGAAAAACTACCTTGGCCTATATTATTGCGCAGGCAACCAAATCAGATTTTGTGCAGATGTCCGCTGTTAATAGCGGGGTGGCTGATCTGCGGCAAGTAATTATTCGAGCGGAGCAGAATAAAAAAATAGATAAAAAAACTATTTTATTTATTGATGAGATTCATCGTTGGAACAAAGCGCAGCAGGATGCGCTTTTGCCTCATGTTGAAAAAGGCACCATTGTTTTAATTGGTGCAACTACTGAAAATCCAAGTTTTGAAGTGCGTGGTGCCTTACTTTCTCGTTGTCGTGTCTTGGTTTTAGAACAATTAGAGTCCAATCACATTAAAAAAATTATTGAGCGGGCTTTGAAGGATAAAGAAAATGGTTTGGGTAAGTTGAAATTAAAAATTCCTAGTGCCGTCAAAGATCTGATTTCCCAGTTTAGTAATGGTGATGCTCGAGCGGCTTTAAATGTTTTAGAATATGCCAGCTCGATTAGTTTGGATATTAGTGTAGAAGTCATTAAAGAGGCTTTTCAAAAATCACATTTGCTTTATGATAAAGACGGCGAAGAACATTATAATATTATTTCGGCTTTGCACAAATCACTACGCGGTTCCGATGCTAACGCGGCCTTGTATTGGTTGGCTCGTATGCTGGAAGCTGGCGAAGATCCGCTTTATGTGGCCAGACGCTTAGTCAGATTCGCTTGCGAAGATATTGGTCTGGCCAATTCCAGAGCTTTGGAGCAGGCAGTCAGCGCTTATCAAGCTTGTTCATTTATTGGTTTGCCAGAGTGCAATGTAATTTTAGCTCAAGTAGTTGTTTATCTGGCCAAGTGTAAAAAATCCAATGATTTATATGTGGCTTATGGTCAAGCCGCCCAAGATGTCAAAAAATATGGCAATCTTTCTGTGCCACTTCATATCAGAAACGCTCCAACTAAACTCATGAAAGAGTTGGGCTATGGTCAGGATTATAAATATAGTCCAGATTATAATTATCAGGAGAGTCAGGAATACTTTCCCGAAGAATTAAAAGGAAGAAAATATTTGGCGGATTAGTTTTTAGTAGGTTTTTCAGTATGATTTTTTCTGCTATAATAAACACATTAGAATTTAAAATAAAAAATGAAAGTATTTAAAAATCAAGCTGGTTTTAATGATGTAATAATGGTAGTAATTATTGGTGGTATACTGGGGTCTTTGTTTGTACTAGGAGTTTTTGTTTGGAAAGAAATAGAAATATTTAAAATAGAAAATAAGATCAGCAAATTAATTAATGAAATTGTTAATGATAATTTGAATGATGTTGCCATAATTAATAATAGAGATCAATTGATAGACCTTGATAAAAAAGGATTTTTATATTTATCTTGTGAAGGTTATTCTACCAGAAATGTTTTATATCAATATTCTGGTTATTTTGATTATAGTATTGGAAATCCACGGCCAATTACTATATTACCAAGCAGATGCGATGATAGACAGTTTGGGTTTGATGGAGATTATATTTATTATGTAAACATTGATGGGGGTATCGATAGATATAATGTAATAAATAATAATATTGAAAATATTAATAAAGCGCCAGAAATTGGCCAGATACATTCTTTATTGTCAGTCACAAAAACTACCCTTTTTGCCGTAGCCGGCCAATGTTTTGTTAATGGTTGTCAATTATTACGATATAATACAGTTAGCAATGAGTATGAAATAATTATTGATTCTTTAAATGATAAGGTTGAGCAAAACATTGTTTATGGCGATTTTAAACTTTTGGATTACAATTCTTCTTCAGGAGATATTACAGCTCTTTACGCTGGTGGCGATGCTGGTATGGGTGGCGTAGCCATTTATTCTATCAATGTTCCGAAGGGTAGTATTACTTTGTTAGATAGTGCTAGCTTTAATGCTTGTGATGTAGAGCCAGAATGCCCAGATCCCCAGATAGTTGCTGAAAACAAACGCTTTGAAGAAATTTTTAGAAATAATAATAATTTACTTTTTAAAACTTGTAATGATTATTCTTTTGAGAGGCAAAATGATGGGGAAATTATTGTAAAAAATAAAATAGGTAATACAAATCATTCATTTAACGGACAATTAATAGGCTGTATAGAGTGATTATTTAGCAGTAATATTCTGATATAATTTGTATATGGATAAAAATGAAAATGTAAAAATTACTCGTAGTGATTGGTTTGCTGCTTTTGTGATAGTATTTTCTATTTTTTTTGCTATTGTAATACCCATTGGTATTAATAAAGTTAAAAAATCAGGGGATATCATGGATTTTTATATTGGAGTAGGCGTAGTAGTTTTTTTCTTAGTATCAATTAGTATTTATTTTTTAGTTTTGTTTAAATTTCCTAAACTTTTTTTATTTTTTTATCAAAGAAAATTAAAAATTGATAATATAAAACACAAATTAGAATCAATTGAAAAAACTTGGTTAGGTAAATTAAAATTAATAATATATAGTGCATTTCCACTTTTTATTTTAGGATGGCTATATATTATTTATTTACAAAACATAAAAGGAGTGCCTAGCATACTAGCTGGGATAATTTTAATATTATGTGGTTTAATTATATTTGCCATAATGATGCTTATTTTAAGGGAAATATCATTATTACTATTTGATTTATTTTCATATTTTTTTGACGCGAGATTTAATCAGCTGTTAAAGCTTCGGTTTAGATTTACCGTTATATATATTTTAAATATACTCAGTCTATTTTTATTTGGCAATGATCAAATCAAAAATTTTATAGTCAATGGTAGGTGGTGGTGGATATTTGGGATAATGTCTTTAATTATTATTAATATTGGTGAATATTATTTCAAGGATAAAGAAGATGTCTTTGAAGTTTGGAGTCAGGGAAATAATTTTAAAAAAGTTCTCAGTGTATTAATTCCCCTAATTTTAGTAATGGGAGTTTTGGTGGCCATTTTTTTAATTTCAATTATAGATATATGGGAAATAGGTTTGGGAGTAAAAAATGTTATTAATTATTTATAAATAAAATAAATCGCTCTAAAGATGATTTTTTGCTATAATTAAATTTATGCAAAAAATAAAATTTATTTTATTAATATATATATTAATTTTTATTCCATTTATTGCTAGCGCCGAAGAAGTGAGAGATATTGTTTTTCCGATTGAAGAGGGTTGGGATTATAATTTTTCAGATACCTATGGAGCTGCTCGTAGTGGTGGGCGTAGTCATGAGGGCACTGATATCATGGTCGATCAAATGACACCGCTAGTAGCAGTAGTAGATGGCAGAGTGAGCTATATAGTAGAGAATGATCAAGGCTGGGGGCTAGCTATTTATATTGAAGATAGTGCTGGCTATTCTTATCGTTATCTTCATATTAACAACGACAGTCCCGGTACCGATGATAATAAAGAAATAAGGTCTTATGCTTTCCCCAAAAATATTAGTAGAGATGCTGAGGTTAAAACCGGACAAGTAATTGCTTTTGCCGGAGACAGTGGTAATGCTGAAACTGTTGCTCATCATCTACATTTTGAAATCTGGACACCAGAGAGAATATCTATCAATGCTTATTCCAGTCTTATGGCCGCTATTGGCAAACCAGTAGTAAGCGAAGACAACAATACTATAGCTAGCTATCATTTTATGCGGGACTTAGAGCTAGGCAGTGAAGGAGATGATGTCAAAGCCTTGCAAGTTTATTTAAATGCCAATGGATTTTATGTCGCTTCCAGTGGTGTTGGATCACCAGGTAATGAAAGTACTTATTTTGGTCCAGCTACCCAAGATGCTTTGAGTAGATTTCAAAGAGCCAAAGGCATTTCTCCGGCCGCTGGATTTTTTGGCGTAATTACTCGTACTTATATAAATGAACAAGGTATATTGGCAGTGGAAGATGATAATTCTTTGGTTAAAGTAGGCGATTTAGTCAAAGCCAATAACGCTCCTCGTGTATATTATGTATCAACCAATTTAGAATTGATGTGGATTATTTCTGAAGAGTCAGCGCAAAGAAATTTTGGTAGCGATTGGTATTTGAAGATCAAATATTTTGATGATTTAGATGATTTGGCTTTGCTGTATGGGGATTATGTTTTATAAAAATTTAAAACTGGGGATGTTTCCCCAGTTTTTTGGTGTATATGAATCTGATGATTACTATACGCCTTAGAACGCTATTCCCATTTCATTTTGGGTAAAAAGCTTGAAAGGATATTTATCCTCCCGACAATCTTTTTGCAGTCTTTCCATGACTGCTTTTTGTCCTTCAGTTGCAAGGCTATCGAGCTCATTGAGCCAAGTAAGAAACAGTTCTACCTGTTCCGGCGGAGGCTGGTAGCAGAACTTTACCTGGTAGTTTACATAACATAAATAACCACCAGAGATGATAAACTCAGCCCGTCGATTCATTATTGGCTCTATTTTGAAGAGCTGACACTTTCGGCTGCCCCAGTATAGACCAGGTCTGGCTAGTCCCACTTGGGCGTTGCTATTCAGGAAGTAAATATTGGTATTTCCTTCTGGTACTTCATAAGGCCACTTATTTCTGACCCGTGGAGTGATCATGATAATAAACCCCACAAAGATCATCAATGTTATAGCCTCTATAATGTACCAAGAAATAGGCAGTTTTTTACCGGTATCCAGATTGTCGGCTATAATCAGGGCCATAAAAAACCACACTACCATAGCTACTCCAGCTATATAGGTGCCCATATTTAAGCACCGTAATTGTTTGGAGTTTTGTAAAACCTCTTCCCCTAGTGGATTATTTATTGAAATCATAGCAATAATCTCCTTTTAAGCTATATGTTAAATAACTAATAATCTATAAGATATACCCCAGTTGTTATAAAATGTCAATGATAAACTTTTAATTGACAATGAAGGTTTTTTGGTAGAAGATTAACAATGAAAGTTTGAACATTACAATCATTTAACCTCCAGAAAGGGGGTATGAGCATGAGAGTTCCAAAACTAACCATTGGGCAATTTGAATTTGAATTGCCTGTTGTTCAAGGTGCTATGGGAGTTAAGGTGTCAGCCTATCCTTTGCCACCAACAGTAGCCAATGAAGGGGGCTTGGGAACCATAACCACCATTGGTTTGGGCGATCCTAGGGTTAGTCATAAGGACTATGTACTTGCTTCACAGGAAGCATTGATAGCGGAAATTAAACGCTGTCAAAATTTAACTGGCAATTTTCCAAAACCCATGGCCGTTAATGTCATGGGAGCTTTAAGCAATGCTGATAGCTTGATCACCACCGCTGTTGATCAGGGTATCAAAATTGTGGTTTATGGCGCGGGCATTCCTAGAGATTTGCCCAAACTGGTGCCAGATCCATCAGTCAATTTGGTCCCTATTATTAGTTCAGCTCGCTTGGCGGGCATAATCCTTAAACACTGGACAAAGCATTATCAGCGTCTGCCCAGTGCCTTTATTGTAGAAGGTCCTTTGGCCGGTGGTCACCTTGGTTTTAACCAAGCAGAACTGGATCATCCAGAGATATTCAATTTAGAGAACATTCTAGTCGGTGTTTTGGCAACTGTTCGGCCCTATGAACAAGAATTCGGTCGGCGGATTCCGATCATAGTTGCTGGAGGTATCGGTATTGAGGATGTTCCTCGTTGGTTGTCTTTGGGGGCAGCGGCAGTGCAGTTGGGAACTCTTTTCGTAGCCACAGATGAATGTCCAGTAGACCAGCGGTTTAAGGACAGGTATCTGGCGGCCAAAGCTGGGGACGCTATTATTGTTACTACTTCGGTTGGTATGCTTGGTCGGGTTCTGCCGACTCCTTTGCTCGCCAAAGCTGAAGCCGGTAGCATTAAGATTCGATGCCCCTACCAATGTCTCTCAATCTGCAAAATCAAAACGGCCAAGTTTTGTATAGCTGATGCTTTATACAATGCCCTGGGGGGTGAGTTTGACGAAGGCCTTCTCTTCGCCGGCGGAAACGTTCACAAGGTTGATCGGATTATTCCGGTTAAACAACTCATGACGGAGATTGTCGAGAGTATCAGAAATTCTCCACTTACACTTCCGGCTGAATAAGCCTCAAAAGCCCTGTGACTCTCGGAGTCGCAGGGCTTTCTTTTTAAATCAGTTTTTCATTGACTATTGGAGTAGTTTAGGGCACAATATATTATATGAAAATTATAGTTGCTACACCATTATATCCACCCGAAATTGAAAGATTGTCTGTCTATACTAGAGACTTGGCCAAGTATTTATCAGTTGATAATCAGCTTACTATCTTGGCTTATGCCAACCAGACAGAGGAGGATAGTAATATCAATATTGTAAAAGTTAATAAAAACCAGCCTTTGTTGTGGAGGCTGTTTTATTATACTTGGGCTCTTTTGAAATTGGCCAAGCAGGCTGATATTATTTATGCTCAAAATGCTGTGGCTTCAGGATTGCCAGCTATTATTGTGAAATATTTGAGTGGCAAGCCAGTGCTGATAAATTTTTTAGAAGACGAGGCTTATAAACGGGCTATTAATTTAAATTTAACAAATAAGTCTTGGGAAGAATTTATTTTAAAGCCCAGCATGAAGGGGCATGAAAAAATTGGACGAATTATTAAAATACAAACTTGGGTTTTGAGGCGAGCTTCTAAGGTGCTGGTAGCATCACAGGCTATGGCGCAAGTAATAACTCAAGTATATAAAGTGTCAGAAAAAAATATTGTAGTAAATTATAATCCAGAAGATAGGCAACAAAAATTGGATTTTGATATGACTATGATTCCACAACAAATTTTTGCTAGCGGCCCACTCACAGCTTGGACAGGCATGGAAGATATCATAAAAACAGTAAGCAAACTCAAGGCAAAATATAAAAATATCAAACTAATCATCAGTGGTAATGGAGTAGATAGACATAAATTATTAGAGCTAGTTAAAAACTTGGACTTAGTTGATCAAGTAGTTATACTGGGACAAATTTCCAAAGCTCAGGAGTGGTATTTGCTCAAAACATCCAATGTGTATGTTCACAATTTTTTTGGAATTGATTTGGCTAGCAATATTAGTCATAGCTTTTTGGCTCGTACAGCAGTAATCGCCAAGAATACGGAGTATAATAGAGAATTATTGGTTGAAGAAGGGCTTTATAATAATACTGATGAGCTAGTCAGTAAAATTTCGGCTATATTTGAAGATGATGAGTTAAGAAAAAAATTGATTGATAAAGCTAGTCATGATTTAGAACTGAAATTTTCTTGGTCAGCTCACCTAGCCAGACTAAATGATATTTTAGAAATATTTCGCCAAAAATAAATATGGCAGATAATTATAAAAGAAATTGGGAAAAATTTAGAGATCAACAATTGATTACAGTTGCTTTATTATTACAGAAGCTTGGTTTTGTTTTGGACGAAAAGCAAGTACATATTGGTGGCGAGCGTTATTTGTCAGGAGATAAAAAATTGGTTTTGCTTGGTCAGCGTACTAGTGATAATAAAAAAGTAATTATCAAAGTATCAAATGATAAGGCCATGATCAGAGAGATAGACAGTGAATGGAATGCTCGTAAAATTTTGAGTAAAATAGATTTTGCTTATCATGTATTTTCTTCTCCGGCAGAAATTTTGTATACAAAAAAACAAGATTATACAATACTTGTTACTGAATTTATTGAACAGAAAATTTCTTTTTTAGAGCGACCACTTCAGGATCAATTTTTTATAGCCCTTAAGATATTTGAATCTCAAGAGGCAGTCCATGCTACTACTCATGAACATGCCAAGCTGATTGCCAAGACTTTTGGTATTTGGACAGCTGACACTTATCTAAAAAAATTAAATGAAAATTCTTATAATATAGAACAAGCTTTAGTAGATAAGCCAGAGCTAAATAAATTATTACAAAACCTTAGAAATTTTTTTCAAAGCAATTTGGTAGTGATAGATTTGTATGCCAACTTCCTTACTCATTGGGATTTGGTACCTCATAATTTTCGGGTTAGAGGCAATGAGCTATATTTATTAGATCATTCTTCAATTCGTTTTGGTAATAAATACGAAGGTTGGGCTAGATTTATAAATTTTATGACTTTACACAATGGCCAATTAGCGGAGCTATTGCTAAAGTATATTAAAGACAATAGAAATAAATCAGAATATTTGGTCCTTCGTTTGATGAGACTTTTTCGTTTGACAGAATTGATTTGGTATTATACCAACACTCTTGAAAACGCTGTTGGAGATCACAAAATTTTAAATAAAAAACGCATTGATCTTTGGATCAATGTGCTTTCTAGTGTTTTGGAAGATAAGCTAGTTGATAACCATTTTATTGAAGAATATAAACAAGAGCGTGACAATTTGCGTAGCGAAGAAGAGAAGCAAAGACAAATAGGTCTGCATTAAAATATTTTTTCAAATATTTTGCTACGCATTTCTTGAGCTACAAGATCCCAATCGTATTTTTTTATAATCATTTGACGAGCCTGATCAGTGATGGTTTTTACTTTGTCAGGATTGGCCAATATATCATTTACAGCTGTTACTATTTGATCAGGAGAATCTTTGTCTACTACCCAGGCAGTTTTTTGATCAAAAACAAATTCACTAAGTCCACCTTCTTGAGTAGCTATCACTGGTAAGCCAGTAGCCATAGCTGACAAAAAAGCATTGCCCAAGCCCTCTGATCGACTAGGGCAGACAAAGATATCAGATATTTTCCTATATTTACTTGCTTCGTTTCTATCAACTTGTCCCACAAAAATAACGCGTTCACTAAGATTTAATTTTTTAGTTAAATCTTTTAGCATATCTTCTTCAGGGCCAGCTCCCACCACTAAAAATTTTATATTAGCTGGCAATTTGCTCAAAGCCTCTATCGTATTATTATTGGCTTTTTGATATACCAGTCTAGCAGTATTTACCAAGTATATATCAGCTGGTTTTTTGCCCAGTTTTTGTTTTAAATCTTCTAAGTCTTTGGGATTTAGATCATTTTTTATATCATGAGCATTGGCACCATTGTGAATCAATTCTATAACACTGTCTTTGACACCACGACGGCGAGCCCAATCAGCCAAATAAGTAGAAATAGCCTGAACAACAGTAGCTTTTTTGAAGGCTCTACTAAACAGTGGCCATAAGGGACGCAGGGTGCGCTCTATATATTCTGGAGGATCTCCTTCTTGAAGAGTCAAAGCATATTTAATTTTAGGGTGAAAAATATTAAAAATACTAGCCGGCACTCCAGTGGAGTGAGCCATCATAGCCCAAACTCCATCATATTTATACTGGCGGTGCAAAAACAAGGCATATAGTGGAGCCAAAAACTGATACAGTGCTTTGTTTAGATCCAGTGGTAATTTGCCCAGATCTTTTATAGCTGGATTTTTGGTACTGATACCAATCCTATGGATTAGTACATTGCCAATTTTTTCAACTTTGGGCAGTTGATTATTATATCGTAGAGTGACCATATGAAATTCAATATCAGTTATACGATCAGTGATTTCTCGTATAGCCATTTCGGCACCGCTGACATTGTTTGGAAAATAAGCTAGTGAAAAAATCAAAATCTTTTTCATACTATTTTTGCTTTTTAATTTCAGCTATATAAGATTTTAAAGTATATTGTTGTTTCCAACCCAGTTTTTTTATTTTAGCAGAATCAAAAGCTTTGGCCGAGCGACTAGTTTTGGTAGCTGGAGCCATTTTTATCAAACAACCAAACATCTTGGCCACTTCTAGTAAAGAGTAGGTTTCTTTGGCACTGATACCATAGTCATCACCTTGGCCGTATTGACCAGCCAGTATAATGCCATCGACAGTATCGGCTACATGGGTAAAGGCTCTGGTTTGAGTACCAGGTTTTCGGATTAAACAAGTTTCATTTTTTAGGTAACTTTGTTTTATGGTTTCAATAATAGTGCCATAGGCTCCATCAAATTGGCCAGCTCTTTCTCGCGGACCATAGACATTATAAAAATAAACAGTCGCATATTTTAGTCCATACCAAGTAGCATAATTTTTTACTAGTTCAGTATTTATAGCTTTGCTCCAAGTATAAGGTGCTAGGTCTCTACCTTCTATGCCTTGGGCATTTTGGGGATTAAATTTGGTAGAAGAGCCAGCATAGACCAATTTGCATTTATGTTTACGCCAAAATTCTAACACCGCAAAAGTACCAGCTACATTGAGATCCCAAACAAGTTTTGGTTCGTCCAAGCTGGCAGCTACTCTAGAATATTCACCTAGATGATATATGATATCTGGTCTTTCTTTGATATATTTGGCAATGTCCTTGGTATGTCCACGACGATAAATAGCCCCTGGTATATGATTTTTTGTAGAGCCAGAAAAATAATTATCCAGAGAAATAACTTTATTATTTTTTGATTTTAATAATTTTTCAATTAAGTTAGAGCCTATAAATCCAGCTCCACCAGTTACCAATATAATTTTTTTATTCTTGGGCATTTAAAATTGATTTTAAGCAATTAATATAGTAAGATTATATTACTTCAAATAAAAAGTAAAGATAAGTATAGATGTTTAAAGTTACTTGGAAATATATTTATAATAGTAGATATTTATTGAGTAAGTACGCTTCGGTGGGGGCTATTTCGGGTATTTTGGACTTTGGTACTTTGTTTATTTTAACGGAGTTTGCCGGATTACATTATTTAATATCAGCTACTATATCTTTTATTATTGGAGGGTCTACCAATTATTGGCTTAATAAACGCTGGACATTTAAATCCAATGGTCAACATAGGAAGCAATTGCCAATATTTTTTGTTTTGGCTACACTAGGACTTATTATCAACAATAACATTATGTATATTTCGGTTGAAAAATTAGAGTTACATTATTTATGGGCCAAATTTTTGGCAGCCGCTATAGTAACTTTTTGGAATTTTTTTGGTAATCGTTATCTTACTTTTAGAGCAAAATAAAACTAGCAAAAACAGCCCTTGACGGGCTGTTTTTTATTTATAATAATTTTTTAAAATCTTCTACCATTGGTACCTTTTCAGATTCTAGACCATAGCCTTGCGAAGTATAATATGATGCCCAATCAGCTAGTAAGAGGTTGGAAAATATTTGTAACCATTTATTTTTACCAGCTAGCTTTATATTTATTATTGGCAATTTTCTTTTTTTGTATAAGCTACTTACAACATCCATACGCTTTTTAACTTGTTTGTGATCTTTATCATCACGGATAAATATAAATACAAAGTTTTTTGACAAATCTTTTGTCTGTTTGGCTACATCAAAGCCAGTCATTTCATTGTGATTGAGTTCGGGGAAGACATTATAAAAAGCAGGTATTTTTCCAGTTTCATTAAATTTTATTTTCCAATTATAGGCTAGCGAAAAATTGTTGCTAGAGGCATATATGATTGGTATTTTATTTTTTAATTCTTTGGCCAATTTTTTACCAGGTACTTCATAATTTTTACCTTTTAGTATTTTGGTTAAAATATTAGTCTCTGCGTATAATTTGTTTTGAACCATAGCTTTGAGTAGTGCCCTACAAGAAAAGCCTAGAGCGCTACGGGGCTGAATACCAAAATCTGGCAGCTGAATATATGGCAAGTTATTAGCTGTGGCAAATTTTATCAGTTTACCGCCAGTAGCTAGGATGATGATATTTAATTTTTTTTGATAAGCTATTTTTAGACCATCAATCACTTCTTCAGTATTACCAGAATAAGAGCTAGCAATAATCAAATAATTTTTTAATTCCTTGTCAGCTAAAGCTGGTAAGCCATAATCACTATGAATCAACATTTCAATACTTGGGTTTATACTTTTGATTACATCAGCGGCCAAATGTGAACCACCCATACCCAAAATAATATATTTTTTGGCAGGTTTATACTTTTTTTTATTTTTAATTATTGGATTGTAAGCAAATTGTTTTTGAAATTCTATAAACGCTTGTCGCATATATTTATTTTTTAAGTAAAGCTAATATATTTTTTATAATATAATGATGATTTAGTTGATATTTGTCCCAAAGCTCAGGAGCATTACCTGACTCACCAAATTTATCTTGCATCCCCATCATTGTTATAGGAGTTGGTAAATGTTTGGCCAATAATTCAGCTATTGCTCCACCCAAACCTCCAGTTATTTGATGATCTTCTAGAGTAATGACTTTGCCAGTTTTTTTGACACTACGTAATATAGTATTTTTGTCTAAAGGTTTTATACTAGCTGAGTTTATAATTTCTACTTTTATATTTTTTTTGGCCAATTCTTTGGCAGCTAGTATAGCTTCATAAAGAAGTGGGCCAATGCCTATTAGTGTAATATCTTTACCAGCTAGTAGTATAGTGGCTTTGCCAATATTAAAGTTTTTATTTTGAGTAAAAATTGGGCTAGCCTGACGGGCAAAACGTATATAAACAGGACCAATGTGTTTGGCAGCAGCTATAGTGACTGCTTTAGTTTCATTGAAGTCGGCTGGAGCCAAGACTACTAAATTTGGCAAACAGCGTGTAATAGCGATATCTTCTAGAGCCTGATGACTTGCTCCATCAGGACCTACTGATAGGCCAGTGTGACTAGCTATTATTTTGACGTTGTTATTGGAATAGCAGACAGAGACTCGTAGTTGATCCCAGTTTCTTCCGGGACTAAAAACACCAAAGCTAGTTGCATAGGGTATTTTGCCTTCTATGGCTAGTCCAGAGGCTATGCCCATCATATTTTGTTCGGCTACGCCCACCTCTATAAAACGATCAGGATATTTTTTGGCAAAATTGTGGACACGAGTAGACTCGGCTAAATCAGCTGATACCACTACGATGTCTTTATTTTTTTTGGCCAACTCAAGAATAGCTTCCCCAAAGCCGTCACGAGTAGATTTTAGTTTTATATTTTTATTTGGCATTTTCTAATTCTTTTAGAGCCATTCTAGTTTCTTTTTCATTGGGAGCGAGTCCATGCCAAACAAATTTATTGGTCATAAAAGAAACACCCTTGCCCAAGGTAGTGTGAGCAATGACCGCTACCGGATTTTTTATCTGTTTGGCTTGTTGTAAAGTTTTGATTATTTCTTTTATATTATGTCCATTCATTTCTAATACATACCAACCAAAAGATTCATATTTTTTACGAAGTGAACCCAAAGGCATAATGTCTTTGGTAAAACCATCTATTTGGATACCATTGTAATCTATGATATTTATCAGATTGTTTAGCTTGTATTTATAGGCCGACATGACAGCTTCCCAAACTTGGCCTTCATTGTGTTCGCCGTCAGAAGTGATACAAAAGATATGATGACTTTGTTTGTTTATTTTAGCAGCTAGTGCCATACCTACTGCCTGAGATATTCCTTGTCCTAGTGGGCCAGAGCTAGTTTCTATACCCGGTAAAGAATTTTGGTGTGGATGTCCTTGTAAAGCGCTATTTATTTTACGTAGACTTTTTAGTTTTACCAATGGAAAGTATCCAGCTCTAGCCAGAGTTGCATATTGGACCGGACAAATATGACCATTGGACAATACTAGTCTATCCCTATATATATTTTTAGTTTGCAATGGTGTGTGTTTTAAAATATTAAAATAAAGCACAGTAAAAATATCAGCCATACCCAAAGAGCCACCGGCATGTCCAGAGCCAGCAGTATTTAACATCTTGACGATGTCTTGACGGATAAGATTGGCAATAATTTTTAGTTCGTCTAAACTTGCTTTTCCCATATCCTTTATTTTATCACAATTTGGCTATTAAAAAAACCGCCCTCAGCACAATCAGCGGACGATTTTAAAAGATTTTTATTTTTTTAGAGTGTCTCTTATTTCTCTTAGTAGCAAAATATCTTCTGGAATTTCTTTTGCCTTAGCCTCTTCTTTCTTTTTAAATTTATTTATTTGTTTGACCATGATAAAAATTGAAAAAGAAATAATTAAAAAATCCAAAGTAGTATTTATAAAAGCACCATAGTTTAAAGTTATGGCCGTAGAAGTATCACTAGCCTTTTTTAAAGTTATGGCCAATTTTGAAAAATTAACACCGCCAGTCAATACGCTTATGGGAGGCATTATAAGGTCATTTACAAACGAGGTGACTATTTTTCCAAAAGCTGCACCGATGATTACACCGACAGCCATGTCCAAGACATTGCCCTTGATAGCAAATTTTTTAAATTCTTTAAACATATTTTTATTTTTCTGGTTTATTATTTTTAATAAATATAATACTCAAGATAAGTAGCAAGGTAGAGGTAGTAGCTGATAACAAACAATATTGGCATAGGGCTTTTATTACAAAAAACATTAGATAAACTAACACTAGAGAAAATAAAAAACCAAAAATAGGTAGATATGATAAGACCAATTTACTATATTTATTTTTATTATCTATATATAGCAAAGCATTTATTAAGATAAATAGATAAAAAGCTGCTCCTAGTAGAGCTAGAGGTATGCCAAAAATCTCACTATATTTACTACTCAGTACTTCCTGACAACCGGTTATTAGGGAGCAATTGATAGCACCAGTATAGTGAGACACAGTAAGATAAACAGCATCCAAAAAACCAATCAAGGCTATAGCCACAAAGCCATAGCTTAATTTATTGGATCTTGGAGAGTTCATCATTGATGAGTTGTCTAAATTTGTCATAAGATCTTGGATTATTTATTTTCTCACCATTTAGAAAAAAGGTAGGAGTTCCTTCAACCAAAGCTTGATTACCACTACGGACATCATCCTTAATCGCATCTTCTATAGCATTATTATCTAAATCAGATTTAAATTGTTCAATATTTAATTCTAATTTTTCAGCATAGTTTATAAATATTTCTTCAGCATTGGACTGGTTGGACCAAGTGGATTGTCCTTCAAACAATTTGTCATGCATAGCCCAAAAAGCATTTTGTTGACCAGCTGCTTCAGCTGCCTGAGCAGCTAGCTGAGCTTGAGAATGTATAGAAGACAAAGGAAAATGTCTATAAATAATTTGTATTTTATCACCCATTTCTTCAGCTAGTTTTTTTATCATAGGCTGATAATTAGCACAGGCTGGACATTGAAAATCACTATATTCTATCAAAGTTACTAGTGCCTCTGGATTACCAGTTGACCATTCTTGGTCAGTGACTACTGTAGAACCTTCGGTATTGGGATTGGCCAAATTAATCATTAACCAAGTCAAAGCTATAAAGACCAATATCGCTATACTCCAAAACCAGATTCTATTTTCTTTTTTCATATATATAAAATTTAATTATTATATTTGATTTTATTATACATTATTTTTATTAATATAAAAACCACCGTTTTTCGCACAAAGCTACTGGCGATGGTTTTTTAATTTTATATTATTTTAATAGAGCATCAAGAGAAGCTTGTACACTGGCGTATGGTAGAGCCCCAGGGATAGCCACTTTTTGACTACCAGATAAAATCACACTATATGGTGTACCACGGCCACCAGCTTTTTGAGCTTCACTACTTTGATTTTGAATTTTAGTATCATATTTGTTAGAAGCCAAACATTCTTCAAATTTTGTTTTGTCTACTCCTACAGAAACAGCCATATCAGCCATATCAGCTATGGTTTCATCCTCAGCAAATAGCTTGTCTAAGAAAGACCAAAATTTGTCATTACCACCTTGTTCGCCGACACATTCAGCCGCAACCGCTTTTTTGAAAGCATCTGGATGAAGACTGGTTAATGGGAAATGTCGATAAACCCAATTTACTTTACCACTGTAGTCTTTCATTACTTGATTCATAGTATCATGAAATCTTGTACAAAATGGACAGTCAATGTCAGAAAATTCTACAATAGTAATTTTGGCATTTTTGTCACCACGTACCCAGTCGCCATCACTAAGACCATTTATGACAATTGGAGCATCGGCAGCTGGAGGAGTGACTGTGTCGCCATTATTGACTACCACATTATTATCATCATTATTGTTTTTGTCTGATGACAAGTCTTTGCCATTAAGCACCATACCCAATAAGACAAAAAAGCCAATAACAATAACAATCAATAGACCACTAAATAGACCGGCCTTAAAGGCTGTTTTTGGTTTGAGGTTATCAATAATGCCTCTTTGATTTCTATTTTCTTCCATATATTTTTTATAATTTAATTATTTAATTAAAATAGTTTTTATAGTATATCAATTTTTTTATACAAGTACAACTTTTTAGTAACTATTAGTTTAGTACGTAAAATATTTTTTTATCTTCTACTATTGACAAAAATAATGATTTGTGCTAAAATGGCGCAATATCCCAAAAAACAGGGATTTTTAATTTACCTGAATTTATGAAAAATTATATTAAAAATTTAGTAAAACAGCTGAAAAAAGAATTAGAATATATATTAAAACCCTTGTTTTTATTGGTTTTTGTAGCTACCTTTGGTTTTCCGCAGATTACTGTTTCTCAAGGTTTTTATAGAAATACCGCTATTGGTCCTATACCCGAGCAGTCAATTAGCGCTTATCACAGTGGAGCTGGACTACCAGAAATACCAGCTAGAGAGGCTGATAGAACTATGTATATCATGGTTTCTGCTTATAATAGTGAAGTTGGTCAAACTGACGATACTCCTTTTATCACCGCCTTTAATACGCAGGTTAGAGATGGTATTGTGGCTACCAATTTTTTACCAAAAGGCACTTTGGTACGTTTTCCTGAGGTATATGGGGACAAGCAGTTTGTGGTTGAAGACCGTATGAATAAGCGTTATTATTACCAAATGGATATTTGGATGGCTGAACGCTCTGAGGCTATAAAATTTGGTTCCCAATTTCTTAAAATGGAGATACTTTAAGCTTTGTATTTGGGGATAAATTGTTGTTTATGGGGTTTGACAAGTTATAAAAAATAGTATATAATACGAACACTGTAAAAAGTGCTATTAAATAAATATAATATTTCAATGATAGTTGATCTAAAAATAAATAAAACTTAAAAGGATTTTGGGTAGAATTTATTTTACGTAAAGTCCGCCTCGAGCGGATTTTTGAGACCTCTAAAAATTAATGAGTAGCAAGTAGTTTTTTAAATAAGTAGGCTTACGCGACTTTTTTAAAAAGCTACTTATTGCTTGTTAAGCAATATGAACCTTGATAATTGAATAAAATACAAATCATAAATATCAACAATGTTTATGAGCATCTTTATATAAAAATATCTCGTATAGATATAAAAAAAATTATATCCAAAATTAAATCCATTAAAAGTTTTCAGAATTTTTGATGGTTGCTAAATAAGGGTATATGGTGGATGCCTTGACATCAAAAGACGATGAAGGACGTAGCAATCTGCGATAAGCTTCGGGGAGCTGATAAGCAAGCTCTGATCCGGAGATTTCCGAATGGGGAAACCCTTCCGCGAATAGCGCGGAAACTTCTAGCTGAATTCATAGGCTAGATAGAGAAGACCCAGCGAATTGAAACATCTTAGTAGCTGGAGGAAAAGAAAGAATTAATATACTTATATAATTTATTGACAACTAGTTTGTCATTAAGTTATATGAGTATCTCGATTCCCTGAGTAGTGGCGAGCGAAACGGGAAAAGCCTAAACTACATGTAAGATAAATTATTTTGATCTTTGCCTTCGGGTAAAGTGAGAGATAATGCAATAATCACAGGTTTAATGCTGCATGTGGGGTTGTAAGAAGTTATTATTTAGAGCTTGTGGATCTAAAACATTTATATTTTTGTTTAATAGAACAGTCTGGAAAGACTGGCCAAAGACGGTGATAGCCCTGTATATGAAAAGTAATAATAAAATGTTAATAATTTTCTTGAGTAACACGAGACCGGAGAAATCTTGTGTGAATCTAGCGTCACTATGCGCTAAGGCTAAATACTTTTGATGATCGATAGTGAACTAGTACCGTGAGGGAAAGGTGAAAAGCACCCCGAGAGGGGGATGAAATAGTATCTGAAACCATATACTTACAAGGAGTCGAAGCCCTATGCATACTTTCGGGTATGAACGGGTGACGGCATGCCTATTGAAGAATGAGCCAACGAGTTAGCTATATGTAGCTTATTTAACTCCTTCGGGAGGAAGGTAAAGTGAAAGCGAGGATTAATAGTCCGTAACAAATTTTATATTCTTAGCCTTCGGGCTAAGGGTATAATATTTGTAGGCTGCGTATACTAGACCCGAAACCAGGTGAGCTTGCCATGACCAGGGTGAAGCGACAGTAACATGTCGTGGAAGCCCGAACCCACTAGCCGTGCAACACTAGGGGATGAGTTGTGGTAAGAGGAGAAATTCCAATCGAACCTGGCAATAGCTGGTTCTCCTCGAAATAGTTTTAGGACTAGCCTTGAAGTTTAAGTTTTGGCGGTAGAGCACTGGATGGGGTGAGGTGGCATTGCGTCCATACTTACTCCAATCAAACTCCGAATGCCATTACGTATACTTTGGGAGTCAGACCATGGGGGCTAAGCTTCATTGGTCAAAAGGGAAACAGCCCAGATCCATATCTAAGGTCCCAAAATCTAGGTTAAGTGTAAAAGGTGGTGTCGTAACTTATACAACTAGGAGGTTGGCTTAGAAGCAGCCATCCTTTAAAGATAGCGTAATAGCTCACTAGTCAAGTTACTTCGCGCCGAAAATTTAACGGGGCTAAACCTAGTACCGAAGGTTGGAATTCATCCCGCATTGCGGGATGAGTGGTAGAGGAGCGTTCTATTCTGCGTTGAAGCGGTACCGTAAGGAGCCGTGGAGTGAATAGAAGTGAGAATGTTGGCATGAGTAGCAAAAATCAGGGCGAGAATCCCTGACACCGTAAACCTAAGGTTTCCTGGGCAATGTGAATCAACCCAGGGTTAGGCAATCCTAAGGCGAGGCCGAAAGGCGTAGTCGATGGAAGAGCAGGTTAATATTCCTGCCCTACTGTTATTTTTCGATGGGGAGACGTGATCCCTATACTTAGGCGCTATTTGGTTATGAGCGTCGGCTGTAAAGACTTGTGCTTCAGGTAAATCCGGGCACACAAGAGTTTGAGCAGCTGGAAGACTGCGACCTCGGTCAAAGTCGATCTAAGTTGAATGGTCACCAAGAAAAACCTCTAGAGTTAAGATAATAGTATCTGTACCAAAACCAACACAGGTGGGTGAGGAGAGTATCCTCAGGTGTACGAGAGAACCTTCCTTTAGGAACTCGGCAAAACAGCGGCCGTAACTTAGGGATAAGGCCCGCTCCTCTTTATTGAGGAGCCGCAGCTAAAGATTTCAAGCGACTGTTTACCAAAAACTTAGGTCCCTGCTAAAGCGCAAGCTGATGTATAGGGGCTGATGCCTGGCCAGTGTCCGAACGTTAAGGGGATCCCTTCACGGGGAGAGCTGAAGCGCGGATGAACGCCGGCCGTAACTATAACGGTCCTAAGGTAGCGAAATTCCTTGTCGGGTGAGTTCCGACCTGCACGAATGGCATAACGACTTGAAAACTGTCTCAAGGAAGGACTCGGCGAAATTGCAATACGAGTAAAGATGCTCGTTACCCGTAGCCGGACGAAAAGACCCCATGAAGCTTTACTATAATTTGGTATTGATTTAGTGCTATATTTGTTCAGTATAGGTGGGAGACTCTGAAGCTAGGACGTCAGTTCTAGTGGAGTCGCCAGTGAGATACCACCCTTGTGTAATATTAAATCTAACCTAGTCCCATGAATCTGGGACAGGGACAGTATCTGATGGGTAGTTTAACTGGGGCGGTTGCCTCCCAAAATGTAACGGAGGCGTTTACAAAGGTTGGCTAGTTCCTGATGGAAACAGGAATTGTCGTGCAAACGCATAAGCCAGCTTTACTGCAAGAGCTACAACTCGAGCAGTTGCGAAAGCAGAAGTTAGTGATCCGACCGTACGACATAGGACGGCGGAAGCTCAACGGATAAAAGTTACTCTGGGGATAACAGGCTGATTAGGTCCAAGAGTCCATATCGACGACCTAGTTTGGCACCTCGATGTCGGCTCATCGCATCCTGGGGGTGGAGAAGCTCCCAAGGGTTAGGCTGTTCGCCTATTAAAGCGGTACGCGAGCTGGGTTCAGAACGTCGTGAGACAGTTCGGTCTCCTATCCGCTACGGGCGTTGAATTTTGAGGGGATTCTTCTCTAGTACGAGAGGACCGAGAAGAACGAATCTCTAGTGTACCAGTTGTGTCACCAGACGCATTGCTGGGTAGCTACATTCGGTGCGGATAAGTGCTGAAAGCATATAAGCACGAAGCCGTCCCCAAGATTAGAATTCGTTATAGATCCCTGGAAGACTACCAGGTTGATAGGCTCTATGTGTAATTACAGTAATGTATTTAGCAGAGGAGTACTAATAGATCAATAGCAACCATTAAAAATTTTGGAAGTTTTTCCACTGATTACAAAAAAGTAATAAGTGGATCTCGCTTTGGCGAGAATGGAGTCTTATAAGTGATATTTTTATAAGCTCATGAACATTGATAAACACACTGGAATGATCAAAGTAATTTTGATCTTTCTAATACTGATTGTATTTTTAGGAGTAATATTTTTTCTTACTTCATTCAAACAACAAGTAGCATAAAACGATACTTGTGTAATAAATTAGATAAAGAAGAAGGTTTTATTCTCGTGGCACCAGCGAGTTTGTAACACCTGATCCCATTCCGAACTCAGCAGTTAAGAAGCTCAGCGCCGATGGTAGTAGCCCATTAGGGCTGCGAGAGTAGGTCGTCGCGAGAATTAAGCCTTTTTCTCTAATTTACACACACCTATCGTTTTTTGTTTTTGCTCAAAATTAAAAGAGGGCTTGGGCCCTCTTTATTTGTTTGGATTATTGCCAGGGAGCGCGCATTAATGGTGCTCCGTCAAATTCTTTGGCGTGGTGCTTGCAGAAAGCACCTTCTGTTTTTTTGCCATTGACTGTGAATGATACAATCTCAACAGCAATTCGACCACACTCTGGATATTGGCAGTCCCTGTGCTCAGCTATAATAGCTGGCAAAGCATTTTTTTGAAACATTATTTAGCTCCGGTTTTATGGATTGAACATTGTTTTTTTATACATTAATATATATATTAGATTGAGTCAACTGGTGGTAATTGACAAGGACATGTATTTATGACAATATAAGGTGTTAATTGTTGCTTTAAATAGAAAATAGAAAGGAGAGTCCAGTGAGCTCCATAGTCTTGTGTCTCAAGGTATCTCGTTTTTGGCTTAGTGTTTTTGCGGCCATGGCTACTTGGGTAATTGCCATGTTGTCCAATGGCCCATATTGGTTTACAACCGCCAAGGTTGTTTCACCAGCTGTGATGGGATTGTCAGTTCTATCAGCTAGCCTATACCATTTCGGTGCGGCCAACTCTATGTATGCCAGAAAAAACGAGGTTTTATCTGTCGAGCCGTTTGTTCGCAGAGCATTGATTGGCCTAGGCGTCTTAGGTCTGGCCTTGGCAGTATATCTAGCCGTTAATTATCTAAACGCCGCTTGTCAGATAGTAGTGGCACTAGATGCGCTAATTATAGTGGCCTATGCTGGCCTGTTGTCCCGTCATTGGTTAACCAAAAATATTCTGATGGCCTTTGTTTGTGCCTCTCCGGTTTTGCTCGGTTGGTTAGCTGGTCACCGCCTGCATCCGGCCGTACCATATGGAATCGGTGTGACATTTTTGACTTATCTCACCAGAGAGGTGGTCAAAGACATCCAAGACCGAGTGGTCAATCATGGACATCGTCTTACCTTGCCATTGTGGCTAGGAGTAATGCCGGCTAGACGCATAGCCTCTGGGCTAATGTTTGCAACGACTGTTGTGTCGGTAGTTTTCGGCACTAAGCTGATCAGCTATAACTGGTATACTATGATACCGTATGTTTTAAGCCTTGGCTTATTTCTGATGACTAGCTACTCGCTGGCTTTCAGTCAGCCCGGTAAGGAGAAAAAAGAATCAGCCTACATTTTGTTGGGCAGTTTTTTGATGCTAGTTACTTTCGGGTGCATTCTATTTTAGGAGGAAAAAATAGCTAAGCCCTCCTCAGCCACGCTGAGGAGGTGCTTTTCTTTTTGTCTTAGTTTTGTTAAGATGATTTTATGAGACAGATAATAGACTTACATATTCATAGTAAATATGCTCGGGCGACGTCCAAGTTTTTTGATTTGGCAGAAATGGTCAAATGGTCTGAAATCAAGGGTGTAGATATTATATCTTGTGCTGATTTTACTCATCCAGCTTGGTATAAAAATCTGAACACAAATTTAGAACAAGTTGGCCAAAGTGGCTTATATAAGCTGAAAAACTCAGATTCTAAAGTCAGATTTATTATTTCAACAGAAATTTCTTGTATATATAGACAAGCTGATAAAACCAGAAGATTACATCTTTGTATTTTAATGCCAGATTTAGAAGCAGCTGGAAAATTTAATCAAGCCTTAGAAGATAGAGGAGCAAAACTCGCTTCTGATGGTCGACCAATACTGGGTATGAGTGCCAAAGAGGTTTTGCAAATTATGCTAGATATTGATGAAAGAACCATGATGATTCCAGCTCACGCTTGGACGCCTTGGTTTGCCGTTTTTGGTTCAAAATCTGGTTTTGCTAGTTTAACAGAATGTTTTGAAGAATTGACCCCCCATATTAAAGCCATTGAAACTGGCTTATCATCTGATCCGATAATGAATTGGCGTTTGAAAGAGCTTGATAATATTACTTTGGTATCAAATTCAGATGCACACAGTGGACCACAGATTGGTCGAGAGGCCAATGTCATGGATCTCAAAAATAAAACTTATGATGAAATTGTAGATATAATAGCCAAAAAAGATAAGCAAAGATTTTTGTATACGATAGAATTTTATCCAGCCGAAGGCATGTATCATGTAGACGGTCATAGAGATTGTGAATTTTTCTGTTTACCCAAAGAGACAGAAAAGCTTAAAGGAGTGTGCCCTAAATGCAAAAAGCCATTAACTATCGGTGTATTATCACAGGTAAATAAATTGTCTAATATTAGTGAATCTAAAGTAGATAAAACAAAACATATTCCATATAAGAGCATAATACCACTACCAAATATAATTGCGGATTATTATGGCATGGGTAGAGGCTCTCAGCGTGTACAAAAATTATTTTTAGATATTATAAGCAATCCGTCAGTTGATGGTGGTAATGAATTCAAAGTATTGCTTGATTTGTCAGAGACAGAATTAAAAAAAATAATGCCAGATGTTTTGGCTGAAGGCATTTTAAAAATGCGACAAAATAAAATAAAAATAATTCCTGGTTTTGATGGGCAATATGGTAAAGTAGAAATATTTTCTAAAGCAGAAAAAGAAGAAGCCAAAAATAATAAACAAGGAGAATTGTTTTAACCCCTCCCAAGCTCCCCTTAACAGGGGAGGAGCCTGATAAAAACAAAGTCCCCCTTGTCAAAGGGGGATTAAAAATAAAAACCCACTTACTCCACTGGATGTAAATAGGTCTTTATTTTTTTGAGAAATTTTTATTTTTTCTTTCTGCGAACTGCTTTTCTTTTAGCAGGTTTCTTTTTAGCAGTTTTCTTAGCTACTTTCTTTTTAGCAGTTTTCTTAGTAGCTTTTTTCTTTGTAGTTTTCTTTTTCACTTTTTCCACCTCCTTCCTTGTTTTAGATTTTAGGTCAAATATTTTGACTTTTATTTTTATTGTATTTTAGCCCCAAAAATAGCACTAGCAACCCATTTTATGAAAGTTTCACTTAGATTTGTAGCTTTCAAAAAGCCGGCTATTATTATGATTGTTCCAATTAATTTATACATTAATCTACTACCACCTTCGCTACCCAAATGTTTTTCTGCCCAACCAATGCGACCAAAATTATTTAATAACCATTCTGATTTCCAAATTAGTAGATAACCAACAGCAGCTATTAATATTCCGGCAAAAAAATTTCCAAAGCTCATAAGAAATAAATTAAAGTTTATTTTATTTAGAAATTTATTTTAAATAAAAAATATATATTTCTAACAATCTTTATTATACCACATTTTTTAAAACAAGAGAATAGTTTTTGTTAAATTTTTTATTTTTGTGGATAATTTTTTAAAAAATAAAAAATCGGCTGACAAAAAATTGTCAGCCGACCAAGAATAAAATTGTCATCAAGCTTTTATTCTTTTATTGCACAAAGCACATGTGCCCCACAGCTTGATAAACCAAAGGTAAATTTTGAAATGACAGTGTGGGCAAGTTTTTGTTCGGTAATTCATTTTTCACCTCTTGTGTTTTGTTGCTTAGGGTTTGGGCCTATCTTTTGCAAGATTGTAATGAACAATTAAAAAACTAATCTGTTCGGGAAGATTAGTCGATTTAAATTAAAAAAAGTCCTTGGACAAGAACTATTTCAGTGTGTTATCTTCCCCGCTTGGGCTGGATTTAGCACCGAGGCTATTTATTAGTCGGTTGCTGACTATCATCGGGCCAGTCCCTTGGCAGATAGTACTCTTGATAAATATTTGATTGTCAACGTGCTATTTATATTAACAAATTATCTATATTTGTCAAATAAAAAACAGCCTTACTAGGCAAGACGGTTTTTTTGGTGGGCGCTAAGGGATTCGAACCCCTGACCCTCTCGGTGTAAACGAGATGCTCTAGCCAGCTGAGCTAAGCGCCCGCGTAAAGTTGCTACACAACCACGCGACGCGCCTAGTTTTGTAGCTCTAAATGTATTTTAATTTTCAAATGTGGCTGTGCCACGTGACGAACGAAGTGAGTTTACGTGGTGGACTGTACAGGAGTCGAACCTGCGACCTCCTCGGTGCAAGCGAGGCGCTCTAGCCAACTGAGCTAACAGCCCTTATTTAATAATTGGCGTGGTCCCGCTTCGCGGGAAACCATTTTTGGTGCGGGCGAGAGGATTTGAACCTCCACCCCAAAGTGTTTAGGACAAGGCCCTCAACCTTGCGTGTCTACCAATTTCACCACGCCCGCCAAGGAGTTTTAGGAAATTTTGGTTTCTTTAAGTTTTTTCTTGTAATCTCTAAGATAGGCAAGTTTGGCACGTTTTACAACGGCTTGTTTTACAGGAACTATTTTTACAATAAGTGGTGAATGGATTGGGAATATTTTTTCAACACCAATTCCATCAGATAGTTTTCGGACAGTAATAGTAGCGCCTATTTCTGATCTATGCTTTTTGGCCAAGATGATGCCTTCAAAAATTTGAACTCTTTCTTTTTCTTCACCCTTGGCATTTTTTTCTCTGATTGTTTCGTGAACACGAACAGTCATACCAGGTTTGAGCTCAGTATTACTTGTAGTATTTTTCTTATTTTCAGTAGGTTTTACTGTTTTTTCAGTAGCTAGAGGTTCTTCTTTTTTGCTGGTTGTTTTGTCTTCAGACATAATTGTATGATTATTGTTTATTGAATCTCTTATTATTAATGTGGCTAAATCACCCAAAGGAGGATAAAAAAAGCCATCAGTAAAATAATGACGTATCTATTCTAGCCGATTTTGGCTATTTTGTCAATATAATAGGTGTAGGCTTGTTTTGGCTATAAAGGCTTATTTACTTACAAATATTATAAATATTTAGTATTTGGCTAATATTTTTACTATTTTTTCTATAGCCAGCTCTATTTTGTTATTGTAGTTTACGATTTTATAATCAAAATGATCAGCCTGAGACATTTCTAATTTGGCATTTTCTATTCGTAGATTTTTCATAATCTTGGTCATGTCTCTTTGTTGGATTCGGCTGGCTATATCTTCTATATGTTCAGGAAGTATAAAAATAGATATATGTTTGGCAAATTTTTTTTTGATAATTTTGGCGCCCTGAACATCAATATTCATCAATACATTGTGGGTTTTTAGAGTTTCTTCTAAAGCTTTTTTACTTGTTCCATAAAAATTGTCATGTACCTGAGCCCATTCAATAAACTGGTCATCATCTATCATACTACGAAATTCTGTTTCAGACACATAATACATTATTTTATCTTCCGTATCTTTGTCTCTTTTAGGACGAGTAGTATAAGTGGTAGAAGCTTTAAAGCTTTTTAAACGACGCAAAACTTCTTTGGCAATAGTAGTTTTACCAACTGCAGATGGTCCAGTAATGATGGCAATTATTTTTTCACTTTTCATTATTTTAATTTATTTAAAAAATCTTGAAGAATAGCCGGTAACTTGGAATGATACTCATGTGAATTACCTGCCAAATCTTGGAATTTTAGATAATGAGCGTGTAGAAAAATTCTTTGTTCCAATACTTTTTTCTTTTTGCGCAAATCTTTGGTTTGATATAGCTTGTCGCCAACAATAGAGTGCCCAATACTATAAAAATGAACTCTGATTTGGTGCATACGACCGGTTTTTATCTTTACTTTGACCAAAGTATAATTTATAAATTTTTTAATGATTTCATAAGTAGTCAAAGCTGACTTACCACTAAAGTGACCAGATTGTACTTTCATTAGACCAGTTTTTTTGTCACGTTCAATAGGAGTATTGATTTCACCTTTGGTATTTAACAGTTGTCCATGCACTAGGGCAGTATATTCTTTGGTAATAGTCCTATCTTGAAATTGTTTTTTTAGATTATCAAAACTATCTTGAGTCAACGGGATAACCATGAGTCCTGACACCTCTTTATCCAATCTATGTACTATAGCGGGACGATTTGGATCATCACCAATTTTGATAGATTCAGGAAATTCTTGCATTACCCAATCAGCTAGAGTATTTACCTCTCCTTTATCAGTAGCGTGTACTAGTAGCCCATGAGGTTTTTCAAGTATCAAAAATTCATCATTTTTGTCTATGATTTTGGGGACAGCAGAAAAAGTAGTATTTATTTTTTCTTCTTGAGGATTATATAATATTTTGTCGCCACTACGAAGCCAATGATGGACACTAGCTACTTTGTCATTGACCGTTACTTGACTATCTAGAATAATTTTTTTTATTTGACTGCGAGAAATAGCTAGATGATTTATTAAAAATTTATCTAGACGTTCTTTGGCTTCGTCTTTATATATTATTTCCATAGCTATAATTTAACAGATATTTAAGTAAAAAGAAAGTAAAATTAGTAAAAAAGCGGCGACGCGTCAAGCGCGTCGCCGTCAACTGAGATTCTCAGTCGTGAGATAAGACAGCACCGAAGGGAAACGAAGAGTCTGGCTCTTCTTCCAGATTCCTATTGAAATCAATGTTGTCTATAGCGACAACTGATTCAAAGGGACCTTGGTTGCCAAAACCGGACATAAACACCACCTTTCGTGGGGATTGAATAAGTGAAGAGGACTAATAAACACCTTACTTTAGCATAATATAATGTTTTAGTCAATAATAAAAGGTTTGTGATAAAATAAAAAACAATCCGATTAGGATTATTTAAGTGGTGCCCCCACCAGGACTCGAACCTGGGACCGTTTGCTTAAGAGGCAACTGCTCTACCAACTGAGCTATAAGGGCAAAATAATTAAATATATTTTTGTGGTTGAAGACCATGAGCGAAGTCGCGTCTGACGCGACGGAGTCGAATGGTGCACCTGGCAGGATTTGAACCCACAACCTACTGGTCCGAAGCCAGCCGCTCTATCCAGTTGAGCTACAGGTGCTTGGAAATTAAAAATAGCTTATAAAAAGCTATAGAGCCACAGCACTATAACACAATAGCTCAAATAAATCAATCCCGTTGTATTTGTCTAAAAAACTAGCGTTTACTAAAAGGGTCAATATATATTTGCTTTATTTCAGCTTGCGCAGAAGAAAATTTTTCCCAAATCATATCTTCTATAGCTGGGGCCAACTGACTAGCTATTGCTTGAAGTAGTATTTTGTTGTTTATAGAAAAATTGTTTTTATCTGTCCTATCTCCCAAGATTATAAAACCAAGTACTCTATTTTTGATATGAATTGGGGATATTATAAGATTATTGCATTTGTAAGGGAGGTCAGAAGATCCTCTTGGCCAAGAGTCAATATTGAAAATACTAGTACCAGGCTCTTTGACCAATAGATTTAATACATTGTCTTTGTGAGCATCAATATTTTGACCTTCTTTTATTTTTGGGTAGCCAATACTTTGGTGTACCAATGCCTTTTTGGTCTCAGGAGCATAGGTCAAAAACAAAGCCTTATCAGAGGGAATAATACTTAAAATTATTTCTATAATCGCTTTACTTAATTCAGAAAAACTATCATAGCTACCAATCATTTTACCAGTAGTAAATAGGGCTACTAGTTTATTGTTGGCATGAGTCAATCTATTTTTTAGATTATGGGCTATGTTTTTATAGATTTTTTCGGCAATGGGTGGAGATTTTTTTATAATACTATACCAATTGTAGCTAGATAATTCGAAGCCGCTAAATTTTTGGCTAACTACTTTGACATTGTATGTATGGGGGCTAGATTTTTCTATCAGAGCCATCTCTCCCAAGCTATCACCTTGTTTAAATAAGGCAATAGTTTTTGGGCCTTGTAATTCTGTTTCCAAAACCACAAAACCTTCATTAACAATAATAATCCTATCTCGTATTTTATTTTTCGTAAAAATAAAATCATCTTGATTATAATATACTTCAATCAAAAAACTTTTGATGAGTTCTATTTCGTCATTGTTTAAATCTTTGAATAAAGCTATGGTGTTTAAATCCAATTGGGCCATTATTGTAAGTTATTGATATAAGCTAAGGCAGTTGTTTCTTCTATTTGATTTCTCTCTAAGAGATCTTTGATGTGTTGTTCCATAGAAAACATACCTTCCTCAGCACTAGTTTGAATAACACTTTTGATTTGAGGAATTTTGTTTTCTCTGATGATATTGGCTACCGCTGGAGTATTGATAAGTATTTCTCTAGCAGCGATACGACCACCACCAATTTTTGGCAATAGTTGTTGGGAGATAATACCATTTAGAGAAATAGATAATTGCAATCTGACTTGAGCTTGTTGATGAGGTGGAAATACATCTATGATACGATCAATAGTTTGTGAAGCGTTGTGAGTATGGAGAGTAGCTAGTACCAAGTGACCGGTTTCAGCTAGCGTAATAGTCGCTGACATAGTCTCTAGGTCTCTGACTTCACCTACCATGATTACATTTGGATCTTGACGAAGGACATGACGAAGAGCAGCATCAAAAGATAGCATATCGTTGCCTAGTTGACGCTGTTTGATAATACTTTTGTTTGGAGTGTGAATATATTCTATCGGATCTTCTAGAGTGATGATATTGGCAAAACGTAGGCTATTTATTTTTTCGACCATGGCTGCTAGAGTAGTGGACTTACCACAACCAGTTGGACCAGTCACTAGCAGTAAGCCAGAGGTGCGCTCTATCATTTCATTGGCAATAGGAGGCAATCCCAAATCTTCCATTGCTGGGACTTTGTTGGAGATAACACGAGCCACCAAACCAATATTATCTTTTTCCCAGTGTATATTTACACGATAACGAGAAAATTTTGGAATTTCATAAGATAAATCTAGTTCTCTTTCGTCAATAAATTTTGCTTTTTGACGTTCGGTCAAAATACTAAAAATCATCTCTTTGGCTTTTTCTCTAGTTATTTCTTCCAAATCTTTCATTATTTTTAGTTCACCATCTATCCTTAGTATGGGCGGCCTACCAACTATAATATGAAGGTCAGAAGCCTTTTTTTCGGTCGCTGTTTTAAATAAAGAATTAAGATTCATCTTTTTATTTGTTATTTTTAATTAAGTTTATTATAGCATAAAATAAAAAAAACGCCGAGCCAAGCTCGACGTATTAAACCAGTAAGTCTATTCATTGGTAATTAGCTTTTTTTCTTTTATGGTATAGAGTACAAATTCATAAACACCAAATAGTAGTGTGGAATATATTATGTTAGATAGTAGAGTGCTTTTGAAAAAAGGAATGGCTAGATTATAGCAGAGAAGTAATCCGGACAAATCATGGCTATACCAAGTGCCGAAGTACCAAACGGCAAAATTGGTTAGCAAAAAGAATAATAGAGCCGAAGCTAGTACAGAGCTAGCTATATTGAGTATATTTTTATTTTTTTTGAGCCAGAAACCTATAACACCTATTAAACTCAAGGAGCCATAAACAGCCAAAACAATTTCTAGTTTATAAAAACCCAAAAATAAATCAGATATAAATAAAGCTATTAGTGGTAACAGTATATATTGTTTGGATTTTCCATAGACACCAGCAAAAAGAAACACGCTAGCTAGGGGAGAAAAATTTGGTATATGTGGTATAAAGCGAGCTGCCAAGGCTACCAAAGATACGATAATTATTAGTAATATATTTTTTTTCATAGTTTTTATAATTCAGATTCTATAAATTTCCATTGAATTTTAGTATCACTTTGAGGAAAATATTTATCAACTGATATTTGTGGTTGTTCCCCATCTACAAAAAATTGCCAATATTTTTGATCTTGACCATTTTTTTTGTCTCTAATTTTAGTAACTAGTATGCCCATACTTCCATAATCCTCGTATTCAAAATCCCAATTTTGTTGTTTGGCCACGGCTTCTGTGATAAGAGACAAAGGCGATTTTACACTGATATCATCATAAATACTTTTTTTCATCTCAAATTTTATATTATCTACTATTTCAGATTCTGAAAATTGGAATGATAATGTCCAGTATGTGTAAGTCTCATAAGGAGGTTGGCCAAGATTATTTTTTTTCTCTTCTTGAGGTATTTTTGGGTTATGTTCCCAATCATTTTTAAAACTATTTTTTTCCCAAAAATAAAAAATAGCTCCAATGATAAGTATTAAAATAATAAAAATAGCTAGTTTTTTCATAATATTTATTTTTATCTTTCAAACAAATTTGGAATGACCCAATGATTTAAAATTCAATACCTTTTCTAGCGGACAAGCCAGTTTTTATATAATGTTTTATAGGCTTCATTTCTGTTATAAGATCGCCGAGTTCCATTACTTTATCAGGGCAATAGCGACCAGTCAAGACTAGCTCCAATTTTTCAGGTTTTTGGCCAATAAGATGTAAGATAGTAGCTAGTTTTAGTAAACCAGTTTTGACTGTAGTGTTGATTTCATCAAGAATGAGCAAGTCAAAATCTGATTTCATCCATTTGATAGCTTGATCAACAGCTAGTTGAGCTTGTTGTAAATCTTCAGTGTTGTTTTTAAAGCGAAAACCTTTGCCCACAGTCATGCGTGCTTCACCAAAAGCCATATATTCCAATCCTTCAGCTTTGAGTTTGTCTAGGATTTTACGCTCGCCATAATAGTTTCCACCTTTATCAAAATAAATAATACCTACTTTTAAGCCATTGCCTATAGCCCGAATAGCTAGACCTAGAGCAGCGGTGGTTTTGCCCTTGCCATCGCCAGTATAGATATGTATTTTCCCACTATTTACAGTCATTGTTTTAAAAATTTAAATCAATGAAAGCACTTCGGATAATCAACATAAGATTTAAAAATGTGATAGTCGCCATGAGTATTGCTAACCACAGCATATAGCGATTGTATTTGGCCGTGTTTTTGCTATTTTGAAAAATAGTCTGATTTAGTTGGACCATATTATCATAAAGACGATAGTTGAGGGTCCATTTGGCCAAATCAGCATTGGGAGTATCGTATTGATCATAGACTATTTCCAATAGCTCAGTATCAGGGCTATTGAGGTAATCTTTTATCTTTTTTTTCTCAATATTATCCATAAAATTTTATTTTAAAATTTATAAAGTAATTTTACCTTGATTCACTTTTTTGGTCAAAAATCATTTAATTAAGCATTTTTATTGGTTCGTAAAAATAAAATAAATATGATATTATATAGATAATATTCATTAATTATAATTATTATGAGTCTGATAGATGATGTAATAAAAGGCCGATTTTCTCGGGGTAATAAATTTTATGGCACTGGCAACAAAGCTGGTAGTTTTAATAGGGCTTTGTCTGATTCGGTGGTAAAAAATCCATCACTTAAGAGTCTAAAGGACAACAAACAAGCCCTTAGTGCTGTGGCCAAAAAATACGAAGAATATATTAGAAGTAATGAGGTTACTAGTGGTATGGCTGAAAAAATGCTCAGAGAAGTCAAAAAAAATGACCAAAATCTTACTTCATCAGATATTCAGGTTATTGAAAGACTTTTTAGACATTTTAGCAAGGTGGGTGCTAGCAAGGCTGTAGCAATAAAAAAACCCAGCAAAGCCGAACAGAGATCAGCCGCCATCAAAGAAGAAATTAAGCCAAGTCCGGTGCGAGAGTTGCCAGATTTTTTGACAAACAGAGGCTCTGTATCAATAAAGAAAAATCCTTGGTCAAGTCCTGATACACAGGCAGGAGGCTCAGGCGGAGGTATAGCTGCTGGAGCCAATCAAGGTCGGACGATTAGAAAACCAACTTTACTCAAATAATTTATTATAATAATTTTAAATAATCCAAAGTAAGATCTATGGATTATTTATTTTCGTTTATTATCCGGCCGAGTATACCTTTTATCAAAATATCTAGCTGAGAACTATTGGAATAATCAGCTGGGGCTACATAAGTTACTCTATCTTCTGAAATTAGTTTGTATATTTTGTCTTGATGAGCGCTGTCACTCCATTTGTCGGGATCAAAAACACCAATAGAAGCACCACCATTGGTTTTGACCATTTTCATGGCTGGGATATCAGTATCTCCATCACCTAGATAAATCATTCTAGAAAAAGGCACTGGTCTATCTTTGGTGGCCATCCATTTATTTAAAGCTTTATCATCATAATGATTTAATATACCTTTGTTTATCCGAAATAGATATTGAGTTTTGGTAGTGTAGTTTATAGCGACAGCTGGTGACAAGATAGAATCATTTTCATCATAAAGATATTTACAAGCAAAGATTTGTTTAAAATGTTTGGCTATCGAAGTAGAGGCTAGCATTTCATGTAAGCCAGAGGAGATAATATAATGTCTAATAACATACTGGTCAGTTGAAAATTTATTTATTCTATTAAACCAAGTATCTACACCTTTAAAAAACTTTATTTCAGAACCATATTTAGCAAATATTTCTGGTGAGAGCTTAAAATTTTTGGCAGCAGCTTTTTTGGCCAATAGATGCATATAAGCCAGGATGCCATCCGAGTCATTTTGTTTTTTTAAATTTTCAGTTTCTTGCCAAAAGGCTTGAGTATTGATTCCTAAATCAGGTAAGAGTTTTTGCTCTGGTAGATTGCCTTTGGCTAGAGTACCATCAACATCATAGATAATGGCGATTTCTTTTTTCATAGCTTAATTTTAATTTATATAGTTATTTTACTGTATAGGGTTGGAAAGTACAAATTTTTAAAATTGACTAAATATATAATATATTGTATGGTGTATTGTCATTTGCCAGATCTTTAATAGCAATAGAAATCAAGACTTTTATAATATTTTAGTATTTATTTATCATAGATTCGGAGGTTTATTGTGGAGATAAGATCAACAATGGTTGGTACTTTTTATTGGGCCAAAATGGAACAGAGCGACGAAGTCGTGGCTCGTATTGGCCGAAAGGTACAAAAAAACCAAGTCTTAGGGCGTATTAAAGCCCTGGGTTTGTATACCGATGTCTTGTCCCCCATAGATGGTAAGATAATCGGATTTCTATTATTAGATGATATGCCCGTAGAATACGGACAATTGATTCTATTGATAGAGGAATTATAATAACGCACTTAAAACATAGGAAGTTAGTGCGTTTTTTTATTTTTGGCTATTTAAATTTTGGTCAATATTATAACTGTTTTTTCAAAATTATTGGGTAGATCAATTATTTCAACAGAAAAATTAGCTGGCAATTTTATATTACCAGAAGAAATAATAGTTTCTACGGTTGCTCTATCAGCTTCAGTGGCTAGTACTATCTGACCATTTTTTTTGAGTAGTTGTTCACACATCTGAAACGTTTTTTCTTTGCTTACCAATTCTTCACTTAGATAAAACATGGTGATTAAATCAACAATTTCTTTTTCGTCCAATTTATTGAAGTCAGCTTCCAATATAGCTGGAGATTTTTCAAAATCAATCTCATCTATTTCATGTAAAATAATATCAACTTTTTGAAACAATGCTACAGCTTGTTGATTTTTAATAGGCACACTCTCAATCCCAACGGTTTTAATACCCTCCATATCCAAAACTACTGTTCCGTAGCCAAAACCAGAGCCCACATCCAAAGCTGTTTCAGGATTGTCTAGTTTCGCTTTGATAGCATCCCAAACATTTTTAATTGATTTTATTCTCTCTTGAGGGCTGAGCTGCTCTGTGTCGGCAGTTTCTTGCTCTAGATGAATGTCTAAATCAGCCAATTTTTTTAGTAGCTCATCTATTTTTGTATTTGGAGACTCAGTGTGTTGATTTTCAAAATGGTTCATATTTTATTTATTTAAATTTTTTATAGATATTTTCAGCTATTTGGCGAGGATAGAGTAATATATTTTTTATATTTTTTAATTCAATCCACTCTAGGGCATAATGATTTTGTGGATTATTTTTGTCTAGTTCTTCACCACCTAGCTCTACTTGGCCATTGATATTTTGAGCCAAAAAATAATAACCATGATGATACTCATCTTTGTATTCCCAGAGCAATTCACTCAAAGAGATATCTAGACCGGTCTCTTCTTTTATTTCTCTAATAGCAGTTTGCTCGATAGTCTCTTCATCTTCTAGTGTACCACCGGGGATAGTATAATACTCTCTATCATTTTTTAGTCTATGCATTAGGAGTATTTTGTTATCCTTGATTATTATTACGGCAGCTCTTTTATGATATTTCATATACTCATATTACTTTATTCAATAAAAAAGTACAAATAAAATAGCCCCGCCTACGGCGGGGCTAGGGGATACAATTAAGAACACAAGTTGTCATTGCAAGTACAGGTTTTATTTGGTGCAAAGCTTTCCCATACCAAATTGCAACTATTGTCAGATTTAGCGTCTTTGTTAAAGCAACCTGCTGAACAATTTCCCTCATATTTAATATTATATTTTATTGTACAGTCATTGTCTGTTTGACAATATTTTAAATTTGATAAATTTACAGAAGAATTGCAACCGGCGCCTATTAATAAGGGAAAGACCAGAAGTAATAAATTTTTTTTCATAGTTTTGTTTATTTTAATATATTATTTTCAACAAATTCTAAGACTTCTCTATCATGGTCAATTATTTTCATTTCTTTTGTATTAGAAATTTTAACCCATTTCATACCCTGTCCTTCATGTAGCTCAAGTTTTTGAGAAGAGTCATATTTTTCTATAAATACATATTTTACTCCTTCATAAACTTCACCAATAAAATTTTGAGTCATTACTTTTTGGGGACCTTTTAATTGATAATTAAGTTCTTCTATCGTTTCTCTTTTTACAGCTTCTTCAGGGTTTTCTCCTGCCTCTATGCCACCACCAAAAAAAGCCCAATAGCCAGCTAAAGTTGGAGAATCTTCGCTACGGTGTTGTAAGAGGACCTCTTTTTTATCGTTGTATAATAATATTACTGATACGTTACGTTTTTTCATATTTTTTTGGTTTTTATATAATGCCTATAATAGCCAATAAAATTACTCATCAAAAATGAGCTTTCCATGATTACGGCCATTGGAGAAAATATAATAAAATTATATAAGATAAATATAGATGTTCCTAGCATCATTAGCTTGCGCATTGATTTGTTGTCAGCATGAAAATTGCCAGTCATAAATATCACTGATCCGATATAGACTATGAAATCACTAGTATTATTGTAAGTAAAAAATAATGATAAAGTATTTAGAGTAATAAATAAAAATAAATATTTTTTCTTAATACTAAAATAGGAAGTGATAAATCTCACGACAGACAAAAATGTGATTACTCCAGCGGCAGTTTTCCCCAATAAAAAATAATGAGTACTAATCAGACTAGCGGAAATTATAAAACACAAAATAGTAGCTTGTCTTTTTTTAAATTGAAAGCTCAGAAAATCAAAAACCATGGCAATAGTCACTGCAATTTGGGAGAGGATAAAGTAGAGGCTTAGTTCGGGCATTATTTTATTTTAATTTATAGCTTTATTTTAATTTTAGCATTATTTGGATTTTTGTCATCTTTTTATTGACAATCTTAGCTTTATATAATAATATCTACTATTAAAAGATCTTTTAACCGCCAAGGACAAGGAGTCCAAATGTTGTCAGATATACTGTTTTCTTTCGCTTCTTTTGTGGCAAGTATCTTGTTGATTGGTGGCTTTGTTCTTTTGATCATCGGCTGGGTAGAGAGGAAAGCCTATTTGAGATCCATTGGGATTCGTTGTATCTTGTGTGGTTTTTTGATAAATTGTATTGTGATTTTGTTTCTCACCACCACAACATATGAATATGAATACGAGGACTATCCACCGCCACCACCAACTCAACAAGAAGAGCCTCAAGAAAAAAAAGAGGACATGATAAAAAACCACCGGATTGCAAGATCTGGTGGTTCTTCTTTATAGCCAATTTTTAATTTTTAATCCACTCTCTAGTAATCCATTTTTTTATTAAAGCTTCTTCAATATTAATATTGAGATTTTCGGCAATTGACAAAACCAATCCCAAAACATCTGATAATTCTTTGAATAATTCTTTTTTAGATACTTGGGGCGCTGTATATTTTACTGGTCGACATCTTTTTTTGTGTATTAGATATGATTGTATGAATTCGCCCAGTTCTTCAGTGAGTTTTAGTAATAAGTAATCATCATCTATTTTAATATTATCTCTTTTGGCATTTTTTAGGAGTATTTTATAAACCTTTTTTTGTGATTCTTTTATTTCCATATTAAATATAGTTATTTAAATTTTATTTTTATTATATAATTTTGTGTTTGTAAATTTACCTATTTTATTTTTGTTAGATCATTGTGAATAACCATTGGTTTCATTCCGAGGAGCTCCTCTTTATAATTTATTTCAGGAATATCATTTAGTAAAAATATTTTTTTGTTCAGATGAAAGGCTAGGCCCATTTCTAATAAGGTATTGGCACCTATATAATTTGGAATATTATTTTTATTATAATTTAAAATTAAAACAACATCACTCCAGGTTACTTTTTCAAAATGCAACTTCATAGCCTCTTCTTTCCTGTCCCAAATCCAACTAGTGTCATTCGTTTCGGCTTTTCTTTTAGCATAATATTCCTTCACAGGAATCATATCGCCATTTTCATCTTTGACCTCGAAAGGCGGCAATTTAACCAGATGACCAAGCTGTTCTAATTTTTTCTTTACGTCGAGCATTTCATCGTAAAATGCTATGCTTCCGCAAATTGTTATCTTCATAATTGCGAGGGGTAAAAATTAAATTATTTTTTTTATTAATATACTACTAGGATAACCAATTTTTATGAATATGTAAATTATCAAAATTTATCAATTCTCGTATTAATTTTAAAGCCCCGCCTACGGCGGGGCTAGAGTATAGGAATATGTATAATATGAGGGATTTATTTTGTAGATGGCATACGTGAAATTTCAAATATAGTATATTTCTCCCCATGTTTGATTAGGCTATTAAGTTTTTTTTCTTTAAAATGATATTTTTTACACAATATACTAATAATAGGCTTGGAGTTTAATTTTAGTTTTTCTGATGAATTGCTATAGACTATTAATATTCTGCCATTTTTGTTTAAATGCTCATTTACTTTATTAAAAAATCTTTTTAGTAATGTCATATTAGGATCATACATAGCTTGATTTAATCCTTTGATAACATTTTTTTTGGTTGAGAGGAGGCTTTTGTTTTGTTTTAGGGTGTCTTCTTTTATAGGGATAAGAGGCGGATTTATTGTAATTGTATCAAAATGTTTATTTTTTAATGCTGAAAATAAGTCACTTTTTATAATTTTTATTTTTTTATTTAATTTAAGTCGGTTAATATTTTTTTTAGCACAATTTAATGCATTTTTATTAATATCACTTGCAGTAACAATAGCTCCTTTTTGAGCCTCTAAGATTGCCAAGAAACCAGAACCAGTACATAGGTCGAGAAATTTTTCTCCCTTCCATCTGATATTTATATTTTTTGCAAAAAAAGGGGTTACATTGGTTAAAGTGGGATTAAAAACTCCTGCAGTAATTAATAATTTATTTTTTATTTGAGGAATATACAAAAAAGTTTGACCATTGGCTTTGGTGCTGGCGATATTTTTATTTATTAATTTTATAGCCGAGGCTTGATTAAAGGTATTTTGCATTCAAAAATATTTATTTAATATATAATTATTTTACTGTATTGAGGGGGAAAGTACAAATAAAAAAAGCCCCGCCTACGGCGGAGCTTGGGGTGTTATAAGGTTATTTTTATTTAGAATTTTGTATAGTTAAATTATTCTGGCATATCTTGTTGAGTATCTTCTGCTAATTTTTCCATTTCAATCCAATATATAGTAGCATCAATTAATTTTTTTAAATCTTCTAAATCTTTATCAACCCATTTTTTTAAATAATGAGTCTCATCATTTCCTAACCAGACTGCTCTTTTTGCCATATTTTTAATATTGTCATTTTCGATACCATCTTTTATACAATCACCTAAAAATTTATTTTTGATAGCTTCTTCTTGGTCTGGAAGTTTTTGTATTAGATAGTCCTTTATTAAAAATTCTAAAGATTTTCTATATCCAACACCACAAATCTCAGTAAGTCCGTCTTGTTCAGCAGAAAGTGACTGATTATATATAGTACAAAGGCTTGGAGAAATATTTAAAACAGTGTCTGTAAATGTACGACCTTTTTTATTCATCGGGCGTGAATTTTTATATGTAAAAGTGGCACATGTAGAAGAACCAGCTTCATAATAAGCTATAAATAAGTTACGACAGTCATTTTTAGTACAGCGATATATAACTTGTAAGCAATTATTTTGATTCCATTTAGATTGATCGCAATATGCCATATGGATATTTGGATCAATTGCATGATGGCAAAAAGGACATGTGTCTGGAGTTTGATGTAAATTGACCACTCTAGATGTTCCATCACTAAATATTGTTTGTACATTTTTCATATTTTTATAATTTTACACTTATTCCAGAATTAGGTTTTGCCAACTCAGATTTAAAACTAGCTTGAGTTGTACGGAGTTGTTCAATTAATTCGGCGGGATTAAAAGTTCGTCCGATTAATGCTTCAGAACCGTCTCTTTGTTCTTGACTATCTTTTGCTCTATAAACCTCCAAAGCATTTTTATTCTCTAAAACAGCTCTTTGAGCTAAACCAAGTATATAATATCTATTAAATTGTCCGCTTGCTAATGTTTCAGAGGCAGTATTAGGAACGTGTTTAATTGTGTAACCACCTTTTGGTTTTTCTGCTTCTTCAAAATCTTTTAGCATAGAGTTATTCTCTATTTGAAATGCAAGCCAATGTTCGTTATGATTTTTAGCAGCTTCAAGTAATAGTTGTTGCCATTTTTCTTTTTGTCCATCAATAAATCTTGTACTGTAATAAAGTTCATTATTTTTTATTGCCCAGTTAATTTCGGAGATCATTAATTCTCTTGTTTTTTCATCTAAATTTAAAAAATTGTACATATTTTTATATTAAGCTAATTAACTACATTAAAAAACGGGAGCTAGAAAAGCTCCCGTTTACTTAATTTATCTTATATCACATGAGCCCTTCATACCGCATTGTTTGGAACACTCTGTACAGCCTCCAAACTTGACCATAATGCCCTTTTTGCACTGAGGGCAGGTTTGACCCACGCTAGTGCCATATTCTTTGTCATCGTCCTCTGGGAGCTCTATACCAGCATGCTGACGAGGGTTTTGCATCTCTGGGATCTCTTCTTTGACCGCTTCCTTAAAAGTAGGGATTTGTTCTTGTTTACTTGGCTTGCGTTCGCCATTGTAAGCTAGATTTTTTTCTTCGGTATTTGAGTCAGTAGATAGTACTTGTTCATCACGAGAAGAATCTCTATAGATAGTTACACCTTTACAGCCTAGTTCGTAGGCTTTTTCATAGAGCTGAGCAGTTTGTTCAACTGTATAGTCAGCTGGAGCATTGGCTGTTTTGGAAATAGAGGAGTCAGTCCATTTTTGGACAGCCGCTTGCACTTTGACGTGTTCTAGAGGATCTAGTTCCATTGCTGAGACAAAAAACTCTGGTAAAGCACCATTACTCTTGTATTCTTGAGCTAGAGGAATGAGCACTTCATGGAAGCCTAGTCTAGACTGACGATAAAATTTGAAAGCATAGTATGGTTCAATACCAGTAGAAGTAGATAGCATGGATCCGACAGTGCCAGTTGGTGCTTGAGTAGTCAAAGTTACATTGCGGATACCATTTTCTCTGATCATTTGACGCACATCTTCTGGCATTTTCTTCATAAAGCCAGAGTTCAAGAATTTGTCAGCATTAAACTTTGGAAAAGAGCCTTTTTCTTTGGCAATGCGAGATGATTCTTTATACATTTCAGAAGATATAGCTTTGTAGAGCTCGTCTATAAAAGCTAGTGATTCATCTGAACCGTAGCGCAAGCGTAATTTTATCAGCATTTCACCTAGTCCTAGAGTACCACCACCGACTCTTCTTTCATTTTTTTGATTTAGTTCATTTTCTGGGAAGTGATAAGGGGTCAGATCAATGACATTGTCCAAGAAACGAGCTAGAGTGCGAGCTGCTTTGCGAAGCTCAAACCAATTTATTTTATAGGTTGGACCCAAATCATCATGACCATCTTCTTCTAGAAAAGAAGCTAAATAAAGATGACCAAGATTACAGACTCCCCAACCTGGTAGACCCTGTTCACCACAAGGATTGGTACAGATGATTTTGTTGAAGTAATATGAGTTTGATTCTTTGTTGTAGCGCTCCATAAATACTATACCTGGTTCGGCACTAGCATGAGCTGAGGTGATGAGCTTGTTCCAAAAATCACGCGCTTTGATAGTTTTGTATATTTTGGTTGGATAGCCAGCCTCTTTCCAAGCTTCCATATCACCTGTCCATTGTTTGTCATAGGTATCAGCATAAGCTGGATTTTCATAATCAGGGAATTCCAAGTTCCAATCACCGTTGTTTTTGACGGCCTCCATAAAACTATCGGATATGAGTACTGATATATTGGCATTTTCAATTTGACCAGCCACTGTTTTGGCAGATATAAATTCTATAACATCAGGATGCCAGTCATGTTGCATGAGCATCAGAGCACCACGACGTGAACCACCTTGTTCTATTAGTCCTGTAGCATAGGAAAATAATCCAGCCCAAGATACAGAGCCAGATGATTTACCGTGGACTCCTTTGACATAGGCATAGCGAGGACGCAAAGCTGATAGAGTCATACCGACGCCACCACCACGACTCATTACCTCTACCATTTGGTGGAGAGATTCTTTGACTATGGCTTTTCTAGAATCTAGTGGAGAGGGTAAGACATAGCAGTTAAATAGAGTCAGATTGGAAGTATAGTTGCCATGAGTGTCAATATTTGCTCCAGTCATGATACGTCCAGCTGGTTGGATATATTTTTTATTTAAAGCTTCAAAAAATTCTTCAAAATATTTAGTTTTATTTTCATCTGTAGTTTCTACACTGGCGACGGCCCTAGCAATACGACGATGGGCATCAGAAATAGCTTCTTTTGGTTTGTCGCATTTGTATATTTCCTGCTCAAATTCATAATTGTTGGCCTCTTCAGCATAAATACCAGTCAGCATGTGCAGCTTTATTTTATCAGCACCAAGTATTTCTTTGACAATGCCTAGATCTTTTTTGGGATATTTTCTATCTTCTTTGGTAATGGCTATTACTATATCTCCCAAAGCAATATCTTCTCGCTTTTCTTTGATAGAATAACGGTCCAAAAAAATAATCCTACCCAATTCATCAAAATTGGTAGAGTTGTTCAAAATATGTTTGGCTTGTTTAGAAAGATTTACACCAGCTTCTTGTAATCTTTTGACCTCAGCAGAAGTAACATCCTTGCCTTGCTCTAAACGGATTTTTTTTCGCTGTTCTCTGTAGAGGATAAAGTGTTTGGCAGTCTTGGCCCAATTTGATTGAATCAAGATGATTTCAATGATATCTTGGATTTGCTCTACACCAGGAGTAAGATGATCATTAAATTTGTGTTCTAGTATGGCAGTCACTACATCAGCTAGTCGCTGGGCTTCTTCTCTATTGTATTCACTAGAAGCTTGTCCAGCTTTGAATAGAGCCGAAAAAATCTTGTCTTTATCAAAGTTTACAATGGTGCCGTCTCTTTTTTTGATTTTTTTGATACCAGAAGCCAACTCTTTTTCTTTGATTAGTTTTTGGCCACGTGTTTTGGAATAGGCTTTGGCCACTTCAGTATAGTTATTGTCCAATAATATTGTATTTACAGCATTACGTATATCATCACTAGTAATAGTGGGAGTATTGTAGTCATTTTCTTCTAAATATTTGATTACTTGATGAGCCATTTTGCCAGAAATGGGATTGTCTTTTAGACCAGTACTAATAATTGCTTGAGATAAGGAAGAAATGAGCTTAGATTGGTCAAATTTTTCTATTCGGCCATCTCTTTTTTTTATTTCTTTTACTTGCATGGGGATTATTTTTTACTGCCCGTTCAAAAAAACGGGGGCTTTTTGTTAATTTTACTCTAGAGAGATAAAAAAAGGACAAAAATTATTAGCGCTTTTTACTATATCTTGTGTCCAAAAATATTATATCACACAAGATGTAGCTTTGCCAAATTTTCGTCTTTTTATTTTCGTCAGGAGCTATTTTTAGCTATCCCAAGGTCATTACATTATAAATCCTTTTAAGCCAATTGTCCAATTAGAACATTTTTGGGGCTATTGTCACTAGTATTGCTATCTGCTATGATGTCTCATATACAAATATATGTCTCAATTATTTAAAAAAGCCAAGAAAAAAACCAAAACCAAAGTCAAAGAAGATATTATGGATCCGATTCTTTATAATGGAGGATTGGACAAAGAAAAATATCCACAGCTACCTCTAGAGGCTAGAGATAAGCCAGAGGAAGAAATAGAAAATCCTCTCAATCAACGTCGAAGCTTAAGTTAAATTATATATATTTAGAAAAACGCGATACCGGTTGGTATCGCGTTTTTATTCAGCATAGTGGTCTACTTCGTATGTATACCATTTAGCTTCACAGTCTAGACACTCAAAAAGAGTTACTTTGTGACTCACAAAGCTTAGTTTGTGCAGTCTTAATTTGCTTCTTTGGGGGAATACTAGATAGTGTCTAGATTGACAGTTTGGACAACAGGACAGCTTTTTATCATTTTCTTCAGCTATATTTTTTTTGTTTGTATCTACACTGAGGTAGACTACAAAAAAGAATAAAGCCAAGCAAAAAGCTGGCCAGAAGATGAATCCAAGAAAGAATTCAATAATGACAATAAACAAAAGTTTATTTTTATTACTCATTAATTCCTCCATGAATTAAAGAACTGATTTTACAAAACTTTATAACTATATTATTTGTTTGTCAAACAAAAAACCTCGCTAAAGGCGAGGTATTTTGTTTTAAGCTACACAACCTGCTCCTTGTATATACCAGGTGGCTAATACCACATAAGTAACTAGTACAAATGCTACCATGATATATAGCATCAACCAAGGAAAAGTAAGTTTGTTTTGTTTGGCCATACTTTTTTAGTTAAGACTTATTAATTATTAATTTAAGGTTATAGGCTGGTTAAATTTCATGACCTGAGCATCAAGATTTAATCCCTCCTTTATTATTATAGCAAATTTTTCCAAAACGCGCTTGTTTCCATGCACAAGGAGTATTTGTTTGGGATGTTTAAAGCTTTTGAGCCAAGTCAGTAAAGCTGCCTGATCACCGTGAGCAGAAAAGCCATCTATCTGATCAGCCACGGCTTTTATTTCAATTTTCCTACCATAATAGTCAAAATCAAAAGCACCATTTAATATGGTATGACCCAGTGTACCAGGAACCTGAAAACCCATAAATAATATATTGTTGTTTTTGTCACCAATGTATTGAGACAAGTGATGTATCATGCGTCCACCTTCCATCATACCTGATCCAGCCATAATAATTTTTGGGGGCGGCACAGTATTTATTTCTTTTGATTTGCGAATCTGGTTGGTGATTTTTAGATGAGGAAAACTAAAAATATCTTTATCTTGTTGTATATCATCTTGAGCTGCTTGGTTTAAGTAGCTGAGATATTTTTTATAGATCAAAGTAGCTTTGGCAGCCATCGGACTATCCAAAAATACCGGAGCAGAAAAATCTAGATGTTTTTCATAATAATTATTTAATACTCTGAGTATATCTTGAGTACGCTCTATAGCAAAAATAGTAATTAGCAAAGTAGCATGATTGAGAGTAGCACGTTGTACAGCTTTGATGAGTTCTTGGTCGCGAGTTGCTCTATCATGATGGAGGCGATCACCATAGGTACCTTCACAAATCACATAGTCAGCATTTTTTAGCAAATCAATATTTTTGACTAGTGGCATTTCTGCGCCGCCTATATCACCAGAAAAGACTATTGTTTTTCCAGCTATTTTTATTTCTACTATAGCTGAGCCCAATATATGACCAGCGTTGTGTAGTGTAAAACTAATATTAGGATTTAGATTTTGTTTTTCATAATATTTGATAGGCACAAAACTTTTCATGGTTTTGTTCATATCAGCTTGAGAATATATTTTTGGCATTTTTTTACGAAAGGCTTTTTCATCCATGATAAAATAGCTATCTTCCAAAACTATTTTAGCCAAATCAATGGTGGCATCGGTTGCATAGATGGGTCCATTGTATCCTCCAGCATAGAGTTTGGGCAGGCGTCCACAATGATCAAGGTGAGCATGAGTCAAGATGACCGCATCTATATTTTGGGGGTCAAATAAAAACTTGTCCCAGTTTCGGACATAGTTGTCCCAATCACCTTGCCACATACCACAGTCAATCAGTATTCGATAACCATCGATATTTAAAAGGTGACAAGAACCAGTCACTTCTTCACTTGCTCCATAAGATGTAAGTTTTATTTCCATTTTTATTTTTACTTTTTCTAGAAAAAGTATAACATTTTTTCGCTTTTTATGCTAAGCTTAAAGCATAAATTAAATCAAAAATATGAAATTTTTTATTTTTAGCATGAGTTTATTATTTTGTTTTTTGTGGATTTCTCCAGCTTTGGCTAGCAATGAGCAGATACAAAATTATCAGGTAGACATTAAAATTTTACAAGACTCTACTTTAGAGGTTACTGAAATCATTAATTATGATTTTGGGGACAATCAAAAGCATGGCATTTATCGTGATATCCCTATTTTGAAAAAGAGTTTTTCAGAGACACAGTTTGAAATTTATGATATTGGGGTAAATGATGATAAAGGAAATGTTTATCAAAAAGAGATATCAAGAAAAGGAAACGATTTGAGTATCAAAATTGGCTCAGCTGATGAATATGTCACAGGGCTAAAAATTTATATTATCAACTACAAAGTCAAAGGAGCTTTTGTATTTACTGAAGAAAGCGACAATCTTTTTTGGAATGCCATTGGTACTTATTGGTTAGTACCTATTGCCAACAATTCAATTAATGTTTTTTTGCCACCAGGATTGTCACAAAAGCAAATAAAAACAGCTTGTTATTGGGGAGCCGATAATAGTACCAACAAATGTTCAAATACTAAACATCAAATAGCTAGTGATAAAACATTAGAAAAAATTATTTTTAAATCTCAGGCTTTAAAATCTTCACAAGGAGTTACTATCAATCTTTATTTTGATAAGGGGATTATAAGTCAGCCACCTCCACCAAATATAATTATAGCTTTTTTAAAAAAATATAGCATTGGCTTTATGCCGATTTTTACTTTTTTGTTGATGTTTTTTATTTGGTACAAAAAAGGACGCGACCCAAAAGGTAGAGGAGCTATCATAGCTCAATATGAAGCACCCAAAGATATGATGCCAGCCGAATTGGGTACAATATATGATGAAAGAGTGCACAGCAAAGATATTTCAGCTGAAATTATTTATCTGGCTATACATGGGTATTTGAGGATTAGGCGGATACAAAAAGATGGTCTTTTTTCTAAAGAAGATTATGAATTAGAAAAATTAAAGAGTTCAAGTGATTTAGCTAGGCAGTATCAAAAAGATTTAATAGACAATTTGTTTAGTGAAGGTGTAGATAAGGTGCTTATGTCATCTTTAAAAAATAAAGCTTATAAATGGATGATGAAAATAGAAGCTGCTATTTATGTTTTAGTAACTGAGCAAGGATATTTTGAAAAAAATCCTCAAAAAACCAGAAGACTTTATATTATACTTATAGCTATTATTGTAATAGGTGTGCGTGCTTTTGCTGAAGCAGCGTTTTCTTTTTCTAGTAATGTAGCTTATATATTTTTTGTGTTTTTTTCTGTAATAATTTCAATTATTATAGTAATATCTTTTGGTATCAAGATGCCCAAAAAGACGATTAAAGGAGCATTGGCCAAAGAATATATTTTGGGCTTAAAAGAATACATAAATGTAGCGGAAAAAGATAGAATAAAATTTCATAATGCACCAGCCAAAGATCCGCAAGTTTTTGAAAAATTATTGCCTTATGCTATGGCCTTTGGTCTAGAAAAAGAATGGGCCAAACAATTTGAAGGTATTTATTTGGAGGAGCCAGATTGGTATGTCTCTGGTCAGGGAGCTAGCTTTAGTGCTATCAGTTTTGCTTCTAGTTTGAGTAGTTTTAAAACAGCTGCTGCTAGTACCACTAGTGTTAGCTCTTCTGGAGGTAGCGTCGGTGGTGGTGGCGGCGGAGGCGGTGGTGGTTCTTGGTAATTTTTTAAATCAAAAAACTATCTGCAAGTTCAGAGAGTTTTTAGGTTAAATTTTCCCTTCCCATTCTTTAAAAAATCTATTTAAAAATTGTTCTACATATTTATGTCTGTTGTTAGCCATTTGTTTTCCAGTTTTAGTATGTATAGTATTTTTTAATAATAATATTTTTTCATAAAAATGATTTACAGTAGGATTAGTATTTAAATGTTTTTTATATTCATTTAAATTTTTATATTTTTTTGGTTTTATATTTGGGTTATACATTTCACGGGCTATTTTACCACCATAGGTAAATGTTCTAGCTATGCCAATGGCACCTATAGCGTCTAGTCTATCAGCATCTTGAACGATTTTAGCTTCTATACTTTTTAATTTTATTTTATTTGTACCCCCCTTGTAGGAAATACTATTTACTATATAAGCGATTTGCTGGATGATTTCTTCATTAATTTTGTATTTTCGGAGAAAGTTATCAATAGCATTTTTATTATTTGCTTTATAAAATTTATAATCATAAATGTCATGAAGTAATGCAGATAACTCTACAACAAATAAATCAGCTTTTTCTTTTTGAGCAATTTTTAAAGCCAGTTTTCTAACCCGATCAATGTGCCACCAATCATGACCGCTACCTTCTCCAGATAATCTATCTTTTACATATTTATTAATTTTTTGAATAATTTGTTTTTTATTCATAATATTTTATGTACACAAATTTTTTAATAATGTATTTACATATTCAAAATCAGCATCACCTTCTATTATTACATCAAAGTTTTTGGAGTATAATTTTCTCAATTTGTCAGCATTGTAATTTAAAAAACCAATTTTTATTAAATTATCATAATCAAAACCAGTGATCATATCTACATCGCCCAAATCATCACCCAGTAAGATGACATTTTTTCGCTTGGCCACTTCTTTATATATTTGGGGGAAGTTTTTTATTACAGCTTCATCTTTATTTAGAATATGGATTATTGGTTCGCGGATAGACAAGGCTCGACCATCCTTTGACCAGTTTAGAGAATTGTTAATATAATATATATTTGGATAATTTTTTTTAGCATTCTTAAAGTATATTGGTATTGCTTCACCAACACCACTGGCAGACAGTATGACTAGAGGGATATTTTGTTTATGAAGATTATCCAAAAATTTATCTACTCCTTTTCTAAATTTTATTAGCGGATCTTTAACTATTTTTTCAAGATCTTTTTTATTTAAACCAGAGGCTATTAATAGTTTTTTATGTGTACGCCACCAAGTGTCCATCATAATCTTTTTTTCTTTTAGTGGAATATCTGGGTCTATCTCGATAGTATGATATTTATCAAATAGAGCATGAGCTTTGGCTGCATAATCAGGAGATAGATAATGACCATTTCGTAATATAGAAATAATAGAAGGAGTTTTTTTGCCGTCTATATAGCCATAAGTCAAAGTACGATCAAAATCAGATAAGATGTGTAGTTTTTCTGTGCCTTGTGCTTTGATAGTGGCTATAGTTTTGGCTAGTTTTATTTTATTACTAAATATTATTTTCATTTATAAATATATAATTATATGGCAATTATAGCATAAATAAAGGGGTTATTGTATTGACAAAAATAGAAAACTATGATATAATACTATGAATTAATGTTGTTTTACAGTCCAAGTCAAAGTATTCAATGGATGAATATAAAGTACAATGGTTGTAGTTAGTGGACTAATTACAACCCAGCCAAGGAGTGTTTGTTATGTTAGAAAGAGTCAAAACAGCAATAGTTCGTTTTTTGTTCATGTTGCTGTTTATTGCCATGGTGGCCGGAGTAGGCTATGCGGCCTATCATTACTGGCCTTTCATAGAGAGCTGGAACGAGAGCCTCGTTGGCCAACTACGGCTGGTCGTCGGAATCATGATGGCCACTAGCGCATTGCTGGCTTTTCTTTTATCCAAAGAGGGCACCAGTAGCTTCGGTGCTGCCTTTGGGCTGTTTTGGACAGTCATTGCAGTGGGAGTAGCTGCCTACTTCCAATTTATCGGCTCGGCTGATATTTTGCAGTGTGCTGTAATAGCTCTGGGGAGCTACTACCTGACCTTCGTTTTGAAGGTTGTCGCCCAAAAGGCAGGGTGAATCACAGGAGAGCTGAACACATAGTTCTCCTGACAACAAACACAAAAGCCTCGGATTTGGAACCCCGAGGCTTTTCTTTTTGGTTAAATATTTTATTTAAAGTTTTCCAACTAGGTCTAGACCTGGTTTTAAAGTGTCTTTACCGGGTTGCCAGTTGGCTGGACAAACTTGATCGCCATATTTGGCTACAAATTGAGCGGCTTGTAATTTGCGCATCAACTCATCACCACTGCGGCCAATGCCATCACCATGGATTTCAATAGTTTTTATATCACCTTCAGGCGAAATTATAAATGTTCCTCTTAAAGCTATGCCAGCATCTTCAATCAATACGCCGTATTTTTTACAAATATCATGACTAGGATCAGCTAGCATGGGAAATTTTATTTTTTTGATAGTAGCACTATCTTCATACCAAGCTTTATGGACTTGCACAGTATCAGTAGATACGGACAATACTTCTGTATTTAGATTTTTGATTTCTTCGTAACGATCAGCCACATCACCTAGCTCAGTAGGGCAGACAAAAGTAAAATCTTTGGGATAAAATAGCAATATTACCCACTTGCCTTTATAGTCAGATAGACTGATTTTTTTCTCTTCATCTTTATAATAAGCGTCCGTGGTAAAGCTAGGAGCTGCTTGGTCTATTTTTGGTACAGTGTTGTTGTAATATACTTCATCACAACATCCACCGCCACAGCAATTTTCTTTTTCCATATATTTTTTATTTATTATTAATTAATAAAACCGATTTCTTTAAGTAGTTTTTCACCTTTATAAATGCCATGCTTATATGATTCGCGAACTCGGTCTACATTTTTTTCTGTTTTTGAAATATAGATTTCATCATAAACCACATGGACATTTTTGTAGCCTCGTAAACCCTCTATATAAGGATAGCTCAAAAGACTAAAAAAATGTTTGATACCATAGGCTAGTCCTAGATAGCGAGTTTTAAATAATAGATCCAATAAATCCCAAGGCAAAAATTTTAGTACGCGAGGTAAAGTTTTTTTATCATTGAATATATATAGTATTTGTTTGTCAGGATGCTTGGCTAGTACATTTTTTATAAAATCCCTAGTCGGCATAATACCACCATCATAATAGAGTTCATTTTTTATTCTGGTATAAGCATAAGGAGGTATTTTGGCCGATTGAATCAAGCGATTTATAGTATCTACTTTGGCATCCAAATATTCTAGATTGAGTGTTTCAGGATTAAATACACGAACATAAAAATTGATAGGGGAGGTACGGATACTTTTGACATCTAGCTTGGTTGGTCCCATGATTTCCAACTCTCGGGCATAGTCTAGATCAATGATATCGCAAGTTTTTTTGTAGAGCATTAGTTGCCAAAATTTATCCCAAATCACTTTGGCTGACAAATCTTTTAAAAATCTATGTTTTTTACATAGATGCTCATGATATATTTGAGCGGCTATTTTGGTTTGTCTAGCCAAAAAATAAGCAGCATTGTGAGCACCGGATGATACTCCATAGATAGAGTGGATACGATCATAAATATTGTGGTTTTCAAAAGCAGTCAGCACGCCAGTACTAAATATTCCTTGAATAGTACCACCTTTGACAATAATAATAGTATCTCGCTCTTTTTCCATCAGCTTTATTTATTAGCTTTATATTTTTCACTTACCTTTAACCAGTTTATCACATTAAAGAAATTTTCAACAAATTCAGCTCGTCTATTTTGATATTTTAGATAATAGGAATGTTCCCAGACATCAATACCCAATAGTGGAATATGTCCCAAAGAATAAGGGCTATCTTGATTACTGGTTTTTTCTATTATCAATTTACCATCAGCTAGTGATAGCCAAGCCCAACCAGAACCAAAAACACTCATAGCTGCTGTGGTGAGCTCTGCTTTAAATTCTTCTAAAGAGCCAAAAGTTTTGATAATATCCTCAAGTAATCCATCTTCTGCTTGGCCACCTGTACCAGCTGGAGCCATGGTTTCCCAAAAAAGAGAATGGTGCACATGTCCACCACCATGATTTTTGACAGCCATACGTATTTCTTCAGGTAGGCTGGCAAGATTAGCTAGTATTTCTTCCGCTGTTTTTTCAGCTAGTTTTGGGTAAGCTTCTAGAGCTTTATTAAAGTTGGTAGTATAAGCAACATGATGTTTATCATGATGAATTTTCATGGTAGCTTCATCTATATATGGCTCTAGAGCATTATAAGCATAAGGTAGAGCTGGTGTTTCAAATTTTGACATATATTTTTTTGTTTAATTTAATAAATATTATTAGCCGAAATATTTTTCGGTATAAAATCTGATAAGCTGTTCTACTTCTGGTATTACCTCAGGATTACCAACACCTACTTTGGTTTTTTTCTGCACATCTTCTAAGGTATGAGCTCCTTCTAAAACTGCTTCTTCAATATCATGGTCAGTTACTTTGGCTGCTTTATCTACCATACGTATTTGTTCTTGGACTAGGCGATCTTTTTGATTAGATTTTACAAAGTAATTGTTTATAGCACTACGCAAGGCTTTGTCGCCCAGAACTGAGCAATGGATTTTTCTAGTTGGTAGGTCACCTAGACGATTGGTAATATCTTGAGGTTTGATAGCTAGCGCCTTGTCTATTTCCATGCCACCATTTTCAGAGACCATGACAGATAGCATGGATGTAGCAGCAATGGCACTACCACAGCCAAAGGTTTGCCATTTCATCTCGGTTATTTTGTCTGCTTTTTTATTTACCTTTATCCATATTTTCATCATGTCGCCACAAGCTGGAGACCCCACCATACCCAAACCATCATAACCCTTCATAGTACTGACATCAGTTACTAGATTTTTGGGATGAAAAAAATGATCTTTGACTATATCAGTATAGACCCAGGTACCTTCTGCAGTATTTGGTACTATGTCTATAGAACTGGCCACCGTAGTATTTTTCTTACTACGGGCAGGACTTTTAGTCTTATTTGTCATATATATAAATTAATTAATTATTATTTATAAAGTTATTGTAGCACGAGGTGCATTTTTGATAGCTTTGGCTACTTCATCCATATTTACTATGACCGGAGAAGCTGATCGTAAATGTTCAATTATTTTTGGTAAGTTTGTGATGACATATTTTACATCTTCAGCTGTGGTATATTTACCAAGAGTAAAACGCATAGAGCCATGCGCTACCTCATAAGGACAGCCTAGAGCTCTGATTACATGAGATGGATCAAGGGTGGTAGAAGTGCAAGCTGACCCAGTGGAAGCTTGGATGCCTATCTCATCTAGATAGAGGAGCATAGCTTCGCCTTCAACGTCTAAGATAGAAATATTTACATTGTTGGGCAGTCTTTTTGTAGGATGACCATTGAGCCTAGTTTTGGGAATGGTTTTTAAGATGCCAGCTATTAGTTGATCGCGAAGCTTAATTAGTCTAGCATTTTCTTTTTCTTTGGAGTCATGAGCTAGCTCCAAGGCAATTGCTAGTCCTACTATACCTGGTACATTTTCAGTACCTGAGCGGAGGTTTTTTTCTTGACCACCACCATCTATTATAGCGCCAATATTTGTCCCAGTTTTGATATAGAGAGCTCCGACTCCTTTGGGACCATATATTTTTGAGCCATTGATAGTCAAAAGATCAACATGTAATTTTTTGACATTTAGATCTAGTGTCCCAGAGGCCTGACAAGCATCACTGTGAAAATATATTTTAGCTAGTCCTTTGGCCGTTCTAGCTTTATTTATTTTTTCTAGCAGCGCTCCTATTTTTTGAATATCTTGGATAGTCCCTATTTCATTGTTGGCCATCATTATTGATACCAGGCGAGTATTGTCTTTTATGGCTGCTGCCAAATCAGCTAGTTTTATAAGTCCTTGATCATCTACTGCCAAAATAGATATTTCATGGCCATTTTTTTTGAGAGTATCAGCAGTATGGAGTACAGCATGATGCTCAATAGCTGAGGTGATCATATGACCATTTTGCGCTTTATTCATTATACCTTTGAGAGCTAGGTTTATACTTTCTGTGCCACCACCGGTAAATATCAATTCGTCAGCTTGGCAATTTAATATTTTGGAGATTTTTAATCTAGCCATTGATATAGCTTCTTTACTGCGCAAGCCCAGTTGATATAGGCTAGATGGATTGCCATAATATTTTGTCCAATACGGCTCCATGGCTTTTACTACTCTAGGATCGGTTGGAGTAGTAGAAGCATAATCTAAATATATATTTCTTTTCATAAATTATTTTAGGATTTTTAATATTTCATCGTCTTTTGGCATACCCCGTTTTAGAAAAACAATTTTGCCAGTTTTATCAATCAAGACGACAGATCTTTTGATACTAACGTGTCCAAACATAAATTTGAGAGCTTTGTATTTTTTGGACACTTGGCTATCAGTATCTATTAGTAAATCAAAAGGAAACTTGTAGTTGTCTATAAATTTTTGATGAGAGTTATTATCAGCTTGATTTATACCAAAAACTACAGTATCAAATTTTGTGAATCTCGAGAAATCATCTCTAATGTTACAGAGCTGAGTAGTGCAACCCGGAGTATTGTCTCCGGGATAAAAAATCAATAAGACATTTTTTTTATCTTTATAATCTTGAAGATTTATTTTTTGACCAGCTTGATTTTGAAGAGAAAATAAAGGTGCCTGATCACCGATTTTGATAGGCAATATATTTTTATAATCAACCATAGATTATTTTAGAGGTGGGTGAATTTGTTTGCCATCATCATCATATACAATAATAGCATTTACTGGACAGCTTTGAGCAGCTTGGAGGATAGTAGCTTCATCGTCTCCTTTGGCATTTTTGACGACAGCAATACCTTCATCGTCTAGCTCAAAAGTCCCCGGAGCCACTGCGACACAAGTAGCTACACTAATACATAATTCTCGATCAACTTCAACTCTCATAATATTTTAATCTATTTAATTATTAGATAATGTTATTATTATAACCCAAAATGATTTTTTTGTTTAGATTGACAAAAGCCTTTTTTCGTGCTATACTGAATTTGTAAGTTAAAATTGGTAATAAATTCCAAGGGGAATTATGCCAATTTTTTATTTTTCTAAGTATTTAGTTAGAAAAATAGCCCCAATATTTATAATTAAAAAGTCGACTTACTAATTTTTCCATGTTTTTTCAAAAAAACAGGTTGAGGAGGAATAAAATATGTTGGAAAATAATGCACAATCGTTTAGATTGGTCGTGAGACCAGGTGATCGAAATTTAAAGAGCAGTGATTATTGGGCAATAGTCGCTTTATGCTCGGTGGGTGCCTTTGTTCTCCTTTTTGTTGTAGGAAACGCTATTTAATTTAAAATAACAATAACAACCATGAAAGAAATAAAATCTTTTCATTTGGTGGGTTATCGACATAACTCTCAGGTGGAAAGTCATGAGAATTGGGCAGTTTTAACCCTATTTCTCTTTGGTCTATTATTTTGGACCGTTTAGACAATTGAATATAAAAAAGCTCAATTGGGGGGATTGAGCTATAAACAAAAATAAAAACAAAAAAATGCAACAAACAATGTATGTCTTACTCATTTTTAGCTGGACACCACTTACCTTGTACTGCTAAGTCCCGCATAGCGGGATCCCGTTCGCGGGATAGTAGAAGCAAAAATAAAAATAAAAAGAACATTAACAATTTAAATTTATGTCATTTTGGAAAAATCTATTTGGAAATTCCCAAAAAGAAACGCAAATAATAGAGGAGCCAGAACATGATTTGGCTATGGCGCCTCCTGATGATCTAATGGTCATCAAAGATAAAAAACAAACAGAATCAAATACCTCAGATTATAAAAAAGAGGATTTAAATAATAAAGATTCACCTTGATAAAAACTCTCCACTTAAGGAGAGTTTTTTATTACAGTAAAAAAATGTTATAATAAAGATAATATTTAATTTAATAAATACCCATGCAAAATAAAAACAACTTAACTTGGAAAATTGCCGGCGAAGCTGGTTTTGGTATCAAGTCAGCTGGCATGATGTTTGGCAAAATATTTATGAGAGCTGGCTATGAGCTTTTTGATTTTACCGAGTATCCTTCTATTATCAGAGGAGGACACAATACCTATCAACTAGTGATAGATACCAAGCCAGTTAACAGCGTCTATAAATATGTAGATATTTTGGTTGCTTTAAATCAAAATACCATTAAATATAATATAGTTGATATTAGCAGTGGTGGTGTTTTGATTTATGACAGTGATAAAGTCAAAGTATCGTCTGCTATTTTAAAAAATAATAATATTGAAGGCATTGCTATTCCACTGACTACTTTAGCCAAAGAAGCGGGTGGAGATTTGATGAGAAATGTAGTAGCTCTGGGGGCCACAATGTGTCTAGTGGGTCAAGATCTTACCATTGCCAATAAAGTAGTTAAAGAAACCTTTGCTAGAAAAGGAGAGGTGGTTGTGGCCAATAATATAAAAGCTTTAAAGTCAGGTTTTGATTTTGTAAAAGCCAATGTAAAAAATAAATTTAAATGTCAGTTGCCAACCTTGCCTAGTAAAGATAATATTTTGATTACTGCCAATGAAGCTTTGGCACTGGGAGCTGTGGCCGGAGGACTGGGTTTTTATTCGGCCTATCCCATGACACCATCTTCTTCTATACTTCATTATCTAGCTAAGATTGCTACCAAAACTGGTATAGTGGTCAAGCATGCCGAAGATGAAATTTCGGTTGCCAATATGGCACTAGGAGCATCTCATGTGGGCGTAAGATCTATGCTTGCAACCTCTGGAGGTGGATTTTCTTTGATGACAGAAACCTTGGGTTTGGTAGCTCTGACTGAAACGCCGCTAGTCATGGTCAATGTACAGCGAAGTGGTCCAGCCACAGGACTACCCACTTGGACAGAGCAAGCAGATTTGCAATTTATGCTCCACGGGGCCCAAGGAGATTTTCCTAGAATAATTATGGCACCAGGTGATGCTGGAGAGGCATATGAGATGGGTTATATTGCTCTTAACTGGGCAGACATGTATCAATTGCCGGTAATTATTCTTTCTGACAAATTGATTGGTGAGGGCAATACTACAGTGCCAAGATTTAATACCAAAAATGTCAAAATAAACAGAGGTAAGATATTGACTCAGGCTCAGCTCAGTAAATCGGGTGAATATAAAAGATATAAAGTAACTTCAGATGGAATATCACCTAGGACATTGCCAGGTACAAAAAATGGACTCTTTATTGCCAATAGCGATGAGCATGATTCTTATGGTTTTTCTAACGAAGATAGTCAAAATCGTATTGAGCAAGTAGATAAAAGACAAAGAAAACTTGATACATTTGCCAAGCTCATGCCACAGCCACTTATTTATGGTAATCCTAAAGCCAAAAAAACGGTGGTATTTTGGGGGTCAAACAAGGGAGTTATTTTGGATGCTTATGTATCTTTGCCAGATAAAGTAAAAAGTAAAATTAAGATAATGCAATATCAGTATTTGTGGCCTTTTGCTGCTGATTTTACAAGCAAGATTTTGCAAAGCTCCAAAGATATATTGCTGATAGAAAATAATCCCAATGGTCAATTGGGAAATCTTATAGCTCAGGAAACTGGAGTGCTGATTAAACATAAAATGCTCAAATATGACGGACGTCCTTTTTTTAGGGAAGATATAATCGACGCTTTAAAAAAATTATAAAATTTATATGATAGAAAAAGATTTTAATACAAGCTATGCTCCAAGTTGGTGTCCCGGATGTGGAAATTTTGGGATATTTATAGCTCTAAAAAATGCTTTAGTTGAGCTGGGTCTTAAACCGGAAAATGTATTATTGGTAGCTGGAGTAGGTTGTTCTGGCAATGGTGTCAATTTTCTCAAGGCCTATGGTTGGCATTCGCTCCATGGTCGAGCTTTGCCCACAGCCATTGGAGCCAAATTAGCCAATCAAGATTTGACAGTGATAGTGATGGCTGGAGATGGTGATGGCTACGGAGAAGGTATGGCACATTTTATTCATGCGGTCCGTGGTAATGCCAATATCAACTATATTACCCACGACAATCAGCTTTATGCTTTGACTACTGGCCAATCATCTCCTACAACTGAAAAGGGCACTAAGAGCAAATCAACTCCCGATGGTCTGATAGAAACAAGAGCCAATCCAATGAGTCTGGCGTTGGCTGCTGGTGGAGGTTTTATTTCTCGTGGTTTTTCAGGCAATCCTGAACACTTGAAAAATTTGATTAAGAAAGCTATTGAACATAAGGGATTTTCATTAGTAGATGTCTTTCAACCTTGTGTTACTTTTAACAAAGTAAATACTTTTAAATATTTTTTTGATAGACTTTATAATCTAGACGATAATAAAGAATATAATAGTAATGATATTAGTATGGCCTATAAAGAAGCTTTGACCTGGGGAGACAAAATTCCTTATGGTATTTTTTATCAAGACACACGTCAGAGTTATGAGGAATATTTAAATCAACTTAAGGGACAAGCTTTGGCCAAGCGTCCAGTAAAAGTGCGAAACATTGATAAACTTACTCAAGAATTTGCTTAAACAATTTATGAAAATTTTTAAAAGTAGGCAAGCTTTTAGTTTATTACAGTTGATCGTTGTAATGACTATTTTGATAGTTTTAGCAGCGGCTACTTTTATTTGGATTGATCCTTTGGCTCAAGTTGGGAAAACAAAAAATCAAACCAGGGTCCAAGATGTTAATATTTTAGCGGCTGCTTTAAGTGATTATGCCAATGATCATGGTGGAGCACTGCCAATATTGGGCAAATTAAATCAAACTTATAAAAGAGTGTTGTGTACTTCACAGAGTGGGTCCAATCTGACTTGTGATGGTGATAGTAGATTATGTTTGCTAGTTGATGATAATGATTTTTATAAATATATAAATACCTTGCCAGTTGATCCTGATAAAAGTTCAACAGCTGATACTGGTTATTATTTAAAAAAAGATAGCAATGGTCTTTTGGTAGTGGGAGCCTGTACTTCATATAATTCAGAGATAATCAACAAGACAACTTCCATCAAAGCAAGCTGTCCAGCTTATGGTGGAGGGCATTGTTGGTATGTATATAGTGCTTCTAATACTACTTGTGATAATATTTGTGAAAATTATGCTAAATTAAAATGTGTTGAAGGTGCAAGTTATGGACCAGATGTTGATAGTAACGGGGATCCCTTTTGTTTATTAAATCAAGAAATTTTAATTGAAATTACTTGTCCTGGTGGATGTACAGCCAATGCGACTGGCACAGCACCATGGCTTGCTGCTGGTAATTCATGCGCTATGCAAAAAACAGTGGTTACTTGTTCTCAACTCTCTGGTTCAGGAAAAATTCCAATTTGTGCTTGTGAATAATATTTAAGTTTAAAAAATTCTAGTTAAGACTAGAGTTTTTTTGTTTTATTTAATTTATGGTATAATAAAGCTATTAATATAATATATTTATTATGATTTTAAAGCATATTCAACATTATTTGAGCATTGTTTTTTTCACCACCTTGGTGATTACTCAAGCCTTGGTTTTTGTAGCCGTCAAAGCATCAAATGATGATTCTTTGTTGTCAGCAGTTTTTATAACACCACTTAGTGAAAATATAAATATTGGAGAAAGTATTTATTTTCAGGCTATGTTGTCAAGCGAAGAAGACAAACAATTTGATTTTGTTTATTTTAATTTACAAAATTTTAGCACAGGGTTAAATGAAAGTTATCAGGCTAGTTTGCAGACTGATGGTACTTGGACTTCCCAAAGTATTTGGGATACTAGTACTTATTTGCCAGGACAGTATTATTTGTCAGTCAAAGCTTATAGCTATCAAGATGGGCAATCAGCCAATATCTATGATTCTGAATATAAGCTTATAAATTTAGTCGGCGACATAGAAATGGCTCAACAGGTTTCTGGTATCACTGCTTATTTTTCTAGTCCCACAGATAACATTGAAATAGATGTAGCCTCAAATCCAAATCTGGACATCAGATTTCATATTCCAGAAAGTATTAGCACCAGTGTTGTAAAAGGACTTGCTTTTAATATTGTTGGGCCAATGGATACTTTAAATTTGAGTGATGATTATGCTAAATATACAGCTGATATATTGAGTACAGAAAATGGCTATGTGATTTGGAAAAATGCTGGCACAATTGATTTGGCTGATTTTGCCAATGGTAATTATAAAATTGTTCCAGAACTAAATATTGATGCAACTATTGACCCAGAGCTTTATAATTTTCTTAGTATTGAAAGATTTTTTAGTATAAAACATCTTATAACCACAACACCTCCAGCACGTATAGCACCGACAAGTGTAAATATTATATCTCCGACCGGTAGCATTACCGGAGATCAAATTAATATTTCAGTTGTTCCTGATCAGTCATTATTGCCCACTGAGGAAACTATACAAGCTCGGCTTGTTTATAGAGGTACGGATGTTAGTCTGACAGATAAGCTTTATAATCTTAGTTTGCTCAATGACAACTCATTTACTTATGGAGCCTTGATTGATATAAGCAATCCAGCTGATCTTTGGCCAAATGGAAACTATAATCTTTCTTTTGAATTAATTAATATTAACAATAATACAAATATTATTTTGGGTAGTATAGCTATAAATTTGGCTAGAGCTACTATTATTGAAATAGAGCCTGAAATTTCTTTAAATAGTCTTACAGCTGGTAGTATAATCAGAGGAAATGATATATTTTTAAATTTTACTACCAATTTTACAGCCAATGATTTTAATTTTTCTTTAGTTAAACAAGGCGACTCTACTATAGCCTTGGAACGCACTATACCCAGTGTCGCTAGTGGTACTTCTTGGCAATACAATGTTTCAGCTCTTAGTAATAATTTGACCAATGGCATTTATATTTTATCAGCCAACGCCAAAGATGCCGACGGTGTAGCTCAATATTTTGGACCAATTACTTTTGAGTGGCAAATAACTCAAGAAAATACTACAGCACCTTCGGTCGAAGAAATTTCTCTAAAGGTATATCAGCCAACTGGTGGACAGATAGGACCAGGTAGTGTTTTGATCGCTAGTGCCAATGTTTTAGATATTAGTTTTGCATTAATGGAGCTTGATAATAATTCTTCCACAAATTATGCGCCAGCTCCTCTATTGGTAGATTGCAGTAATACTAATATCTTAAATCAAGCTATTAGAGATCAGATAGCGATAGCTGGACATAGCTATTGTTTTTATTTAGTTCTTTCCAATAACAATTCAGAGTTTATTGGCAATGGAAATTATCGTTATTTTATTCAGTATTATGTCGATGGGGTTCTACAGCTTGATAGTGAGCCAGTGGTAGTTTCTTATTTTAGAGAAAACAACGAAATTATTCCTGCTGAAAATAGTGAAGGCGAGGGTCAATTTGTATTTTTTGAAATATACCCAACCAACGGTATTAGTGGAGGCTTTAATTTTTTATTGGGTTCAGATTTGGATTTGCCAACTGGTCTGCAAATAGAATTGAAAAAAACCGATTCAGATATGACTTTTTATTTTATGGCTGACAAAGTTTTTTGGGAAGATATGCAGTCTTTTGGTATTAATCCAGACAATTATCCAAACTTACCTTTTGTATATCTTAGTCAAAGTATTGATTCTAATACACTGACCAATGGGGTATATGATGTATTTGTTGTAGATCATCGTGAGACTAGTGGACAGATTTTCATCAACAACGAAATAGTAGAAAATAATCCAGTAGACAATACAGAAGAAAATAATAATCCAGCAAACTTACCGGCCAATCAAGTGGTTTCTAAAACAAATACTCTAGGCATTGATTATTATAGTACTTGTTATGATCAGGGTATTAGTGATCAAAATACCTGTATGTGGTTTAGAGCTACTATGGGCTCTTTTGATGAAACTTGTGTTGAGCAAGGTATTTATGAAGCTGTGGCTTGTGAAGATTATCTTTATCGTGTTAAAACAGATTTTGAATGTCAGGAAAATAATATTATTGATAAAGAAGAATGTAAAAATTATTTATTGGAAAAATATGGTGGACAAGTTGATTGTCAGCTAGATGATGCCAATTTATGTAATAGTGTTTTGAGAAATGAATATCTCAACCGTTTGGTAGCTGGTCAAAAACTTGGTCAAAACATCAATCAAGCTATTGATTCTTTGTTGAGTAAAAATATCAGCACCCAGGATCTTAGCGATACTTTAAAAGCTGAGGGCATAGTGGCTAAAAATACATTGCCTCTAGTTTCCAATCAGGCTACCAAAGTATTTTTAGCTAGAGCTCAAAAGGAAATCGTATTGGAGGAAAAAGATAAGCTGACTATTTTAAATCAAGCGGTACTTGTTTTGGATACCGATGGAGATTCTTTGGCCGATGATTTGGAAGCATATTATGGTACTGATATAAACAATGCTGACACCGATGGAGATGGATATTTTGATGGATTGGAGATTAAAAATGGCTATGATCCAGCTGGCTCAGGACCATTATTAAAAGAAAGAACCAGTTTTGATAAAATGATTTTGGACAATATTAACATTGAACAACCAAAAATAAAATCCAAAAAAATTGATGGACGTATGAGTGTAGATGGTGTTGAGGATGTTGATGATACATTTAAATTGAGTGGTAAGGCCGAAGCTGATAGCTGGGTAAATATATACTTGTATAGTGCCTTGCCATTGCTTATGACCACCAAAACTGATGCTAGTGGTAATTGGTCATATGATATAAAAAATTCTTTGACTGATGGGCATCATCAGGTATTTGTCACTATCAATGATGATACTGGTAAGATAGTCAAACAATCTCGTCCCATTTCATTTTTAGTCAAAGAGGCACAAGCTGTGACAGCTGACAATTATTTTGATGGAGCATCTTCTGCAGCCGAAACAAATAATTTATTTATTTATTATATATTAGGCGGTATCTTTTTAGTATTTTTGGCTCTAGGAGTGATAGTTGTGCTTCACAAAGGTAGGAGACAAAACTTTGGTGGATAATATATGTTGAAAAAAAGAAACAATTTTTTACTTAGACAAAGTCATCAGGTTGTGTATGCTATTGTCTTAATTCTTTTGATCCCCTTAGCTATTATTATTAACACTATTTGGTCTGTAAAATCTTTTCAGACCAATATTGATATATCTTTACAAAGACAAGCTTTGATGATTGGGCAGCTTTTTGATAGTACTGTTTATGAAGGTGTAGAAAACAACAATCTTATACAAGACAAAGTACAAAGTATAAAAGATTCTGGTGTTGAAATTCGTAGTTTTGATATATTACTTAGAGAAGGAGAAATTTTTAAAACTATTGCCAGTTTTGATGAAACCAAAATTGGTAATTCCAATGATGATTTGAATTATATAATAAGCTGGTATCAAAACGAAGCAGTAGCTACGCTAGTATCAGCTCCAATTGGCACTGGCTCAGAACAAGAGCGTCTTTGGGAAATAGCCATGCCACTAAAAAATGCTGCTGGAGAAAAAGAAGCTATTCTTAGCTTGCGCTTATCGCTCAAATTAATTGATGATTTGGTTAAAGATACTTTGACCAAATCTTATTTTATATTGGCTATTACAGTACTTATTGTAATACTTCTTTTGGCATTAAATACTAGATTATTTGAGCATGCACTACTTTTTAGAAAACTCAAAGAAGTAGATAAAATGAAAGATGAGTTTATTTCTGTTGCTTCCCATGAGCTTCGTACACCTATTACTACGCTCAAAGGTTTTATATCTATGGCCATGGAAGGAGACTATGGAGAGCTCAATGAAAAAGGTAAAAATGGTTTTAAAATAATGGAAGCTTCAACCAATCGTCTCGGAGCTTTAGTTGAAGATCTTTTAAATGTCAGTCGTATTGAGCAACACAGGTTAGAATTTTTTCCAAAACCAATTGATGTTGGTGAAATTTTGAAAAGTATGGAAGCAGAGTTTGATCTTCGTATCAAAGCAAAAAATTTGCAATTGAAATTGATAATAGAAGATGATCTTCCCAAGGTTTGGGCCGATGAAGATAAATTTAGACAGGTTTTGGTAAACCTCATTGGCAATGCAGTAAAATATACCAAACAAGGAGAAATAGAGTTTATGGCCAAAAAAACAGAAGCAAAATTTGTAACCATAACCATCAAAGACACTGGCATTGGTATGGAAGCTAAAGAACGAGAAGCTTTATTTGCTAAGTTTTATCGTGTACAAGGTGAAGATACTAGAGGGATTGTTGGTACAGGACTTGGTCTTTGGATTAGTAAACAATTGGTAGAACTCATGGGAGGTAAGATATATGTAGATAGTATCAAGCATGTTGGCTCTCAATTTTATTTTAGCCTTCCTGTTTATAATAAGTTAATACATGTAGAAAAACCAAAAGAAGAAATTAAAAAATAATTGATATCAAAAAACACGCTTTTGATAAGAGTGTTTTTTAGTTAGTTTAATTTTTTTAAAGCTTGTTTTATATTTTTGGCTTTTTGAAAATATGATCCCGGACAGACTATATTTGCTCCAGCTTTGGTGATGATCTTAAATGTTTTATCATTTACTGCTCCATCTACTTCTATATTTATATGGGGGAATTTATAGCGCAGGGCTTTGATTTTGATGAGTACTTTGCTTTGAAATGTTTGTCCTTGTTTACCGGGAGTGATACTCATGATTTGTATAGTGTCAAAGTCAGATATTATATTTTTTATACTAGCTAGCGATGTATTGGGATTTAGAGCCAAGCCAGTTTTTATTTTTTGGCTTTTTAGATATTTATTTATAGCTTCAATACGTTTCGTATTTTTATCGGCTTCATAGTGCCAGATAATTTTTTTGACATTTTTTAGCTTTGCCCAACGAGTAATATATTTGGAGACAGCATTTACCATAAGATGAATTTCTAGGTTGTGTTTTTTGGTTAGATTTTTAATAGTCTCGGGGCTAATAGAATTTTTTGTTTTGACAAACTCACCGTCCATAATATCAATTTGAACATATTTAAAATAAGGACTTAGTTTTTTCCATACGGTTGTAAACTCAGCTTTATTTTTAACTAGTATAGAAGGTATAATTTTTATTTTTTTATTTTTCATCTAAGGATTGATTTTTTTGATACGCCTTTTGTGTCTGGTCAACTTGGAAAAATCAGTACTAAGCCAAGCTTTGACTATGTGGATACTTTGTTTATTATTGAGACTCCAAGCAGGCAAACAAAGTATATTGGCATTATCATCATGCTTCATGCGACGAGCAGCAGCACCAGACCAGCCTATACCAGCTCTTATATTTTTGTACTTATTGGCTACCATACACATGCCTTGGCCACTTCCACATATAAGAATGCCAAGAGAATTTTGGTCTTTTTGTACTTGCTTGGTGACTTTTTTGGCCCAATCAGGGTAATCATCATTTGCTTGAAATTTGACATTGCCCAAATCTCGTACTTGGTAGTCATGAGATTCTAGATAATCTTGTAAATATTCTTTCATTCCAAAGCCATTGTGGTCTGCTCCTAAGTAAATAGTCATATGATTATTATTATTTTGATTTTAAATTTTTTGATTTGCGACTTATAGCATAGATACCCATGACTGACAGATAGGTAGCTGTAAATTCAGTAGATAATTTGTATTGGCTTTTATCGTAAGCACTGAGCAGTATAAAAGCAACGATCAGTATAGTCCAAGCGATAATAAATATTTCACCATTAGATTGAGAAAAGAATTTTTTTTCTTTCCAACGACTATATTCTTTAAGTCCAGTAAAGATGGTTAATATAGATAAATATATAATCATCAGGTCAGTCAGTATATGGGAGATATTCAGAACATTAAAGAAATTGAGCATAAAAGCTATCGCTGTAATTGAAGCCCAAAAATTTGCTAGAGCTTTCCAAAATGATAGTTCTTTTGTTCTTTTGTCTGGCATCATAGCTTTATTTTAGCACACTTTTGATATATTTAAAAAAGATAAATAATTATTTTTAAGATTTGCTCGGGCTATCTAAAAATGTTAGAATTAATTTTACTATTTTTATAAACATATGAAATTTATATTTAAATATCTCAAAGGTTATAAAAAAACCCTAGCAGGGGTTTTGATTTTAGCCACTATCAATCAGATTTTTTCTCTTTTGGATCCCCAAGTTTTTCGTTTGTTAGTTGATAATTATGCTTCTAGAGTAAATGAATTGGAAAGGTCAGAATTTTTTTCTGGAGCAGGATTATTACTTCTCGCTTTTGTGGGGGTGGCACTAGTATCTAGAATTGCCAAAAATTTTCAAGATTATTATGTCAATGTTATTACTCATCGTTTAGGTACCAAACTTTATGCCGAGAGTGTCCATCATTCTTTGTTTTTACCTTATCAAATGTTTGAAGACCAAAGCTCAGGCGAAATATTACAGAAAATGCAAAAAGCTAGACAAGATATCCAGAGGATTATCACTGGTTTAGTAAATGTATTTTTTGTTTATTTATTGGGAGTTATTTTTGTATTGTCTTATGCTTTTTGGGTAAACTGGATAATGGGTTTAACTATATTTTTGATAGTGCCAACCTTGGGGTTTACTATATTTTTGATTTCTCGTCGTATCAAAACCATTCAAGAACAAGTGGTCAAAAAACAGGCTCATCTAGCTGGTTTTACTACTGAGACGTTGCGTAACATTGAGCTGGTAAAGAGTCTGGGTCTAGAGCAACAAGAAGTAGATAGACTCAACAAAGTAAATGATATTATTTTAAACTTGGAATTGGAAAGAGTCAGATTGATTAGGACACTTAGCTTTATTCAGGGGACCTTGATAAATGCACTCAGAGCTTTTATCATGTTGGTGATGCTTTGGTTGATGTTTAATAATGGCATGACCTTGGGACAGTTTTTTAGTTTGTTGTTTTATTCTTTCTTTTTGTTTACTCCTTTGGCAGAACTTGGTAATCTGGCTGAGTATTATCAAGAGGCTAGGGCTAGTAGTGAGGCTCTAGATGATATTTTGAAAACTCCACCTGAAAAAGAACCAGAAAATCCAGTAACTATCGGGGATATAAAAAATATAAGTTTTAAAGATGTTAATTTTTCATACCGACCAGACGCTGAGCAAGCTTTGTATAATATAAATTTAGATATTTCAGCTGGAGAATCAGTAGCTTTTGTGGGACCAAGTGGCTCTGGTAAAACCACTCTTATAAAATTATTAGTTAAATTATACAAAGCTACTAGTGGGCATATTATATTAAACAATCAGACTAGTATATATGATGTAGTAAATGAAAAGCTCAGAAAAAGAATTGGTTTGGTATCTCAAGAAACACAACTTTTTTCAGGAACTATTAGGGACAATTTATTATTTGTTAGCCCCGGAGCCAGTGAAGAAGAGTGTCTCAAAGTCATGGCTCAGGCTTCAGCCAACAGTATTATAAGTAGAGGGGGAGATGGTTTGGATACCAAAATTGGTGAAGGGGGACTCAAATTGTCGGGAGGAGAAAAACAAAGACTAGCCATTGCTAGGGCTTTGCTTAGAAATCCAGATATATTGATATTTGACGAAGCTACTTCTAGCTTAGATTCATTAACAGAAAAGGAAATTACCGAAACTATTAAGAGTATTGAAAAAGTTCATAGCAATATGATTAGTATTTTGGTGGCTCATCGCTTGTCAACTATAGCTCATGCCAAGAAAATATATGTTTTGGAAAAAGGAAAGATAGTAGAGTCTGGCCGACATGATACTCTGATAAAACAAGGTGGACTTTATGCAGCTTTGTGGCGAGAACAATCAGGTCTTAGGGTTTCATAGCATTGACTAAAGTATTATTTTCTGCTATAGTTTGCAATGTTTTATATATCCTGCTCCTATAGTTCAACGGATAGAACAGCGGCCTTCTAAGCCGTAGATGTAGGTTCGATTCCTACTGGGAGCACCATATTTATTCATATGGTGCCCATGGTGTAATGGTTAACACAGCGGTTTGTGGTACCGCTAATGAGGGTTCAATTCCCTCTGGGCACCCCATCAAAAAATAAGCTAAGGTTAGCTTATTTTTTGATACGCCCTAATGGGGTATCGAACTAAAATATAATTTGGTATAATTTATTTATGAAAGTAGAAGAAATTATAAGTAAGTATAAGATAGACCAATCTACCTGGACATATAAAGGCTTTCACGGTGTATTACACACTTTCTTTCCAGTAGGACAAACTGGTTTTCCTATGAAAAAGATATATGGTGATTCTAGTACCATAACTCTCTTTTTTGTTACTAATGATTATGTTCACTGGTATTGGAATGATAATGACTTAGATAGGGTACGTAATTTATTTTTAGATAATTTAAAAAAAGATAAAAATTATTTAAAAAAAATACAAAACGATTGGTATAAGAAAATAAATGATTTTGAATCAGTTATTGATAAAGTAGATAAGATAAATTTAGAAAAATTAAATGATGAAGAACTAGCATTATTATATGATAGTTTTTACGAGGCATATTTAGAACAATTTACTTATTTTATGACTTTGGGTGATGCGGTATCTATGCACGCTGACCGTTATATTATTCCTGAGTTTGAAAAAATACTAGGAAACAGATTTAATGAGATATTTCCTAAATTAATAACCACCAAACACATTTCTTTCATTGAAGAAGAACAGGTGGATAGAGAAAAATTACTACAATACTTAAAAGACGGCAAAAAAATACCACTAGATAAATTAGAACAGCATTCAGCTAAGTATTTCTATATTCAAAATAATTATGCTAAAGGAAATTATCTAACAGTTGATGATTTTTCCAAAATAATTTATCAGGATTTTAAAAAACTCATAGATCACACACCATCTAAAACTAGAGAAAGCATTCTAAAGGAAAGAGAAGGGTTAATTAAAGAATTAAAACTATCTAAGTGGAATCTTTCGCTGATAGATATGATGGATGAATTTTTTGGTATTCAGGACACTAGAAAAAAGTATGTTTTAATGGCTAATTATTATCAATTTAAGTTTTTACGCGAGGTTGAAAAACGCACAAAAGTCCCTTTTGATTTATTAACCTACTCAGTTTATTCAGAATTTCGTAAAGTTTTAGCTAAAAAAATTGATAAAGAAGAGTTAGAAGGCAGAAAAGAAATGTGTGTTTGTATTCAGACTCCAAATTCTTATGAAATTATATCTGGTAAAACTGTTAAAGAACTTTTGGATTTTTATCAAAATAAAAAAGGCGTAACAGAAGAGTTAAAAGGAGTGGTTGCTTCTAAAGGGAAAGCTCAGGGTGTTGTTAAAATTATTTTAAAAATTCACGATATGATCAATATGGATGAGGGCGATATATTAGTTTCTTCTATGACTCGTCCAGAGATGGCTCCAGCTATGAAAAAAGCAGCTGCTATTATAACTGATGAAGGAGGAATTACTTGTCACGCTGCTATAGTATCACGTGAATTAGGCATACCTTGTATTATTGGCACCAAAATAGCCACACAAGTATTAAAAGATGGTGATAAAGTAGAAGTAGACGCTGATAATGGTGTAGTTAAAAAGTTAAATTAGGAATATTATATTGTAATTTACCCCAATCTAGGGTTCTGAATTCATCCCACAAGGGACTCCATCAAAAAGTGAGCTAATCTTAGCTTGTTTTTTGTTTGACCCAAAATGGGAATAGAATTATAATTATTTTATGGACATATTTAAAATCATCGGCGCCTTAGGCATTCTACTAATTTCTATTGGTATCATAACAAAAAGAAGAAAGAGCCAAGATATATATTATATTTTAGGAGGTTTATGTTTAGAAATGTATAGTATTTATATTGATGATATAATTTTTATAATTTTACAGATAATTTTTACAGTAGCGGCTATATATGATTATTTAAAAGTTAAAAAATTAAGCTAATAACTATTTTGTAATTTTGACCAGTCTAGGGTTCGGAATTCCTCCCACAAGGGACCCCATCAAAAAGTGAGCTAATTTTAGCTCGTTTTTTGTTTTAAAAATAAGTGGTATAATTAATATATTAAAATTTGAATTAAAATAATGAAAAAGGATATAGAATTAATCAAGATAACACCAAATAATTTTGTGAGATTTTTTGTTACTAAGGGTATTATTACCTGTCTTCATAGTGAGTTTTTATTAACAAGTTCTTTGGGCAAGGGGATGTTAGTTATACATAAAGATAAAGATTATTATACTTTTATTAGTAAAAATAATTTGAAGTATTTTTCTAAAGAAGGGTTGTGTTTGTATGGAAATGAAGCAAGATTTAAAAGATATTTAAAAGATTTTAAAGATTATGTTAATAAAGCAAATAAAGAAATAATATCTAAATATAACAAAACACCCGAAATATTAAACAGGAGAGAATTTATAAAAATTAGAAATTTTTTAGCCCAGTTTTGGTATTATTATGGTTTTGTCGAATTTCCTTATCAAGAAATAGATTTAGATTCTTTAGATAAAAATAAAGCTAAAACAGTTAAAAATAATCTACTTCAAGCAGCCAAGTTTAAATTTCACGGCAGAGAATTACTAAACAACTATTTTTTTAAAGGGGGTGTTTTTGAAAATTTATTGAAATATTTTTTGAAATATGATTATGATGGAAGATTCCTATATTCAAATGAAATATTAAATATTTTTGATGGTAAAAAAATTCCTAAAAATTTAATTGAACAAAGAAAAAAATGTTATAGCGCCATAAATCAAAATAATAGTATCAAAACTTTTTCTTATAAACAGTCTTTAGAACTTTATAAAAACTTCACCTTGGCTTCCAAAACAACAATATTAAAAGGCAGAACAGCTTTTAAGGGCAAAGTAGTTGGCAGAGCCATAATTGCTCCTATGTTTTATGATATAAAAAAAGTAAAATTGATGGATAAACAAATGAAGAAAGGTGATATTTTAATTGCCGAGTCTACCAGTCCTGATTGGCTACCATTGTGTAAAAAAGCTTCAGCTATTGTAGCAGATCAAGGTGGCATGCTTTCTCATGCTGCTATAGTATCTCGTGAGTTAAAAATTCCTTGTATAATTGATACAAAAGAGGCTACTAAAATTTTTAAGAATGGCGATAAAATAGAAGTAGATGCTGATAACGGTGTGGTTAAAAAGATAAGTTAGGAATACTGTGTTGCAACTTGCTCCAATCTAGGGTTCTGAATTCGTCCCTGCCTGCCGGCAGGCAGGCTATAAGGGATCCATCAGAGAATTAGCTAATAATAGCTAGTTTTTTGTTTTAAAAATAGGTGGTATAATTATATTATGAAAAAGATTCTATTGATTTTAATCATAATTTTAATTGGCATATTTATTTACATATGGTTGTTTACATCTTTTAGTTTTGGAGGTAGTAAAAATTGTAGCCAGGATTTAGATTGTAAAAAAATCAGTGGAGGTATTTTATCAGGATGTTGGAGTAGGAAACCAATAAAAATTGGTGGTATAGATATTTTATATTTACCACAGCCCTTTGCTTGTTATTGTGATAATAATCAATGCCAACAAATAGAATTATTAGAAGATTAAAATAAAATTATGAAAGAATTAAATCAGGTTGATAAAAATTTAGGACCAGCAAAAAAATTTAATGGTTTACGGGGGCTTCTTATCCTTTTTGTACTGCCAGTTATTGTAGGTACGTATTTCGTAGGTAAGTATTTCGTTTTAGCAGGACTTCTTAATATGTTGAGAGGAAATTCTGATGACGGCATATTTTGGGCTTGGTTAGGATATTTAATTTGGGGCATCCCCATACTAATCGTTTCTTTCGTTATAATAGCAATATTATATTATAAGATGTATAAAAAAAATATTTTAAAAAACAAAATATTTTTAGCAATAATCATATTTGATATAGTACTTCCAATTTATTTATTTTATAACAAACGATAACAAAAGGTTCGGAATTTATTCCACAGAGGATTCCAACAAAAACAAGTTTATATTTTTATAAACTTGTTTTTGTTTTTTTGACAGTACGAGTTACAAAAAATTGTAGAATTTTAATAATAAAACAAGGGGGGTTCATTTTTAGGCGAATCCCCCTTACCGTACCGTGTTTAGAAGTCGAACATTTTCCGCGCATTAGCGCAGAATATATTGCGACGCGCTTCAGCTTCGGAGCTGGGGAATATTTGTTTGATTCCTTCCAGCAGAGATTCTAAGCATTGCCAATGCGAGTGCACGGCACCAACAGCCAGGTGGCCGTATTGTTCGTGTTCTAGTGAATCACTCCAGTGGTAGCGACGATGCGTCACTATTCTTTCTCCCTTTTCAGGGTGGTGATAGACGACTTGCCTTAGTATGTTCAGAGGTTGATCGGAACCGTACATTATTCGATCGTGGCCGAAAGCTTTTAGAGCCAGAGCGACCACTTCTTTGGAAGGGATCATTGCCGTATCCATGGACACTTGAGGGTAGCTCGCGAATTGATCGTAAGCTTCTGCTAATCCTGGTATGGGTAGATGAGGTAGGCCCAGGTGAGCTAGCACTACCCGTAGCTTGGGAAAGTCCGATAAGCACCTATCCAAATCATCAATACACTTGGTGATCATAGCCGGCAGATGCAGTATTATTGGAATGTCCAGAACTTGCGCTTCTTCCAGTATCTCAGGCAGAAAAAATTCGTATATTCTGGTTGCCGGGGGTTCAAAGTATCTGACATACATTTTTAGTGCGCAGTATTTTTTTCTGCACAATTGGTTTATTGTATAGTCCGGGTCATCAGGGATGCCACAAAGGGCAACCCTATCTGAGGGTGGACTGTTTTTCAGCAGGTACTGGTTAGCAGACCGATGATCTATGCCTCTCCACGGGATGGCAAAGCGCAAGGTATGCACCAGTTTTCCCGTAAAGAATAGGCTGTTCATTCGGGCCGAGTCTTCTAGACTGAAGAAGGGGAATGTCGTCATCATGTGCTGCATGGTTCTGGGGTCAATCTGACCGACCTGCTCTTCAAGTCCGGCGTGAGCATGCGCGTCTATGATGATTTCGGGCAGGTAGGCGAGAATTTCATCACGTTTAGCCAGCTCTCTTTTGGTGATAGTGAGGCCGTGCTCTATGTTGTCTCTGGCTTCAGACATGGTATCCCTCCTAAATGATGAAGGTTTCAAGGTACATTAAAATTTTTTTAATTATTACTATAATTATCATGATTGTTACATTTTGTAAAGTTTTAGGCTTTATAGTTACATATTTGAATAATAGCGATTTTTTGCTATAATTTTTTTATGGAAAAGACAAAAAAAATAATAGCTATCGGTGGTGGAGAAATAGGCCGACCTGGCTATAAAATAGAGACATTAGCAATAGATAAAGAGGTTATCAAGCTCTCGGGCAAAAAGAGTCCAAATTTGCTTTTTATTCCTACTGCTAGTTCAGACGCTCAAGGGTATATAGATGTAATTAATAATTATTTTGGGGGAAAATTAGGAGCTAAAGTTTCATCTTTGCTTTTAATAAAAAATAAATATACAAAAAAAGAATTGAAAAATAAAATTCTCAATGCGGACGTTATATATGTAGGAGGAGGCAACACTTTAAAGATGATGAAAACTTGGCGAAAATTTGGAGTAGATAGGCTACTTATAGAAGCGTATAGTAAAGGGATAGTTCTTTCTGGTTTGAGTGCTGGCGCTATTTGTTGGTTTAAATATGGTCAGAGTGATGCAAAAAAATTTACTAATAAAAAAGTCCCATATATAACTGTCTCGGGCTTAGGTATAGTCAATGCTTTATTTTCTCCTCATTATGATTTTGAGAAGGATAGACAAATTGATATAAAAGAAAGGATGAAAAAAATTTCTGGTTTTGCTCTAGCTGCAGAAAATTGTGCCGCAATTGAAATAGTTGATGGCATGTTTAGAATTATTAGTTCTAGGAAATTTGCTAATGTATACAAAATATATTGGAAAGATGGAAAATACTTTAAACATAAGTTGAAAAAAGAAAATAAATTTCACGCTATATCAGAATTATAAGTTTATAAAAAAAGAAGAGGGGCCCGGCAAATGATGCTAGGCCCCTCTTGGGTCGTGTCTCCTATGTTAGGGAGTCAGTCTGTTGACACCACGATATACGTAGGTGACCTCGCGGACATTGGATAGTCCGAGGAGTACCATAAGCATACGGGTGAGACCGAAACCGTATCCTCCGTGCGGCGGCATGCCGTAGCGGAAGAAGTCCAGATAGAATCGGATGGGTTCCAGTTCGAGACCCTTGTCGACGGCTTGTTGACGCAGGACATCGTAACGATGTTCTCGCTGAGCCCCAGTGGTGACTTCGAGCCCCTTCCACAGAAGGTCGAAGCTGTTGGTCAGTTCGGGGTTGTGTGTCGGCCTCATGTGATAGAAAGGTCTAACTTCGGTGGGGTAGTCAGTTACGAACACCATTTGGTGTCCGAACTTCCCCATGATGTAGGAGCTGAGTTGCCTTTCGCCTTCGGGGTCGAGGTCATCTTTGCGTTCGCAAATATGACCTCGTTGAGCGACGATGTTCTGAGCTTCGACCATCGTCACTCTAGGGAAAGGAAGTTGAGGAACAACCACTTCAACACCGAAGAGATTGGTGATCTGCTCACCAAGTTTGTCCTTGATGTAGGCAATGACGAAACAAAGCCACCTTTCCTCGAGCTCCATCACTTCGTGATGGGACTCGATCCAGGAGAACTCGACATCCACGCTGGTAAATTCCGTGTCATGGCGGACAGTGTGGGACTTGTTGGCTCGGAACACCGGACCAATCTCGAAAACGCGTTCTAGGCCGGCAGCCATAGCCATCTGCTTGAAAAACTGAGGTGACTGGGCCAAGAAGGCTTCGCCGCCGAAGTAGGGCAGACGGAACAGTTCACTGCCGGATTCGCTGGAGCTTCCCATCAGTTTGGGAGAGTGTATCTCGACGAATCCTTCTTGTTGCCAGAACAGGCGCATGGCATGTTCGGCAACAGTCTGGACTCGCATAATGAGTTGTTGTTTCTCCTTGCGAAGGTCGAGGAAACGCCAGTCCAGACGAGTGTCCAAGGGCGATTTGTCCGAAAGCGGCAGGGGAGATTCGGCCAGCGAGACGATCTTGATTGTCTCTGGCTTGATTTCCTTGCCACCGAGCTTGACCGCTTCATTGGTCAGCAGTTCACCGGTGACGATGATTGCTGATTCGACAGTAAGCTGTTCGAGGGCTTTCTCGATATTCAACTGGTTGTCACCGCGGAAGTAGGACAACTGGACAAGACCAGTATAGTCTCTGACCACTGCGAAGATCATATTCTTCTGCTTGCGCAGAGAATGCAACCAGCCACAGATGGTGACCATCTGGCCACTAGGCATCTGTTGGAGATTGCCGATTAGTATTCTTTTCACGGTTGTTACCTCTTTCTATTTTTATGGGTAAATTCTACGACGGAAGATTCGTGGAAATGGCATAGTATCACGAACGTGCCTGATGTCTAGAAGCCACCTGAGCAGACGTTCAACACCCATGCCAAAACCAATGTGCGGGACACAGCCGTATTTTCTGATGTCCCGTAGCCATTCGTGGTTTTCGTCTCCAGCTTTGCCTTTTTCACGGAGTCTCTCGTCAAGGCTTTCGAGGTTGGAAATTTTCTCAGCGACGCCGAGAAGCTCTCCGAATCCTCGGGAAGCGATGAGATCGGCTGTTCTAGTGATTTCAGGATCGTCAGGGTCAATGACGTAGGGGAATGGTTCGATCTTGCGGGGAATGCCGACAACCCAGAATGGTCGGTCGAACTGCGCCGCCAGGAATTCCTCGTCGGTAGTACTAAGACTAGTACCAAACTCGAAAGGCAGTCCGGCAGCTTTCAGCATCTCGCCGGCTTCGCGGTAGCTGATGCGAGGGAATGGAATGAGCTTGCCTTCAGTGTGAATTTCAGTGCCCAGGGTAGCAAAGATATCTTGGCATTCCCTTTCGCAGAATTCCACCGTTTCACTAAAGATGCTTTCCACGGTGTGGATAGCATCTTCCAAATCGGCGAAGGCAGCCTCTCCTTTGATGTGCCAGTATTCCATCAGGTGTCGGAGACTCCTGCTCTCTTCTCCTCTGAAAGACGGTCCCATGTTGTAGACGCGTTCCAGAGCATGAACAGAAGCTTCCAAATAAAATCCCACGCACTGAGTGAGGTAGGCTTTCTCACCTTTGATGTCGACAGGCAGGACACTGCCATCCGAGTAGAGCGGTAGCATGGTCAGGACCGGAGCTGTGATTTCAATGTAGCGGTTCTTCACGAACCACTCACGGATGAAATGCATGATCCTGTGCCTGAAAATCATGACCGCGATGATCTGCGGATTGCGGATGTAGAGGTGGCGGTTTTTCAGTAGGTGATCAGCATTTCCAGGATTAGAGATGTCAATATCATCCGCTCGGATAGCAGGCGAGATGGATTCTGCCTCTCCGATGATGTTGAACTCATGTACGACGATCTCCCTGTCGAGTTGGCTCTTGCCACTGCCGTTGATCAGGGTGCCCCTGATGTTGACAGAGGTTTCGAGGTTGGCTTTCTTTGCCAGATTGAAACTGTCCTCATCAATTGTTTCGCGGTTTATGACAACCTGGATGATACCAGTGGAATCACAGACATCAAGAAAAACGAGTTTTCCGTGGTGTCGGCGATTCTTGATCCAACCTTGCAACTGGACCTCGGTATTGAGGGATCCGTTGTTGATTAGATCAGTGACAAACACTTCCTTCATGGCCTTTCTCCTTTTACTGATCCTATACTACGGATCTTTGTGGTTTTATCTGCACTATTTCTAGGCAGGTGGTGATGTCAATGAACTTATTCAAAAGTTAGATTTTTGAATATATTAAAGTAATAGAAATTAGTCATTTTGTCAATATCTAGTTCCAACATTCTAAAATTAGAAAATAATTCCCATTAAAGAATCATTTCAAAAGGAATGGTTTTTTGTTTGAAAAAAGAAGTGGTATAATAAACATATTAAAATTTAAAATAAAATTATGAAAAAATTATTATTAACCTTTAGTTTGATAATATTGGTATTACCAATATTATCTCAAGCCTCTCCAGCAGAAATAAGATTGAGAGGAAAAATTCTTTTACAAGTAGAAGCCAATGGCGAAGCTTGGTATGTAAAACCAGAAGATGGTCAAAGAATGTATATGAAAGATGGTGATGCTGCTTATGGGATGATGAGAGATTTGGGATTGGGTGTTAGTAATAGTGATATAAATAAAATACCAATAGGTTTTGAAGATAGGTTTGAATGTTTAGATTCAGACAACGATGGCCTATGTGACAAATTAGAAGATGGTTTGGGAACAGATAAATATAATAGTGATACAGACAACGATGGCTATGATGATGGCACAGAAGTAAAAGCAAATTATAATCCTCTAGGAGCTGGTAATTTATCTTATGATTTAAATTTAGCAAATAGATTAAAAGGTAAAATACTTTTACAAGTAGAAACAAATGGTGAGGCATGGTATATAAATCCAGACAATAATAAAAGATATTATATGCCAGATGGTCCCTCTGCTTATCAGATTATGAGATTTTTATCACTAGGAATTACCAATGGTGATTTAGCTAGAATTGATGTTGAGGCAGAAGAGGAAATTTCAAGTGAAGAAATTGCAGACTTAGATATTACAGAACAATCCAATTGTTATGTTGATTTTGCCAATAATTTAGAGCAGTGTAATGTCGGATTTTCTTGTAATTTTATGCACCCTTTAACTGGGGAACAATTAGAAATGAGGGTGGTAGCAATGGAAAATGGTGTATGTAAAACGGAAGAAGATTTACCAAACAATGGTCTTTTGTCCTGTTCTTTGGCTGATGATGATTTAAAGACAGCAGTTGTTAAGATGTATAGAGATATGTCCTCAGGTAATTATGAAGCGGAGGTTGATATAGATTTAACAACTGGTGAAGGTACAAATGTTTATATAGTAGACGGAGAAACTATTGAAAATCCATTAGACGAAGCTACAAATAGAGGAATTTGTGTGGTTGGTGGCTATTAAAAATATGAAACTATTAACTATAATATTGGTTTTGATTTTTATATTTTTATTGTTATTATCAATGGGTTTACTTTCTGGATATGATCTTGGTCCAGAAGAAATATTTCTAAAATTATTTGGAAAATAAGCTAATTCTAGCTTATTTTTTGTTTGAAAAAATAAGTGATATAATAAATATATTAAAACTTGAATTAAGATCATACTTATGAAACAACGAAAAACTAAATCATTTTTATTCACTGAAGCTGATAAAGTTCTGTATGAGTTACCACAAATTTTTAGTGTTAGTTCAATTTGGTTAGAAGATGGTATGAATAAATATTGGGCTACTTTTGATCTAGTAATTAGGGAAATGCCACCTCATCGTAATTTTTTAGTTTTTACTGGTCTGGAGGAAATAATTAATGACATAATTAATTGGCACTATACTGAGGACGAAATTAAATATCTTCAAAAAAATAAATTACTGACACCTGCCTTTGCAAAATATTTAAAAAATTTCAAATTTTCTGGTGATGTTTATGCTATGCCAGAAGGATCAATTTTTTTTCAAAAAGAACCAGTTGTACGAATCAGCGCACCACTTATTGAATGTAATCTTTTGACTATGATGTTAATGAATATTTTAACTAGTAATACTATTTTTTCAACTAAAGCTGCACGATGTGTTATTTCTGCCAAGCCAAAAATATTAATTGGTCCTTGGGGAATGCGAGCACATAGTTGGGAGTCATCTATGAAATGTGCTCGATCAAGTTATATTGTTGGCTCTACTATAGGGGCACCGGCCTTTTTTAGAAAGTATAATATTCCAGGCAAAGAAATATCGACCGCTCTTATTGGTTATCATGCTTTTATCAAATCATATGATGAAGAATTGACAGCTATGATGAAACTAGTTGAATATGGCGATAGATTTTTAAATACAAGTGTTATGGTTGATACTTATGATTTAATTCCTGGTATTGAAAATGCTATACTCATGGCCAAAGAAATGGAAAAAAACGGAAAGAGATTAACCTCAATTACAATTGATAGTGGTGATTTATATAAGGGTGCTGTTATTGCTCGTCGAATGTTAGATAAAGCTGGATTAAATTATATTAAAATAAATTTGGCTAGTAATTTAGATGAATATAAAATTAAGGAAATGATGAATAAAAATGTACCAGCTGATGTGTTTATTATTGCCACAGAAGGCTTAACAGTTGCAGATGCTCCTAAATTAGAAACTGTTTATAAAATTTCACAGCTAGTATTTAAATTTGAAACAAAATATATGGCCAAATTGACACCTGGAAAAGAATCATATCCTGGTTTAAAAAATGTATATCGTAAATATTTTAGTAATGGCCAAATTAAGAGTGATACCATTGGTCTAGAAGGAGAAAAAAAGCTTGGTAAGCCATTATTACTTCCCTATATTATAAAAGGTAAATTAATTAAAAAACTACCTCATATAAAAGTACTTCGAAGCTATTTTTCAAAAGAATTAAATAAATTACCAAAAAAATATTTAGATATTAAACAGGAATATGAATTTCCAGTAAAAATAAGCAATAGTTTAAAAAAATTAAATAATCAAGTCCGTCAGCAACATCTAAAATAATTGATTTATTTACATCTTGTATTGTTACCATTTTATTATAATTTCGTAGTATAATATAGGTAAGTAACAATAAAAACATATGAAAAAAACTATTTTTCTTTTATTCTTCATTCCTTTGGTAATGGCCGGCTGTTTAAGTCAAACTAGCCCAAGCAATAAAAACGAAGAAACCAATACAAATAATAGTGATACCAGCAATAAAGCCGGTTTGGCAAATCCAGCTTCGGTTTATTGTGAGCAACAAGGTGGTCGCTTGGAAATTAGAAGCTCGTCAGATGGTAGTCAAAATGGTATTTGTGTTTTTGTAGATGATTCAGAATGTGAAGAATGGAGCTATTTTCGTGGGGAATGTCAGCCCAAAAGTGAATCAGAAGACATCAGCGATAAAATAAAACAATTGTTTGTTAAAAAATATCAAAAAGATCAAGCTGAGGTAAGAGTGACAGTTAATCAGCAGACCAAAAATTATGCCAGAGGTGGCGTTAAGTTCGGTCGGGATGGTATTGGTGAAGGTGGTATATTTTTAGCAAGTAAAGTAAATGGTGAGTGGCAATTGGTTTTTGATGGCAATGGCATGATTTCTTGTTCTCTTATTGAAGATTATGATTTTCCAGCTTCAATGATTCCTGATTGTTTTGAATATTAAAAAATTTAAATTTATAGCATCTATTAGTAAAAAATTACCTATTTGAGTATACTCAGGGTAGTTTTTTGTTTGAAGCAATAAGTGATATAATTAAATAGTTACTATTTTAACTTAAAATTATGAAAAAATTATTATTAACTTTATTATTAGTAAGTTTATTTTTTACAAATAAAAGCTTTGCTGTGCCAGCTATGCCAGCTCCTATTTGTACATTTAAAGGGTCGGTTCAGTCAGTCTCTGATTTGATAAAACAGACTAAATTTGACAGGGAATCTAGCTATTACTTAGTAAGAATAAATTTTGATAAAAATAGTTTGGAATGCGATGATCAGAATGGGCCAATATATAAAGACGGAGATCTTATATTAACAAAAGATGAATATGATAAATATCCAATTAAGGCAAATGATTTAATAAGTGCTGATATTCAATTTTCAGGAGATGAGGCTCTGGGGGGTTATTTTTTAACTAATGTTCATAATCTTTATGAGGGGCTTACTCTTAGAGGACCATCTAGACCACTTGTATCATCACCATCTACAATTTATGTGCCAGCAGGTATTATATTATTTATTTTGTTGTTTGTGTTTTTAGTAAAGATGAAAAAAAGACAAAATTTTGTTGCTATTATCAGTATAGCCATTCCTGTGTTTTTGGTGTTATTGTGGTTGACTTATATATTTTCAGTTTATGCTGTAGATAATATGTTTGCTGTATTATAATAAATTAAATATTAAAAATATGAATTGGAAAGATTTTTTTAAACCCACTGTAGGAAAATTATTTTTAACTTTCGTGCTACTGATGGCAGTGGGCACTATAGTTGTTAGCTGTAACCAGCCGCCTTTAATAGGAAGCGGTTGCCTTAGAGTGACAGGGTTTCCTTTGGATTTTTCTAAGATTGTAGAAGATAATTCAGATAGGGCGCCAGGAATGTTTTATCTTACTCAGCCATACAAGACAGAAGTGATTCCTCTTAATATAGTTATTGATATTATATTTTGGTATATTATCGCTATTTTTATATCGTACTTAACGAAGAAAATAATCGTTAAGTTTCATTTAGAAAAATATAAAAAACCGGCTATTGTTGCTTCTGGATTAGTAATGTGTGCCACACCATTATTAATAACTAATAAGCATGTAGAGATTAACGGGATAGTAACTAAAGTTTATGAGTATATAGAGTTTAATCAATTTATGTTTCAAACAGGATTTGTTTTATTTATTTTTAGTTTATTAAATTTTATTCATATGCGTTTGTGGAAAAAAGTATTTTATGCAGTACTAATAAGTGTTGCAATAGTAATCATTTATGGTTTATATATTCAGTATAAAAATAGTGGCACATTTTTATTTATAAATTGATTTTAGTAATTAAATTTTCTAATTTTTTCATTTAAAAACTCGGGTTTAAGTCCGAGTTTTTGATTATAAAAATCAAATGAAATTTAAGCACTAAAATGATTTATTCTATATTCCAGGGAACTGGCAGTTGACCGACAAAATCATAATCACCAAATAGCACGTCAGCTACTCCAGAGCCTTCGCTACCTGGTAGCCAGGCAGCTACGATTGCATCCCAATCTTTACTTACAGTGCCAATGTCCAAGGGTCGACCAGATACAATAATTACTAGCAATTTTTTACTGGCAGCTTTGACTCTTTTTATTCTGACTAGGTCTTCGGTACTTAATTTTAGATATTGGTTATCGCCCCAACCTTCGGCGTAAGGCTTTTCTCCAACTACGGCGATGCCTATATCAGCCAAGTCGTCAGTATTAGTAAATTTTCCTTCGAGATTATAATCAACTATCGTATTAGTTGAAACAGTCTGTTTAATTCCCGACAAAATAGTAGTACCAGGTACCCAGTTGCCGTCGATACCTTGCCATTCTACAGTCCAAGCACCCATCTGTTGACCAAGATTATCAGCTGCCGAACCAGCCACTACAATTCGCTGGAGATTATTTGCTAGAGGCAAAGTATTATTTTTGTTTTTTAATTCTACCAATGATTTACGGACAGCTTCTCTGGCCAACTCACGGTGAACTGAAGAGCCAAGTATTGAAAGGTCAACTTTTGTCGGCTTTTGATCAAAAAGTCCCAAACTAAATTTGGCTCGCAAAATTCTACTGACGGCATCATCTAGTCGCGTTTGGCTAATATCATGGTTTTGAAGAGCTTTTTGAAGGTCTGTGGTAAATTGTTGGTAATCAAACGGTAACATGATCATATCAACCCCAGCATTTATTGCTGTGACCAGGGATTTATATTTGCTGTTAGAAATTTCATAAACGCCGTACCAATCAGAGACTACAAAACCTTTAAAGTCCAATTCTTTTTTTAGCACATCGGTCAATAGATAGCGTTGGGTAGCCATATTTTTTCCTTGCCATTTATTTAAGCCGGCCATGACACTCAAGGCACCTTCATCAATTGCCGCTTGAAATGGTGGTAAATGAGTGTATCGCAACTCAGCTTCGCTTATTTGACTGTCACCTTGGTCAATTTTAAAATTGCTATTAATTGAAGTTCCCCAAGTCATGGCACCTGTTCCGATATAGTGTTTGGCTGTACCCAAAACCATTGGCCAAGCACTATTGGGATTTTGTAAGCCGTTTAAATAAGCGCGTCCTAGTTCGGTCACTGTTTGAGCATTACTTCCAAAGGTTTCATAAGTTCTGCCCCAGCGTAGGTCTCTAGTCACATCCAGATCTGGGCCAAAAGTCCAACGAATGCCGGTTGCCAGCAACTCTTCTCTGGTCGCCTGTGCTACTCTTCGGATTAGTTCGGTATCGTTGGCTGCTCCTAGACCAATGGCGTGTGGGAAAACTACTGCACCTGGAACATTGGCATGACCATGGTTGGCATCTACGCCATAGAGTAGGGGAATTTTTAGACAGGTATTTAAGGTAGCGGCATCAAAATTTTCTACCATTTTTAGCCAAGCTTCTGGCGTATTTGGTTTTGGTTTTGCTCCTGCTCCGCTCAGTAGTGCACCCAAGTGGTAATCAGCGATATGTTGTGTTTTAATCAGGCTGTTTTTTTCCACCAAGCCCAATTGACCGATTTTTTCTGCCTCAGTCATACGGCCAAGCAAATCGGTTATCCTGTCTTCAATCGGAATGCTGGGATCCAAATACTTGGCACTAGTATCAAGACAATTTCGTGTTTCAATGGCTGGATTGGTGATTGGAGTGGGATTTTTGGTAATTAACCAGTCAAATACAATAAAAGCCAGAGCGATCAATCCCACAGTCAAGATTATTAGGGCGAGAAAATTTTTTTTCTTTTCTTTCACTTTGGTCATGAGGTAATTATAGCAAAAGGTCCTAGTAAATGCTATTTATCATTTTGTTATTATCAACGCCCTTGCTTTATTTGACCTTCAAAGATAATAGAATTATAATTTTATTATGAAAGCCGATAAAATAAAACAAGTTGTTAAAAAAAGTTATGCCAATATAGCCACCAAGCTCAGCTGTGGTTGTCAGTGCAGTTGTAGTTCAGATAACAGTGAAGTAATTTCCAAAAGTATTGGTTATTCTGACGAGCAGATATCGGTTGCACCAGAAGCCAACCTTGGTTTGGGTTGTGGCAATCCCATTGCTATTAGTAAAATAAAAGTTGGGGATACTGTTTTGGATTTGGGTTGCGGTGCTGGCTTTGATGCTTTTTTGGCGGCTAAAAAAGTTGGCGATACCGGCAAGGTGATTGGGGTAGATATGACAGAGGAGATGATTGATAAAGCCAAAACATTGGCTGAAAAATATAGTTATAAAAATACAGAGTTTAGATGGGGAGAAATTGAAAATTTACCCATAGCTGATAATTCTATAGATGTTATAATCAGCAATTGTGTTATCAACTTAGCACCTGACAAATTAAAAGTATTTCAAGAAGCGTATAGGGTTTTAAAAACCGGAGGCAAAATGTATATTTCGGATATTGTTTTACTAGAAGAATTATCCGAAGACCAAAGAAACAACGAAGACTTAATAGCTGGTTGTGTTGGTGGAGCGCTTTTAAAGGATGATTATATTAGCATAGTTGAACAAGCTGATTTACAGGTAAATATTTTGGGTGAGAATAAAGAGATTAGCAAAAAACAGTATCAAGGTCTGCCACTAGAGAGTTTATCTTTAGAAATTATTAAAATTTAAATTAAAAATTATGAAATTATTTAAAAACAAAAAAGGATTTAATGATATAATAGTGGTGACGATCATCGGGGGTGTACTAGGGTCATTATTTATTTTAGGGATATTTGTATGGAAGGAAATGGAGATATTTAATACATTAAATCAGGTCAAACAATTAGTTGCTAAAGTTATTGATGTTAAAGGAAAAGAAGCAGAAATAATAGAGAAAGATAATCATCAGGATTGGTTAACTTACACAAATGAACAACATGGTTATTCATTAGAATATCCAAACACTTATAAAATAGAATATAGCGGTAACCAATTATTACTTACTAGAAATTTTGTAGGTAACCCACCTGATGATATGGGAGGACAAAATTCAATTCGGATTGTAGTCGCAGGTAGTTTAGATAATAGATATTTTGATTTTTATAATTGGGCAAAAAACGGTTTTTTAGAAAAAGATGCTCCATCAGGGTACTCCAATGAATGGAAAAAAGAAATAGAAATCGCAAATAAAAAGTTTATGGTTTTTGAAGTAGCCAGTGGCATGGATTCCGTGAAACATTATTTTTATATACAAGATGGTCAACTTATAGATATATATAGCTCTGTCATTAACCATCGGGAAGGATTTCTGAATGAAGAGATTATTAATACTTTTAAATTTTTAGAGAATATAGTGATAGATACTAACGATTGGCAAACTTATATTAATGAAGAAGTTGGTTTTAGTTTTAATTATCCTTCAAAGATGAAATATATTAAAGATTATACTTATAGTACAGAAGAATTATCTTATCAAGTTGATGTAAAAAAAATAGCAGATATGTCAGAAGAGATAGCTGCTTGTTTGGATAAAAATACAACTTTAAAGAATATAGAATATTTAAAAAATGAACAAGTAAAAAGTGTTTGCTATGATTGGCATCCTTTAGAAGAGTCAATTAAATTGGTTGATTTGGGTAATGTTAATGCTAGAGATTCTATTAGATTGAGAAGTTGGGAAATATGTGATCTCTCTTTTAATAGAGAGTTATTATTTTATTATAACGGTTATTTAGTAAATATTATTATTCGTGGCCCATTTCAAGATATAGTTGACAGTATGGATCAGTATTTTGGTAATGTCTGTGGTGAAGGTCTTGATACTTGGATAGATCAGGATAATATAGAATCTAAATTTTATAATGAATTAATTAATAATACGGCCTCCCCAGTCGCTCAAGAATGGTTTGATAGTCTAGAACAAATCATTTTAACTTTTAAATTTATTAATTAAAATATCTAATTTTTGTTTGAAACAATAAGTGGTATAATTGAACTATGGAACAAAGTAAAATATACAATCCAGCCAATGATTCAATAAAAAGTCTTTGGTTGTATGATAGACGTTTGGATAGAATGCTGGTAATTTTACAGACGATTTTTATTGTTACTTTCACTTTTAGAGACAAAATTTGGGGATTATTTGTAGCAGTGGCCTTTATTTGTTTTTTCTCGCTTCCTTTGATATATTTTAGTAAGTTTGCCAAGGGGCATGCATTAAATAAAAAGCTGCGCGAATTAGTAGCTCAGCAAAAAATACCTCAATGGATTCCCAAGAGGCGTACTATAATTTTTGTTAGTTGGTTGATAATTGGCCATCCAGTCTTTTGGATGTTTTTTACCATAATTTCTGTGGAAATTTCCCGCGCCTTGCCTTTTATTTTATCAATAATTTTAGCTGTGCCTTGGTATTTACTTGAGCATATTCACAGAAAAGAAGAAAAATTTTTGGAGCCCTATCTAAAATAAAATTATTAACAATTATTTATATAATTTAAAATAGGTGTTATAATATAAAATATTGGGATAGAATAATATGCATGGCAGAAAGATAAGTCTTATTAAAAAATTTTTTTATATTATAATTTTATTTATTTTAGGCATTTTTTTATCATTTGAAAAGAAAAATGATTCAAGTCCATTTCAACAGTTTTTTGGGATAGGTGTTTTGGCTTGGTTTTTATTATTGGGGTTATTGGTAAGAGAATTTTTAAGGAAAAATTTTGAGACTGTAAAATGGTTACGAAGTACAAAGATAGCACTTTTAATATTATTTTTGGTAACTTTAATATTAGCTTTTATTTATTCTTATTATGTATTATGAATATGAAAGACATTATGGTTAAAAATAAAGTATGAAAAAAATTTTATTAATTACAGCTATTTTCTTCTTAGCTGGTTGTCAGATTTATCAAAATAAAAAACCCCAAGCCCTAGATCGGCCAGCTACAGGTGAGTCCAATATAACCATAGCTAACCCGGCTTCAGCTAATTGTCTTGAAAAAGGGGGTCGTTTGGAAATGAGAAACAATAAAAAAGGTCAATACGGTGTATGTTTATTTGAAGACAATCGACAGTGCGAAGAGTGGGCACTACTGCGTGGTGAATGTCCAGTTGGTGGTTTGAAAATCACTGGCTATGAAAATGATGCTCAGGTTTATTGTGCTATAACTGGTGGTCAAGTAGAAGGAGTGGGCACAGAAACGCCTATGTGTAAAAGAATCGATGGCACACTTTGTAATGCTCAAGCCAATTTAGACGGTGATTGTCCAGATCCACAGGATCTCAGTCCCAATGCCGGTAATGTTGAGGCTTTATAAGACAGCGTAGTTAAATAGTTATTACAATATAATTATGATTAACAAACAGTTAACCTTGGAAAAATTGGACCAAGCTTTTTTGGAAGGAAAAATGGCTTGGTGGCAAATGAATTTGCCGTCAGGGGAAGTATTTTTTAGCGATGCCAAAACCGATATGCTGGGCTATGATAGTTCGGATTTTAATCATTATCAAGATTTTACCAAGCTTTTGCAGCCTGATGATTATGAACCGGCTATGCAGGCTATGCGTGATCATTTGACTGGGAAAAAAGATTTTTATGAAACTTTATATAGAATCAAACATAAAAATGGAGAATATATTCAATTTTATGATTTTGGTCAGATGGTAAAAAAAGTAGGTGAGGATATTACTATCATGGGCTTTGTAATGAAAGTTGATAAGAATCAAAATATTGCCAAGCAAACAGCAAATTTGAAAAAATCGCTTTTAAAAGGTAGTCCTTCTATGATGGATTTAGTAAAAAAAATTCAACAATAAAATGTATATAAAAAACACGTTCTTAACCAGAGCGTGTTTTTTTAATTGATAGAGTTTATTGAGAACAATGTCCGGGACCAGTAAGGCCTTCATTGTAGGCTCCTAGCTCTCCAGCTAAAGTGATAAACTGTTGTTTTAAAATTTTATAAGCTTCAGATGGTTTGCCTTTTGATGTTGCTAAATTTTCAGGAGAGTTTATATTTAGTAAATTGTGGGCAGCTTCCCAAGCTGGGTATATCTGTGGTGTCAGACCATTTAGTGTAGCGGCAATAAATTGGTGAGCTAATTGATAATAAGCATTGCCCTGGGGTGCTGTCCAAAGGACTTGGTAGTATGTTTGTCCGCTGGAATAAAAAGTAGTATTTTCTAGCCCATTCCAATCTGAATCAACTGGAGCTGGTCCATTAGTAGAATGAGTTTTCCAATAACCTTGGGTCAATGTACATTCTGGACCTTTGACAGCTACTGTGACAGAATCACTGGCACTTACTGGTGTTCCAAAATTATCATGAGCAGTGATTGTAGCAATGTTTTCAGTAGTTTGAGTTAATTCCATAGAGCAGGCATAACTCCAAATTTCATTAATATCTAAAAGATTATTGCCGTTGTCTCCACTCATAAAAGTAGGAGTGCCACATTTATCATCGATTAAGCTGTCTATAACCAACGGTACATTACCATTATTGGTAATTTCATAAGTGTAGTTTACATTTTCTCCGACATAAACTTCATAAGGCAAAGATAGTGTTGCTTCTTTGTCGATAGTGATTGATGGATTACACAAAACGCCAGAGTACAAAGCTTCTACCGCATTTAGATCATAGCCATCGCCGTCAGCTGGTAGTGGAGCCGGATCAGTTACATCAACAATTTTTACATATTTGGCCCAGGTCAATGTTCCTAGGTCAAATTCGCTGACAGTGTGAATATTGATGTGGTTGGTATTATTGGCAGTTCCTAAAAAGTGCCAAGTAGCATTGTCTTGAGAGACAAAGACATCAGCTTTCTCTAGTGGGTATGAGCCCCAGGTGTCTTCGGTAAGTTTTAAGTCATTGCCACTGCCATTAAATATTGGATTGGTAAATTCCACAATTATTGAGCCATTAAAGCCTAGACTGAAAAAGCTGCTTTCACTTTGGGCGGCTTCGTAAACTAAACCCTGAGTTGGGATAGATCGACCAGGATTTACAGCTGTGCCATTTTTTTTGAGTCCTTGATGCACTTCCACTACAGTGGAAGCATATTGGAACCCTTCAGCCACTTCGCCTTCGACAAAACACATCGTAGTGTTAGCTTCGGCTACTTGGGTATGGAATTTTCCAATACCAAAAGGCAATAGGAAAAGAGCTAAAATTAGGATAGTTTTTATAGATTTTATCATATATTTATTTGTTAAGTAATTAAGGTTTGAGACGACCTTTTGTCCTTATAAATTAACACATTCTAAACATCTGTCAATGGTTATAGTCAGAGATTTTAGTGGGCTATTTTTTTATAAAACATGGCATTTTTTATAATCCTTTTTAAATAATAGAAAATAGAGTAAAATATAGGTAGATTATTTTTTAAAAAAAATGAAAGAAAAATCCACTACTTCATTTCCCAAGTCTAGCGCTGGCAGTTTGATGACTGACAGTGTACCTACTACTTTATCAGATAGTACCATTGGATCTTTGGAAAAATATTTGCTGATTAATACTAGAAATATCCAGTCAATAAATTATGTTTATGTCTTGGGTAAGAATGGTGTTTTAAATGGTGTTATTTCGATTAAGGAAATTTTTCGTCAGCCCAAGAACAAAAGAGTTGACGAGGTTATGATCAAAGATTTAGTAATAGCTCATCCACACACCAGTCAAGAAAGAGTGGCTTATCTAGCTTTAAAACATAATATCAAGGCTATACCAGTCGTGGATAAAGAAAATAAATTTTTGGGTGTGGTATTGAGTGACGATATTTTGCGAATTATTTATTCTGAAGCTCAGGAAGATATTTCTCATTTTGCTGGTGTCCCAAATCATGTCTCGGTCAATATTGATGATGTTACTAGTTTACCATTACTTGTTTCCTTAAAACATCGTTTACCTTGGCTCATCATTGGGCTTTTGGGGGGTCTTTTAGCTGCTCGGGTTATTGGGCTTTTTGAAAATATTTTGGCAGCCAACATAATATTAGCCGCTTTTATACCACTGGTTGTTTATATGGCTAGTGCTGTGGGTACACAGGTTGGATTTTTTATTATTAGAGATTTGGCTATCCATTCCAAAATAAATTTTTTAGTTTATATATGGCGTCAGTTGAAAATAATTTTGCTTATTGGAGTGATAATTAGTTTGACTGTCTGGGGAATCACTTGGGTTGTTTATAGTGATGCTATGATAGCTTTTGTTTTGGGTGTGGCTATGTTTTTGGCTATTTTATCTTCTATTATTACTGGACTTTTCATACCTTATGCTTTCAGTCGTTTGAGTTTAGATCCAGCCAATGCCAGTGGACCAATTGCTACTATTATTCAAGATTTGATGAGTGTGACTATATATTTACTAGTGGCGAGCAGTTTGTTGTAAAAATAATTACTTATCAGTAAGAAAGGCAACTATGGCCAAAAAAATCATTGTTATATTTTCTTTCAGCCTTTTATTTTGGGCACTACCCAGTATTTCTCAGGCGAGACTTTTAGATGGTTTGACCTGCGTGCAATGTGGTAATTGTGGATTTGCGGATATTGCTACAGTTCTTTATGATTTTATAGTGATATTACTAGGAGCAATGGGAGCTGTGGCCTTGCTCTATTTTGTCTGGGGCGGTACTCGTTGGATTATTTCGGGTGGTAATATGGAAAGAGTTAATGCAGGCAAATCTATTATGATCAATACTGTTTTTGCTATTATCTTGGCCTTTGGTAGTAATATTATAGTTAAGTTTTTTATTGAAGATATTTTAAATGTTAATATGGAAGAAATTCGTTTGGAGGCAGCTGGATCATGTGGCGCGATATTAAATGCCAACCAGGCGCCGGCTAATAATGGAGTGGGTTGTACTTCAGCTTGGGAGGGGGGCATTTCTTGTGGTGGTAGTTGCGGTGGCATTATTACTAGTGGCATAAATAGTCAGCAATGCTTTGATGCTTCGCCGGCTTTAGAAGATTTGCTTACTTGTTTGATGCAGGGTGTAAATAATAGCCATGTTTTAGATCCTAGTGACTTGATTATTACTTCTATTAGTCAGGATGTGGGTGGTTTGGCTACTTGCCGAGATAATTGGACCGATGCTACTTGTGTGCATACTAAAAACTCTTGTCATTATGGCGGACCGGCCAAAAATATGGACGGATCTTATGCTGCTGATTTACGAAGTACCCACTTAAGCAATAGTCAGAGGTCTGTTATTAGAAATATTGTTGTGTCTTGTCACGGAAATTATTTGTATCATCCACCGTCTGATCCTCCTACCCATATTCATATTAGTGCTGCTGATTGTGGTGGCACCTAGATAATCATTAGCGAGGTTTAATAGGGTAATTATTTATTGTTCTCTGATATCTTTATTTTTTTGGTCAATGGGAAACAATACTGTTTTCAATATTTATATTGGGGGTCATTTTACTAATAATTGTTTTATAGTTATTTTTTGAAGGTCAAACAAGAATAAACTAAAAAATAAAAACATTTTTTGTTTAAGAGAAATGTTTTTTGTTACTTTTTTTGTATTTATTCGTTATAATATAGTGAGAAGAGAAAAATCCATGGAAAATGACGATTTAAGCTTAATTTCTGCTTGTCAGGCTGGCGACGGCCAAGCTTTTGGACAATTATATGATAGATATTTTAAAAAAATATATAGTTTTGTGTACTATAAAATAAGTCATAAAGAAAATACCGAAGACTTGGTAGCGGAGACTTTTTATAAAGCTTTAAATAATTTAGTAAAATTTGATAGTCGCAAAGGTAGTTTTAGTTCTTGGCTTTATCGTATTGCTAGAAATACAGTGATTGATCATTATAGAACCAACAAAAATTTTCAAGACATAGAGGAAATTTCTGATGTTTCGTTTTCTATCACAGCCGACGATGATTTAGATAGGGCAGCTCAAATATCAGAAATTAAAGATAAACTGAACAGGCTTAGTGATACGCAGAGAGAAATAATTGTTTTAAGGGTTTGGCAACAATTGTCATACAAAGAAATTTCAGAAATAGTCGGTAAGTCAGAAGCCAATTGCAAAATGATTTTTTCTAGAAGCATCAAAGAACTTAAATTGTCTCTAGCTAGCTTGATAGTATTATTTACTATGTTGATTAATTAAAAAATATGAAAGAAGATATAAAAAATATTTTAGAAGATTTATATATTATTGACAGTAGTCTCAAAAAATATGAGTCACAGTTGATAGATATCATCGAAAAACTTTTAATATCTAAACCGGATATAAAATTTGATAAAGATTTTCAAATTAAATTACGCAGAGAACTATTGGAAAAGTTTTCTGAAAACAATAATAAACAATCTAATTATAATATTATGAACAAATTAATTTATGTGTTTGGCTCTTTGGCTCTTGTTTTGCTAATCCTTATTCCTACATTATCTAAGGATGAAAATATTAAAACGGCCAATGTGGATTTTAATTTACAAGTTAAAGGATTGGGCAGACAAGCTTTTGGGCCATTATTGGCTCAAAATGGGGGCACTCAGGAAAACACCATGGTCGCTGGTCTTGGTGGTGGGGGTGGTGGTATGGGCTCTACAGTAGCTATGGATATGAAGATTGCTCCACAACCAATAGTTTATAAGTATGTTTATAAAGGGGAAGACTTTTCTGTTGATAATGCACAGATGACTGTTTTAAAAAGGATAAAAGGTCTTGATTCACAAAAAGATGTGGCCAATATTTTGCAAGGTTTAAATTTTGATAATTTTGATTTAAATTCTCTAGATAATTTAAAAATAAGAAATTTTAGTATCTATGAAGACAAAAATTTTGGTTATGCAGTCAATGTTGATTTGTATGAGGGCATGATTTCCATTAATGAAAACTGGGAAAAATGGCCAATGGGCATAGACTATCCACAAGAACCGATAAAGATGGAAGATATTCCTAGTGATGATCAGCTTATTAATATGGCCAATAAATTTTTAGAAGAGCATAATATTAGTATCGCTACATATGGTACTCCAGAAGTAGATAATTCTTGGAAAGAAAATTATCTTAGGTTAGCTAATATGGAGGGCTTTATGATTCCTGATGTGGCCACAGTTGTATATCCTTTGATAGTTGATGGTAAAAATTCTTATGAAGAATGGGGTGGCGCACAGGGTATTAGAGTAGCTATCAATTTGAGATACAAGAAAGTAAGTAGTATGTGGAATTTGACTAGTCAAAAATATCAAAGCTCTCTTTATGATATGGAAACGGACATAGATAAAATACTAAAATTGGCAGCTAGAGGTGGAAATTATTATTATTATTTTCCAGAACAAGCAGGAGTAAAAGTAGTGGAGATAGAATTGGGCACCCCTCACCTTGCTTATATGCAGACTTGGCAATATACCAATAATGTAAGTAGTGAATTATTAGTTCCAGCTTTAGTGTTTCCTATTATTGAATTACCAAGTGAAGCAGAATATTTTTATAAACAAAATGTAGTAGTGCCATTGGCCAAAGATATTTTTGATCAGAGGATGGTAGAACCAGAACCAATGCCTGTTGATATACTAAGTGCTGTGCCAGCAGTAGAACCGTCTGTAGAATTGGCTCAATAAATTTTTTCAAAAAATCATCTTTTATGGTGATTTTTTGTTTGTTGTAAAAGGCTTTATAGTGCTATAATAAAGATATTAATACTAAATGAGTAATTTTATGAATTTGGATAAAATGTCTGCTGGTTGGATTGGTTTTTTACAAACACTTGGGGTGGCCATATATTGTTCTTTGGTTGCTCTATTTTTTCGCTTGATGGGTAATAATCAAGTGGAAAACGCACCAGAAATTTGGGGTATAGCGCTTATGCTTTTTTTGTTAGTTTTTTCAGCAGCCGTTTGTGGGCTTTTGGTTTTTGGATATCCCATTTATTTGATTATTCAACACAATATCAAAAGAGCCTTACAAATTTTAGCTTTTAATTTTTTATATGCTGTAATTATGTTTATAATAATATTATCGGTAATAATTTTATGAGAGCAACAAAGTTTTTTTGGGTCATTAGTTTATTTATAGTACTAATTTTATTAGTAGGTTATATAATATTTTTTACTTCTTTTAGTTTTGGAGGCAGCAAATATTGTCAACAAGATGTTGACTGTCAAAAAATCACCGGTGGTCTTTTGGGTGGTTGTTGGAGCAAAAAGCCTATAAAAATTGGGCAAATAGATATATCTTTGGCTCTACCATCATTTAGTTGTCATTGTTCGGATAATAATCAATGTGTGATGAAGCAAATCATAAATACTGAAGAAAACATAGCTACCGAAGAAATTATAGATAGTGAAGAGCTGGCCAAACAAGATTTAATAATTTTAGATTCAGTGCATGCTGGCGATTATATTTCTAGCCCTTTAACTATTACTGGCCAAGCTAGAGGCACTTGGTTTTTTGAAGCTAGTTTCCCAATATTTCTAGTAAATTGGGATGGATTAATCATTGCTCAAGGAATAGCTCAAGCCAAAGATGATTGGATGACTGAAGATTTTGTACCATTTGAAGCTACTCTAGAATTTGAAAAGCCTAGTTATAAAAATAATGGAGCTTTGATTTTGCAAAAAGACAACCCTTCTGGTTTACCAGAGTATGATGATGCCTTGGAAATATCTATTTTATTTGAATAATTATAAATTTATGAAAAATATATTATTAGTTTTAGCAATTTTTTTACTAATGGGCGCAAGTTGTAGTTTTGATAAAACATCAATAGACAATCTTGTCGAGAACACTACAAATACTGAACAAAAAATAGAACAAGAAGATATAAATGTCGATATTAGTAATAAAGATAGTCTCGATTTAAGTGGTCAAGGTTTACAACAAGTAGATCAATCAGTTTTTAAAAAAACAAATTTGTTAAAACTGGATGTATCAAACAATCAATTAACAGGAGCCTTACCATCTCAAATCAATCAATTGCAAAGATTGCAGGTTTTGAATGCTTCCAACAATAAGATGACAGGAGTGCCAGCTGAAATTGGGCAATTGAGTAATTTAATAGAACTTAATTTAGCTAATAATCAGCTTACTGGTTTGCCATACGAATTGGGTAATTTGCAAAATTTAAAAATATTAAATTTGTCTGGTAATCAGACATCAAGACAAGATTTGGATATTATACGTCAAAGTTTGCCTTCAAATGTACAAATTATTGAATAATTATAGTAGCTTAAGGTCTTGATTTTTATTGCTCAAAATGTTAATATATTTTATATTAACATTAAAGGTTATTTATTATGGCAAAAAGAAGACACGCTGCAGGTAGAGCACAAAAATCTAGTTCTAAAAAAACTCCCAAAAGACTAGAGATTAAAAGACTTATGCTTGAAGCAAAGGCAAACAAGAAAAAGAAAAAATAAGAATTTTAAAAAATTCTTATTTTTTTTTTTGCTATATTATAATATAAATTTTATTTTTTACAATAATATACTAAGGCCGGTGGTAAATTTTTCCAGATTATTTTTGTTTTTTTCACTCGCTTAAATTTATTTTTCAACAATTTTTGAAATCTAATTCCATTTGGAAGTAATAGTCCTTGAAGATAGGCAAAAGTTAAAAATTCGCCATTATCTTCAAGTGAAGTATATATTTCATCTAATAAAGTCTCTTGTACTTTTTTATTAAAAGATGACCAAGGTAATCCAGATATAATACAGTCACAGCTTATTTGTTTGTGTTTTAGTAAATATTTCTTAATATTTTTGGCAGAGGTATTATAGACTATGGCCTTGGGACAGTTTTTTTTGGTCTCAATAACAAATTGAGGATTAATTTCTAAACAAAAAAATATACACTTAGGAGATATTTTATTTAATATTTCTTTGGTGAATACTCCTTTACCTGAGCCAAGCTCTACGATACATTTTTTTTTGGACAAATCACTTTGATTGGTAATCAGCTTAGATAAATTTTTTGAAGAAGATTTAATAGCACCTGTTTCTAGTGGACTTGATAAGAATTGTTTAAAAAAATTCATGTTTTAATATAGATATTTTATATAGGCTTTAAGAGCCTGTAGCATACAATATTTTTTATAAATTTACAATTTTATAAATAATAGCTATTTTGACAAGAAGGTTTTTGTGTAGTAGTCTATTTAGTTAGTATAGTGTTATTTAAATACAATGACCATGAAAGGAGGTCTGCTATGAGCAGCATAAAAAAGTGGTTTTATGGCAGACTTAGCCATATAGTTTTGATCGTTGGATGGTTGTGGAGTATTTGGATTTTCCGTGTTCGAAACAAGGTTGAGATAATCGGCCGAGAAAACCTGCCCCACGATACTAGAGTACTTTATGTAGCTAATCATCTCACACTAATTGATTCCTTTTTAATTGGAATCGCTACCTTGAGTTGGTGGGAGATATTGTTTTGCCCTAGACGTATTTCTTGGAATACACCAGACAGAAAGAATTTTTTGACCCACAAGGTGTGGAAACACCTTTTCAATCTCTTAAAGAATATACCTGTCGCCAGAAAAAGTGGTCACCATACTATTAAGGCTCAAATCAGATTATTTGTTAGAGCCTTAAAAACTGGCAATGTGGTTCTTTTCTTTGAGGCTACTCGTAGTAGGACAGGGGAGGTTGGTCCCTGTGTACCTGGTGTAGCTGAGACTATCCGTTTGGCTCAGCCAAACTTCGTAATCCCTATACTCTTAGAAGGCATTCAGCCCATCATGCCAATCGCCGTTGGTTTCAGCTATCGCGGAATTTCTTCTGGTCATAGAGGAACTATTACTATCGGTAAACCGATTAATTTTTCTGACCTAGATATGTCAGATCGTCATGTCAGAAAAGTGATTGGACATAGAGTCAGGCAAGCAGTCGTTGACTTAAAAACCCATCGTTGAAAAAGCGATGGGTTTGATTTTTATATATTGACAAATTTTTTAGATATTATAATATATAATATATGCCGATTATAAATAAAATTTCTATTTTGTTTTTGTTGTTAACTGATCGAGGAGATTAGGCATTCTTGTTATATAAATTAAATTTAGATAAAAGCAAAAGCACTGATCTCCGTAAAGGATCAGTTTTTTTGTACAAATTTCAAGTTCATTTCATCAAGGAGGAAAGCCATGTCTAACAACAAAACTATTGTGTGCCAAGTTTGCCACTCCAAAGCCAGAGTGGAAAAATCAAGCATCTATGGCTGGTATTTCATTATCTGTCAGTGTGGTCGCCGTGATTATCCCTTGAGCCCTAGTTTGGCCGCTGGGCAACTAGGCATTGATATCGAAACCCTTAATAAGGTTTCCGAGCACCTGACACTCAGTGATGTGCCGTGTTCGTGCTAGACATTATTGGCCAAAAGCGTGGACCGCCACCCTTCGCATAAAGCTACGGGTGGCGGTTTTCTTATTGATATAAAATTTGTTTACTACTGATGTTTGTGTTTGAGAGTCAGTGGATGGACAATGGTCTATCCACTTTATTTATTATATCAAAAGGCCTTTATTAGAAGGAAAAGTGACTGCTTCAGTAATGTCTGTTTTGCCACTAATATACTGTAGTATTCTGGACATGCCAAAACCACAACCAGCATGCGGTACAGCTCCATTTTTTTCTATATGATTTATATACCATTCAAAATCACTGATATCACCGCCTTTTTCTTGTAGGCGTTTATACATTTTGGAATTTTTTAAACGTTTTACCAATTCATCCAATATATGTACACGAGCAGCTGCTCCCACCGCTTCACCACCAAAGGGTAATATAAGATCAGAACTGAGTACACGACCAGGATTGTCTTTTGATGGTAGCATATTGAAGAATTTTTCTACTTCAATATTTTTATGTTCTTCATACATCGGGTCAGGATAGTGGGTAATAAAAAACGGTTGATTATCAACCGTAGCTAGAAGCAATTTTTCTCTATTACTATTTATGTCATCTCCCCATTTTATAGCTTCACCAATTTCTTGAAGCTTGGTAATGGCCTGATCATAGGTAAAGCGCTGGAATTTATTTGGACATTTATTTAAGCGTTGTATGTCTTGGTCACTCAAGCCAAAATCCTCTTTGACTTTGGGATGTTGCACTACTTTTTTGGCTACATGATGAATAAGTGTTTCTTCATAGGCTAAGAGATCTTCAAAGTTACCAGCAAATTCAATTTCCAACATAGTAAATTCTGTTAAATGTCGGGAGTCTATTTTGGGCTCAGCTCTAAATGATGGTCCTACACAATAGACTTTTTTGAGTTCTGGTACCATAGCTTCAAGATAGAGCTGACCAGTTTGTGAAAGGTAAGAATTCCTATCAAACCATTTATGATTTTTATCAACACTGACTTCAAAAAGAGTATTTATATTTTCACAAGCGCCAGAGGCTCTGACAATTTTGGGTGGAAATAAAGGGATAAAACCCTGCTTGCGAAAAAAATCTTCAGCTTCCTTGAGTACGAAGCCCTCAAGGCGGGCTGTTTTTGCTTTGTCCATAGGTTTTTATTTAATTATTAGTTTATAAAAAAATCGTTCCTTTCGGAACGACTTATATATTTTTTAAAAATTTTAAGTAGTAATCTTTGTGGTGTTTTTTATGTTGAATAATTCTTTTCAGCATATTAATAGATATTATACGCTGATTATTTTTGACTGTCAAATTTTTTATTTTTTTATTTTTATGGTATAATAATAACAATTAATATTTATATATAATAATAAATTTTTAAAGATTAATAAGTTATGAAACAAGTAAAAACGCAAGTGCAAAATAAAACTTCTATAGTTAGTAAGGTAATTACTGGGCAACAGATAGCCCTTTCTTTACTAATAGTATCTTCATTTATGTTAGGACTTAATTTTATGGCTATGGCTTTTTCCGTTAGTAGAATTAGTGGTCCAGTCAATGGTCCTGTCATAATTGGAGAAACTATTTTAAAAACAGGTCCATTAGTATTAAAAAGTATTGAAGATGCTGCAGTAAATATTCCAGTTTATTCAGACGGCATTAGCAACCCTAGTGTAGAGTTTATAGCTGATAATTTATCTTTGGGCCATTTAAGTTTAAGTGGAGGATATGATCCAATGGATATTCAATATTCCACTTCAACCGTTCCATTAGCTCTACAACTTTGGGCAGATAATGGAGGAGAAGTAATCCCAAGTCGTATAATAAATGTACAATCTCAAGGAACTATCCATACTCTTTGTTTACCAGAGACAACCTATACTGATTATTTTCCAAATAAATACTATTATGACACCAATGGTACTCCATACTTTGATAGTTTATTAACCAACAAAGCTACCACTTTACCATGTAATCAACTTTTGGCTAATAAACTAGATATTGGTAGTATTGATGATGCTAGTGTTAATATTCCAGTTTATTCAGACGGCATCAATGATCCCGAGATATATTTTATGACTAATTTTACCCCTTATGGTTATCCATTCGGACAATTAAATTTGAGTAGCAATAATTATTTTAGTTCTAATATTGGTCAACAATATCAACCAGGTGCGCCACTTGCTTTGAGTTTTGGTAGTGACGTAGGAACACTGGTTCCAGAGCGTATAATAAACATACAATCTGAAGGAACTATCCATACTCTTTGTTTACCAGAGACATTAATTAATGAGGGTGATTATATTTTATATTATTATGACACCAATGGTACTCCCTACTTTGATAGTTTATTAACCAACAAAGCTACCACTTTACCATGTAATCAACTTTTGGCTAATAAACTAGATATTGGTAGTATTGATGATGCTAGTGTTAATATTCCAGTTTATTCAGACGGCATCAATGATCCCGAGATATATTTTATGACTAATTTTACCCCTTATGGTTATCCATTCGGACAATTAAATTTGAGTAGCAATAATTATTTTAGTTCTAATATTGGTCAACAATATCAACCAGGTGCGCCACTTGCTTTGAGTTTTGGTAGTGACGTAGGAACACTGGTTCCAGAGCGTATAATAAACATACAATCTGAAGGAACTATCCATACTCTTTGTTTACCAGAGACATTAATTAATGAGGGTGATTATATTTTATATTATTATGACACCAATGGTACTCCCTACTTTGATAGTTTATTAACCAACAAAGCTACCACTTTACCATGTAATCAACTTTTGGCTAATAAACTAGATATCGGTAGTATTGATGATGCTAGTGTTAATATTCCAGTAGATTCAGACGGCATTAGCAATCCGGAGATATATTTTATAGCTAATTTTAACCCTTATGGTTATCCATTTGGAGGTCTAAACTTGAACACTAATGATTATTTTAGTTCTAATATTGCTCAACAATATCAACCAGGTGCACCATTTGCTTTAGAAGTTTTTGATGATGAAAATCATGCAATAATTCCAGAACGTATAATAAATATACAATCCCAAGGCATTACACATTCCCTCTGTTTGCCAGAAACAACTTATACAGATTATATGCCAAATATATATTATTATGACACTAATGGTACTCCCTATGCTGATACTTTTTTGACTTTGCCAATCACCGAAATCCCATGTAATGAAATTATAGGAGGACCAGCACCAGAAATAACTAGTCCATTAACTGTCAATGCTACAGTTGGAAGTAGTTTTAGATATACTATTACAGCTACCAATAACCCTACTAATTTTAGAATAAGTAATTTACCAACTGGCTTATCATTTGATACATCAACTGGCGTAATCGTCGGTACAGCCAGTGTAGTTGGTACATATGCTGTTGAAATAACAGCTCTTAATTCTGTTGGTGCAGATACAGAAACGCTTACGATAACTATTAATCCATCAATTAATAGTTACGATAGGTTATAATTATGATTTTAGATTATCCTCTAGCTCTAAGTATATTAATATTGATTTTAGCCGCGTTTTATTTGTTACGTGGCAAAAATAAACATAATAAAACAGAACACAATCTTGGTTCTGCCAATTTTATAAACAATTTTTCTTTAGACCTAACTGCTTTGGCTAGAGAAGGAAAATTGGATCCGGTAGTAGGTCGAGATAAAGAAATCAGAAAAGTTATACAAGTATTATCAAGACGTAGAAAAAACAATATTATTATATTTGGTAGAGCTGGTATTGGTAAAACAGCTATAGCCGAAGGCTTGGCCCTAGCCATAGCTAAAGGTAAGGTTCCTAAAAATTTAGCAGATAAAGTAATTTTAAAAATTGATATTTCATCAGTATTGGCGGGTACTAAGTATAGAGGAGATTTTGAAAAAAGGTTTAAAGAGCTGATTGATAATGTTATTGCTATGAATAAGCGTATTATAGTATTTATGGATGAAATTCATACCATAGTCCAAGCTGGAGGAACCGAAGGTTCTATTGACGCCGATGATATTATCAAAGCTCCTTTAGCTAGGGGTGAATTACAAATGATTGGCACCACTACAGTAGAGGAGTATAAAAAATATATAGAACCAGATAAAACTTTAACTAGAAGATTTGAAGGCTATTTGATGGAAGAGCCAGATAAAAATACTACTATAAAAATGTTAGAGGCACTGAAGAAGGGCTATGAGGATTATCATAAAGTATCTATTGGCAGTGATATTATAAAACAAATAGTAGAGGGTACGGCCAAAATAAAAGATAGGGCTTTTCCTGATAAGGCTATTGATATATTGGATGAAGTAGCTGCTCAGGTAAGGTTAAATAATATAGATTCGAATAAAATTATCAAAGTAAAAGCTAGTGATTTGAAAGAAGTTTTAAGAGAATATCATAATTACTAAGTTTAAAAAACTCTCGCATATGATACGGGAGTTTTTTAGTTTTATTATTTTTATTGATTGAGAGCGGCCAAAAATAAGTCTTCATTGGGCTTGTGAGGTAGATGGCAGATATTATTGATATAATTTATTTTTATATAACCATCGCGATCAATTACCAATTTTGTAATAGAAGATTGATATATTTCCATAGACAAAAAACCAATGACATCGGTATTTAAAATGCTAGTTACTATGGATCTTATCAAATTTCCATGACAAAACAGGCCTACTCTTTTTCCTTTATTTTTTTTGTAGATATCAGCTAGAAGACGTCTAGATTTTTCTTGTAATTTATTCATTTCTAGATCCATATGTTTGTAGGCTTTTATTTTTTTTATACGAGTTTTTTCTGACATACGGAAATATTTTATTTTATACCATTCTGTCCAGTCAATTTCATTTAGTCTTTTATCAACATATATTCTTTTGTTTTGTTTTTTGGCATAGTCTTCAGCTGTTTCTCTCGCTCTGACAAACTCGGAGATATATATTTTTTCTATGTTTATTTGTTTTAATTTTTTATAAAGTACTTTTCTTTGTTTTAGACCTATATCAGACAAGGGCATTTTTTCATCTCCTAGTGTTTCTTTTAGAGTATAATCTGGATGACAATGACGTATCAAATATATTCTAGTATATGGTCCATTAATAACCTGCCTAGTTTTAGCATAGGCAGTTTGTTCGTCTATAGTGGGGGTTTTGAAACCAATATTTATAAAAGGTGTTCTAAATTTTAAAGCCATAGTTTTTGTTTAGTTTAATGTACTAATTTTAATGTTATTTGAGTAAAAAATCAAACTTGCTATAATGAAATAAATGAGCTATTAATACGTATTATACCTAAGACATAGCTAATATGCCAGATATTAATAATTGGGATAATTTGTCAGACGCAGAATTGGTCAAACTTACCTTGGAAAAACAAGACAATTTTTTGTATTTGATTAGAAGATATGAAGCAAAACTTAGTCGGTATATAAAGCGTATTGCTGGTCTTGCCAAAGAAGATATTGAGGATGTTTTACAAGAAGTCTTTATAAAAACTTATCAAAATATAAATAGCTTTGATAAAGATCTCAAATTTTCTTCTTGGATTTATCGTATTGCTCACAACGAAGTTATTGATAATTATCGTAAAAAACAAGTCAGACCTCAAGAAATCAGCTATGATAGTGAGTCAATATTAAACAATATAATAAGTAGAGCAGATATTAGCAAAGAACTAGATAATAAATATTTACGAGTTAATATTAATAAAGTATTAGATAGTTTGGATTTAAAGTATAGAGAAGTATTGGTTTTAAAATTTTTGGAAGAAAAAGAATACAAAGAAATCTCGGATATTTTGAAAAAACCAATGGGTACCATCGCTACTTTGATTAGCCGAGCCAAGAAGCAATTTTTACAAAAAATAGAAGAGCAAGATATTAAATTATAGATATATGAGTGAAACAAATATTACCCAAGAAATATTGGATAAAATAAAAGATACAAAACCAAAACCACGTTGGCAATTTTTGCTTAAAAACTATATAGTTTGGTGTTTGGCTAGCATTTCATTGATTATTAGTAGTTTAGCTTTTTCAGTTATTTTGTATATGTTGATAGACAATGACTGGGATGTATATAGTCGTATCAGTGGTAGTTTATTAGAATTTATATTTTTGACTTTACCATATTTTTGGTTGATGTTTTTGGGGATTTTGATCTTAGTTACTTATTATAATTTTAGACATACAAAAAATGGTTATAGATTTTCTTTGAGTAAAATATTTTTAGCTGGCTTGGGTATCAATATATTGCTAGGCACATTTTTTTACAATTTTGGGATGGCTCAGGCAATAGATAATATAGTAGCCCAGAGAGCATTTTTTTATAATGAAGTGATCAATAGGAGACAACATATATGGTCTCGTGTTGATGATGGTCTTTTGGGGGGAGTGGTCAGGGCTATTGAAGATGAATATATAGAAATTGAAGATATGCAAGGTAATATTTGGATGATCAAACATTTTAATACTACTACGCCCAATTTTTTAAATCTAAAGATTGGACAGCCGATTCGCATTATTGGTCAAAAGCTAGATAGTCAAAATTTTGAAATGCACATTCTTTTACCAATGCGTGGTATGCATTGGCTACAAGAAAGATATGAGTCACCTCATAGAATGATAGATGAAAGAAATTTTTTGCCGGTTCGTATTAATAGATAGAAAGCAGATCGATCGCTTTTAGCTAATAAACCTAACAATAAATTATGAAGAAAAGTAAGTTTTATTTACTGAGTGGATTTTTGGGCTTGGTTATTACCACTTTAGTAGTATCTTCCATCGCATCAGCTCATGGTTTGTATGGGCAATCCACTGGAGCTAGAAATATAGATCCAGAAAGGCTAGCCACCATGGAAGAACATCATCAAGCTATGGAACAATATCATGATGCTATCCAAACAGCTATAGAAAACGGAGACTATAATACTTGGAAAGAAGCTACTGATAGTATTCCTAGAATTACTGATTTTATCAACCAAGATAATTTTGACCAATTTGTACAAATGCATAAATATATGCAAGAAGGTGATTTTGAGGCAGCTCAAACATTAAAAGATGAGCTTGGTCTACCAGAACTAGGTATGGGCATGGGGATGCACAAAGGTTTTGGAATGAGACACGGGTTTGCTAATAACAATTTAGAAAAATAAAACCTTCAAAAAACACCTCTAGCTGAGGTGTTTTTTGGTAGTTATTGTAGAATAGGATATTTTTTGACCAATTTACATTTTTCCCATTTCTTACCAAAACCAAGACTGTGGTTAGTCTCATCTATATAAAAACCAAATAAGATCAAGATATAGATTATATGTTCATCTACCAAAGGGTTATGTTCTGGTGGTATAGCTGCCAAATACATCAAAGCAAGCATAATAGAACCACCAATAGTAGTAAGCTTACTGGCAATACCAAGTATCAAAGCCGAACCCAACAACAATAACCCCAACATAAATAGCCAATCTATTAGTGGGTTACCAGCCATAGACTGAAATATATCAGCAAAAGGACCACTAGTAGAAAATTTTAAAAACCCACTAGTAGGAGAGGTACCATTTAGCCAAGATTTGTCAGCTTCAGTAGCAAAGCCTAGACCAAAAACCTTGTCCCAAAAAGCCCACAAAAATATCCAACCCAATATTATTCTTAGCAGACCTTTTGAATATTTTAGTTTATCTTTCATTTTGTTTTGTGATTAATTTTTTTATTGCTTATATTATATCATATATTTTGGCTTTATTTACAAAAGCATTATATAAGGTATAATATAGATACTTATGAAATTGGTAAAAAATAAAATAATAATTTTCTCTTTATTTATAGCTTTGGCAAATTTATTTGTTTTGGGATGTTTTTTTACTAGTTCAGATTTTAATAATACCCATGACAATACAATGCCAGCTATGGAATGTTGCAATATGGGCGCTTATAGTTTTTCAGAACATGTAGGGTATGATTTACAATATATGTTATCTGAGGTGGGTATAAATTTATGGGGAATAAATTTTATACTGGCTGTTATTATATTTTTGTATATTAAATTTGACATACTTAGCAATTATTTTTTACTTCGAGATAGATACGGTGGTTTCAAATTGTTTTATAAATTTACTTTTTTATTTAGCAACGGAATTCTTCATCCAAAGATTTATTAGCTTATAATCTAAGCCTTAGTTTTATATTATTATAAATATAATTGATTAAGGTTTTTTTGATATATATAAAAATATATTTGCACTAAAAATGGCTATTAAAAAAGGATTTGTTGAGATTGATTGATAATATTTGTTTAGGATGTTATGATTTAAAAAAATATAATATCACTAAATAATTTAATAAATTTTTATGGGGGAAAATAAAAATATAATAGAAATAAATAAATCTTTTAAAGATGTTTTCAAAAAACCAAGTTATGTTATTTTATTTTTTATTATAGCTTTGGCATTTTTTTTGGCTAGTTTTTTAATAGCTAGATACCAATTGCTAGCAGCTTTTTCTGGCTTGATAAAAATAAAGATGTTTTGGTTTTTACTAAGGGACCCCCAGAGTACTTTCACTAGTAGCTCACTAATCTTGGTTATTATATTATCTTTTTTGTCGGCTATAAATATTGTAATGATGATTTTCTATGTTAAGAGAAGAATAAGTTTGGAAAAAAATACAGGAGTAGGCCTGATGGGTATGATATTGGGATTTCTTGGTGTCGGTTGTGCTTCTTGTGGGTCACTAGTTTTATCCTCTATATTTGGTTTGGCCGCTACGACATCTTTTATTGGCATCTTACCTTTTGGAGGTTTAGAATTTGGTATATTGGGAGTATTTATGCTTTTGTTTTCTACTTATTTAATAGCCAAAAAAATTCAAAATCCGTTATTGTGCAAAATTGATCATTAATTTAAAAAAATGAATAATAAACAATGTAAGTCTATATATATTTCAGGCATGACTTGTACTTCTTGTGAGATGTTAATCAAAGACTCATTAGAAGAAATAGAGAGTATTAAATATATAAAAATTAGTCATTTGCATGGCAAAGCTGAGCTTGGCCATGATGGAGAACAATTGCCCATCAAAGAAATAATTAGAAAAATAGAAGAGCTGGGTTATCAAGCTTCTCTGGAACCAATAAAAAACAAAAAACCACAAGCATCAGCTGAGCAATGGTTTTATGCTGGGTTATTGGTTTTGGGGTTGTATCTTATTTATAGATATTTAAGATGGATAGGTTTATTAGACTGGATACAAGCCGATATCAGTGATATAAATTATGGCGCAGCTTTTATTATTGGTATTGTAGCCTCTTTGTCTAGTTGTTTAGTAGTAGTGGGGGCAGTGGTTATGTCTTTTGCTGCTAAATATCAAGCCCGAGGTACTTTTTATGAGCGCAATTTAAAGCCACACTTATTATTTCACTTTGGACGTTTGGCAGCCTTTTTTATTCTAGGAGGTATATTAGGGATGATAGGTTCTTGGTTTAATATCTCAGATGTATTTATGAGTTGGTTTACGGTTTTTATTGCCCTAGTTTTATTGTGGCTAGCTTTAAATATTTTGGGATTTGTACCATCTCTTACCACTTTGGGTATTCGAATGCCAAAGCGTAGTATGGGTGCTTGGAAAAAACTGCAAGAATCAGAACATGCTATGGCACCAACTATTTTGGGAGCCTTTACTTTCTTTTTACCTTGTGGCTTTACTCAGAGCATGCAACTTTTTGCTATGGCCTCTGGAGATTTTATGACTGGAGCTCTTACTTTATTTCTTTTTGCCCTAGGCACTTCTCCAGTGTTACTAGGATTGGGAGTAGCTACTACTAAATTTAAAAATATGAAGACAGTGATAATACAAAAAGCCATTGGCTTTGTAGTATTATTTTTTGCTTTTTATACTATGTCTTCTGGATTAGCTATTCAAGGTATTGATATAAATTTTTGGTCTAGCCAAGAGGCAGTAAGCAGTATTGTTGGTTCTGCCAACGCTCAAGAAATTAAAATGATTGTTGATTCTAGTGGCTATACTCCTAGTGCTTTTAAATTAAAAAAAAGTGTACCTGTTAAATGGATAATTGATGGCACCAAAGCATCTGGTTGTACCAATAGTATTATTGTCCCAGACTTGGGTATTGCTGAAGATATTCATAGTGGGGAAAATATAATAGAATTTACTCCACAAGAATCTGGTACTATTAATTTTTCTTGTGGGATGGGTATGGTTCGTGGTAAATTTATTGTAGAATAATATAAAAATATATGGAAAATATAAATTTAAAAATAGCAGGTATGCATTGCGCTTCTTGTGCTTTAAATATTGAAAAGACTATAAAAAAAAGTCCAGGTATAAAAAGTGCTAGTGTAAACTATGCCAATAATCAAGCCAAAGTAGAGTTTGATAGTCAAAAAATAAGTAGAAGTGAAATAGAAGCAGTAATTTCCAAAGCAGGTGATTATAAGGTAATAGATGATAGCGATCAAACAGCAGATTTGAAGTTGACTCAAAAATCTTATCGTAAGTTTGTTTGGGCACTTATCCTCACTTTGCCTTTGCTTGTGACCATGTTTTATAAACCAAACTTTGGTATTAATTTTTTTGATGTTAGTTTGGAAACCTGGATAATGCATGATTTGGCATTTATAGTAGTTTTTGTGATTGGTTGGCAGTTTCACAAGGGTATGATTTTGCAACTCAAGCAATTCAAATCAAATATGGATACACTGATTTCAATCGGTACACTAGCAGCTTATTTTTATAGTTTGTACGCAATGTTCATTGATACTCATGTTTATTTTGAAACAGCGGCAGTGATTATTACTTTGATATTACTGGGTAAATATTTAGAAGAAAAAAGTAAAGGCAGAGCTTCTACAGCCATCAAACAATTGTTATCTTTGGGAGTAAAACAAGCTACTATATTGATTGACAATCAAGAACAAAAAAAAGATATCAAAGACATCAAGCTGGGTGATATAGTATTGGTCAAGCCGGGTGAAAAAATTCCTTTAGATGGTGAGATAGTAGAAGGCGAGACCTCTGTTGATGAATCAATGTTGACTGGTGAAAGTATTCCAGTAGACAAAAAACAGGGTAGCTTGGTTTATGGAGCAACTATCAACAATCAAGGTGTCATAAAAGTAAAAGTTAATAAGATAGGAGAAGACACAGTTTTGGCTCAGATAATCAAACTGGTAGAAGATGCTCAAGCATCAAAAGCTCCAATACAAAAATTGGCTGATAAAGTATCTAGTATTTTTGTGCCAGCAGCTATTGGTATAGCTATTATTACTTTTGCGATTTGGTATTGGTTATTGGGAGTTGGCTTTGAGCTCAGTCTTATCAATGCAGTAGCAGTGATAGTAATAGCCTGTCCTTGTGCCTTGGGTCTTGCTACGCCGACAGCTATTATGGTGGGATCTGGTAAGGGAGCAGCCAATGGTATTCTTATCAAGGATTCTCAAAGTTTAGAAATAGCTCATAAAGTAAATGTAGTGGTTTTTGATAAAACTGGCACTTTGACTGAAGGAAAGCCAGCTATAACTGATATCAATACTCTTGATGATACATTATCATCTAAACAGCTTATGATCCTGGCTTGCTCTTTGGAGGCTAGCAGCGAGCATTCTTTGGCCAATGCTTTTATAAAGTATGCTAAAGATAATAATTTAGCATTAAAGAATGCCACCAAAGTAGAAGCGATAAAAGGCAAGGGTATCAAAGGCTTGATTGACAATCAAGAAATGTATCTCGGTAATAGGGAATTATTAAAAGATTTGCAAGTAGTAGAGAGTGCAAATTACAAAGTTGCTTTTGAAAAATATGCTAGTGAAGCCAAAACGCCCATTTATTTTATAAAAGATAAAAAAGTAATGGGTGTCATAGCAGTTGCCGATGTTATCAGGTCTTCCTCTAAAGAGGCTATAGCCCAACTTCAAAAAATAAGTGAAGTATATATGTTGACTGGTGATCACAAATTGACAGCTCAGGCTATTGCTAGAGAATTGGGTATAAAAAAAGTAATAGCTGAGGTGTTGCCAGATCAAAAAGTAGAGCATATCCGAAAACTTAAAGAAAAAGGCAAGATAGTGGCTTTTGTAGGGGATGGTATAAATGATGCTCCAGCTTTGACATTGGCAGATTTGGGTATTGCTATTGGTGGGGGCACTGATATTGCTATGGAAAGTGGTAATATAGTGCTGATGAATAGCGATCCACGCAAAGTTATTTCAGCGATTGCTTTATCAAAAAAAACATTTACCACTATTAAGCAAAATTTATTTTGGGCCTTTGCTTACAATGTAATTGCTATACCATTGGCGGCTTTTGGATTTTTAAATCCAATGATTGCAGCTGCTGCAATGAGCTTTTCTAGTGTTTCAGTTGTAACCAATAGTCTTAGAATTAGGCGTATTAAATTGTAGCCAATCAGTATAAAATAAAAACACCTAACAAGGTGTTTTTATTTTTGTATTAAAAATGCTATAATTTGGATATAAATATTGATTTTAATAAAAATATATGTCAGTCAAAAAAAGAAAGCTACCAGTTAAAACTATTAAATATTTAGAGAAGGCCGGTATAAAACATGACTTGTTAGAACACAAGACTATTTATACTGCTATTGATGCAGCTAATACCATGAAAAAGAAAATGGAAGAAATTGCTAAGTCACTTTTGGTAAAAGCAGATAAGGATTATTATATGGTTTTATTACCAGCTGATCAAAATCTTGATATGGAGAAGCTAAAAAAAGTTTTGAGCAAAGCTCAACAGAAACAAATCAAGCTTATCAAAATTCCAGGTGAAAAATTGGCTAGGGAAGTATTAAAAGTCAAAAATGATTCTATAGCTGCTTTTGGTTCTTTATATAAATTGCCAGTGATAATAGACAAAAAAATAGCCAATATAAAAACAGCGGTTTTTTCTTCAGATAGTTTTAATCATTCAGTAGAAATGGCAGTCAAAGATTTTATTAGTTTGGAAAATGCACTTATAGATACTTTTGGAATAAAGAAAAAAATCAAAAAACAAGCAAGCGTTAAAAAGAAAGTAAATAAGAAAAAAAAGACAAGTAAGAAGAGTATTAAGAAAAAGCCAACTAAAAAAAGAGTAATTAAGAGATAAATTTATTTTTAAAGACACTTGAATTATCAAGTGTCTTTTTATTTTGTCTAGATGGGCTATTTCTGTTATAATTAGTTTATACTTAGCATATTAATAAGTAAGTAAGTTATTATTTTATCTAAATATGTCATCTCATTTACCAATATCTCAAGATTCATTAAAAAAGATACTTTTTGACGCCAAAGTCATTAAAGAAAATGACTGGAAAGAAGCAGAAGACAACGCTCATCGTCGTCGTCGTGGTATAGAAGAAGTTCTTACGGAGAGAGGATTTTTAAATCCTAATTATTTGCATGAATTGATTAGTGACTATTTAAAGGTACCTTTTATAAATTTACGCAAGAGAAAATTAGATCACGCAGTATTAAATATTATTGATGAAAAAACATCTCGTAAGGCCAAGGCAATTCCTTTTGCCTTGGAAAAAGGCAAACTTAAGGTAGCTTTTGTAAATCCTAATAGTAAAGAAAAAGTAGCTTTAGTTAAAAAAGCTAGCAAAAAGAAGATTGAGATTTTTATGACTAGTTATAAAAATTTTCTTTTTGCTTCTCGTCTTTATCAAAAAGATATTCAAGAAGAGCTCAATCAAATATTGGATAGCAAGATTTTAAAAGTAGATGGTAAGCCAACTGAAGTTGAAATTCCAATTATCAAAATTATTGATGCTATTTTAGAATCAGCTCTTTTTGAGCAAGCTTCAGATATCCATATTGAGGCATTACCAGATGCAGTGGTTATTAGATTTAGGGTAGATGGTGATCTTCATGATGTAGTAGAATTACCATCAAGTATCCATGATGCTTTAATAGCTCGTATAAAAATTTTGTCTAATCTTCGTATTGATGAACATCGTGTGCCTCAGGATGGACGTTTTTCTTTTAAAATAGAAGACGAGGAAGAGTCAGTCCGAGTTTCAGTTTTACCTGCTTTTTATGGTGAAAAGATAGTAATGCGTCTGATGACTGACGATGCTCAAAACCTGAGTTTAGAAGATTTGGGATTTCTTGACCACAATCAAGAAATAATGCTCAGACAGATAAAAAAGCCTTTTGGCATGATACTAGTAGTTGGACCTACTGGATCGGGTAAAACCACCACTCTTTATTCGGTTTTAAATATTTTGAATACTGAAGAAGTCAATATCTCTACTATTGAGGATCCAATAGAGTATGGAGTGCATCGCGTAAATCAAACACAAATAAATGACAAAGCAGGTTATGATTTTGCTGGTGGTCTTAGAGCCTTACTTCGTCAGGATCCAGATATTATCATGATTGGAGAGATTCGTGACAACGATACAGCACAAATTGCGGTCAGGGCTGGACTTACAGGTCATTTGGTTTTATCAACTCTACATACCAACAATGCTTCGGGCGCACCACCCAGATTGTTGGATATGGGAGTAGAGTCATTTTTGGTAGCTTCTACCCTCAATTTAGTAATTGCTCAAAGATTAGTAAGACGTATTTGTTTAAATTGTATTGAGAGTTTTAAATTAAACAAAGATCAATTAAGTAGTTTGAGCCATGAATTCAACCTTGAAGATATGTTTGAGAGGTTTAAAGAATTAAAATTGGTAGAAAGTAGATTACATTCTTTCGCTGATCTTACCTTTTATAAAGGCAAGGGTTGTTCTCGTTGCAATGGATCTGGCTACAGCAAAAGAATTGCTGTTTTGGAGTTATTGGAAAATGATAAAAAAGTTCAAGATTGTATTATTAGAAACGCCTCTTCAGTTGATATAGAAAATGCAGCTAAAGAACATGGTATGATTACAATTTTTGAAGATGGTATGCAAAAAGTCCTTTTGGGCATGACCACTATAGAAGAAGTATTGCGTATTAAAAGAGAATAGATATGAAATATATTGATGATAGTAAAAAAACAAACAACTCTTCTAAGTTTGATGTAAACAAACTTAGTGGTGATGGTGAATTGACCAAGACAAAGTCTCAGATGTCTTCATTTCAATTATATAGAGCACCAAAAAAATCTTCAAAAGTATCAAAAAATAATAAAAAAATAGAATCATCTGGTGCACCAGTCAAAAAAGAAATAAAGCCTGTCCATACAAAAGATATTGGTATTTTTAATAAAGTATCTTTGACCGATAAGATGCTTTTTATGGACAATATGTCTACTATGCTTCGCGCTGGATTATCTATTACTCCAGCTCTCAAGACTATTAAAAATGAGATTAAAAACAAATATTTTAAAGACATATTAGACTATTTGTGTGAACATATTGAAAATGGTCAAACTTTATCTACCGGCTTAAAACACTATCCCAAGGTTTTTCCTAGTATGGTTGTTGCTACTGTTGAAGTAGGAGAAAATACAGGTATGTTGGCTGATACTTTTGGTCATTTGGCCGATATCATAAAAAGACAAAAAGAATTGCGTAGCAAGGTAGTTGGGGCTATGATGTATCCAGTTATTGTAATTATCGCTTTGATTATTGTGAGTGGTTTTTTGGCCTTAGTTATATTTCCTCAGTTGATAGATTTATTTGAATCAGGAGGAGTAAAACTTCCTTTTATTTTGAGAGCTGTATCGGGTATCAATTTTGTCGTGAGAAATTATTGGCACTTTTCCATTGGTGGTTTTATTGGGTTGTTGATTTTAATCAAATTTATATTTTCTAAAGCTCGTCCAAAATTGGCTTTGCATACTTTTATATTAAAAACACCTTTTTTGGGAAAGCTCAGTAGAGAATTAGAGCTTACTCGTTTTGCTGGTAATCTCAATGCTCTTTTGGCAGCTGGATTACCTATTGTCCAATCTATGGAGATAGTATCCAAAACTCTGTCCAACACTAGATACCAAAAAGAAGTGGCTATTATCGCCAAGGAATTGGAAAAAGGCACATCTTTACAAGCCTCTATGGCCAAAAGACCAAACCTTTTCCCATCACTGACTGTACAATTGATACAAGTTGGTGAGTCTACTGGACAGCTGGAAGAAATACTAGCCAAGATTTTTGAATTTTATGAAAATAGAGTAAATAATGTTTTAGATAATCTTTCTACAATATTAGAACCAGTTTTACTGGTCATAGTTGGTGTAGCTGTTGGTTTTATTGCTGTGTCTGTCATTGGCCCAATGTATGAATTAACCAATTCTTTTGCCGAATAATTTTTATGTTTATAAAAAATCAAAGAGGATTGAGTATGATTGAGTTATTGATAGTTATATCAGTCACATCTTTGATTATTTCTATGGGTTTTAATGGTTATAAAACTTGGCATAAAAAAATATTGCTTATTGATACTCATGACACAATAAAAAGTGCTTTGGTTAGGACTCAACAATTAGCTACAGCTGCTGCTGGTAGTAATTCATGGGGTATGCATTTTACTACTTCAAGCTATACTATTTTTTCAGGAGACACATATGATCAATCTGATGTTAACAATAAAACATGGATTTTAAATGGTATAGAAATTCAAAATTCAGAAACAATTTTTTCAGATGCTTTCGGTGTTTATGGACCAGATGTAATATTTTCCAAATTTGATGGAGAAGCAAATAATACAGGGACAATATCTATAATATTGAGTATTGACAATAGTTATAATAAAAATATAGAAGTTAAAAGTTCTGGGCAAGTTAATTAGTTTATGAAGAATATAAAAAAACAATTTGGTTTATATTTGCGAAAAAATATTGAAGGATTCTCCATGATAGAACTATTAATAACTATATCTTTTATAGCTACTATGATTGTTTTGGTATTTGCTATAAGTGTATCAAATAATAAGTTAAGGTATATAAATGAAGAAAAAACTAAAGCTCTTTTTTATACCATTGAATCTATGGAAGCTGTTAGATTATTGGATTGGAGTACTTTAGCCGCTGGTGATTATTCTATTAATTTAGTAGCTAACAAATGGGTTGCGAGTTCAGGTGGTCAGCTTTTGGATAATTTTTACACTAGAACTATTACAGTATCAGATGTTTATAGAGAAAATTATACCAACGGACAAGCTTATGGTGATATAGTATTATCTGGAGGTTATATCGATGTAGATACAAAAAAAATAACTATTAATGTATCATGGAATAGTAAATCTGGTAATGCTCAACAAGAAAATATGGAAACATATTTGCATAGATGGCAAGCTAGTCGTTGGTTACAAACAGATTGGGTTGGTGGAGACGGACAGGTTAATTGGTTTGATGAAACCAAGTTTTTTTCTAAAAATGCAGGTGTAGATGTATCGACTGCTGGTGTAGTTAGCTTACAACTTGGATATATAGATTGGAGCAATACCACTACTACTGATAATTATGATACTCCATCAAATTTTGATGATAATGATGTTTTAGAAAAAGATGGGATTGCTTATTTGATTACAGAAAATAATCCTTCAGGAGACGAGCTTTATATATTAGATGTTAGTGATCCTTACAATGTATTTAAAATATCATCTTTAGATATTGGGTCTTCAGTTAATAGTATAAGAGTGTCTGGAGATTATGCTTATTTGGCCACAGGAGATAATGTAGCCGAACTTCAAATAATAAATATAAATAATCTAAGTAGTCCCTATATTTTTAATTCTTATGATTTACCGAGCAATGATGATTCACTGGATTTAGCAATATCTGGTACGGAAGCTTATATAGTACAAGGAGCTGATTTTTATTCTTTGAGTATATTAGATCCTTCAAATATTCAACTTCTTGATTCATTGAACATAGCGGCTGAGTTGGATCAATTATTTTTTTCAGATTCTTATGTTTATTTGGCTACTTTAGATAGCTCAGCTGAATTTCAAATAGTAAATGTTACTAATCCAGCAGATTTAAATATAATAGGGATATATGATTTACCAGGGTCTTTAAAAGGTACAGATGTTTTTGTTCGAGGTAATAAAGGATATATATCAACTCAAAACAATGGTGGGGGACCAGAATTTTTCGTATTAGATGTAAATGAACCAGCTAATCCAAACTTTTTAGGATCATACGAAGTCAATGAGACAGTTCATTCTTTTTCTTTGGTAGGACCTTATGCTCTTTTGGGTACTAATTTTTTAGACGAAGAATTAAATGTTTTAAATATCACTGATCCTAGTAATATTTTTAAAGAGTTTGGTTTTGATTTAGAAGGATATGTTTTAGGCATGTCGGCCAATTGTTCTATGATTTATGCAGCAACTTCTAGTAATATTGGGGAATTTTTTATTATATCTACCGAAATAACAGATTGTGATTATTCTACAGCTGGAATATTAGAATCATCAACTTTTGATGCTGGTACGGCTACTAGCTCTTACAACTGGATTTCTTGGGAAGGCAACGAACCACTTGATACTGATATACGTTTTCAAATTGCAACTAGTGATAATTCTGGAGGACCTTGGGACTTTAAAGGGCCAGACGGAACAAGCACTAGTTATTATACAGAAGCCAATGGAGAATATATAAACTATACTAATCACGCTTTTGATAAATATATTAGATATAAACTTTTTTTAGATAGTCAAGCTGATTTACAAACACCAACTTTGGAGGAAGTTATTATTTCTTATTCAGAAAATTTATAAAATGAAAATTTTTCAGATAAATAAAAAAGGATTTACTTTGGTAGAAACTATAATCTATTTGCTTATCGCTACTCTTTTAATGATTATAATATCAAGTTTAGTATTATCTGTTTTTAAAGCGCGTCGACATTTTATAGCTATAAATGATGTAAATCACAATGCTAGATTTATAGTTCATTATCTTACCAATAGATTGCATAATACAAATACTATTGTAGATGTGAGTCCGGCACCCGAACAATTTCATTTTTATCAATTACCAGATATGCGTTTTAGTATCGAAGTCTTAGGAGACGACATGGTTTATCGTGAGGGACAAGATATTGGCTCTGGTTTTCCAGATCAATCTACTTTAAGTCCAATAATATTGAATAATTCTAATGTGTCAGTATCAAATTTATCTTTAATAGCTGTTGATGATTATCGAGGTATTAGTAATCAAGGTATTCAGATAAGCTTTAGGCTAACTTCAGGCACAGTAGAAAAAGATTATTCTTATTATCAAAGAGATTTTTCTACTTTTCTTAGTATCAGATAATATGATTATAAATTTTTTAAAACAAAAAGACGGAGCTGCAACTTTGATAGCTGCTATATTTGTAACCACTACTATGTTGTCAATATCTTTATCATTATCTTTAATATCTGTAAATATGAAAAATAGTTTAAATTCTTTTATAGATGCTACCCATACTTTTTATGCTGCTGAAACTGGAGTTCAAGAAGCTTTGATGCAACTAAAAAAAGAACCAAATAATTATATTTTTGATAATTTTTTAATAAATGGGGTGGAAGTTGAACGTCAATTTATTGAAAATTTTTGTGAAGGAGCTTCTTGTATCTCATTGATAGAAGCCACAGCCTCTACTACACAATCTACTAGAAAGGTTAGATATTCTTGTACCAAGGATATGTCAAATTGTACTTGGAGCGAATTAATACCATAAAAATAATTTTTATATTTTATTTAAATAATTTTGAGCAGCTATTTTTGTTTTAAAATGTAGAGCTGATTTTATATGTTCACTTTGGGCACCTTCAGATTTTAATCTGTGTGCCAGAGTGTTTCTTAATATTTGGGGATTTATATTTACAGAGGGATTTATATTTTTGGCATATTTATTTATGAGCCTTTCAACAGAGCGGATACTTAATGATCTATTGTCAGATTTGTTTGATCTATCAAAATTTATAAACAGATAATCTATAGTATCATTTCTTTTGTCTAAATATTTTTTTAAATACAGCCAAGTACTAGGATTTATTTTTATAAAATTATTTTTAGTTATAAATATTTCTTGTTTTATAGCATCTATTTGAGATATTTTCAATTTTACTAGTTGCCCTACTTTGAGTCCAGAGGAGTAAAGTAATTCTAAAATAGCTTTATCTCTAAGTCCGATTAGATTCTTATACTTATTAGGGTTTTCTAAAAATTTATCAAGCTCTTGAGCAGTTAATATTTTAATACCGGTAGTTTCATTAGGGAGAAGATCAATATGAAATGGAGTATTTAAAAACTTTAAGTAATTATTTATTATTTTTAGGCGAAGATTAATGGTATTTATACGTTTATATTTTTTCAATAAATATTGAAAATATTCTTTTAGTTTATTATCAGTCAATTCTGCTTTATCAAGCCAGCTTAAAAACTGATCTATATGCCAGAGATAGCTTTTTATAGTAGAGGTTTGTAATTTGATAGATTTTAAATGATTTTTATATTTTAACATACTTATATTTTAACATAAAACGACACAAATGTAAGTATGGCTTTATAGACTTCAGTATTGACTTTTAGATATAAAAGTGTTAATATAAGTCCGTATTTAATTAATTTCCCAATACTTGGCTTGGCCTGACAGAGGTCTAATTGAGGCTTAGCTCGGATTCGGGATTGGAAAGGATAAATTATGTTAGACAAAAAAAAGAAACAGAGGCTTATTGAAAAGTTTAAGACTCACAAAAATGACACTGGTTCATCTGAAGTGCAGATTGCTATTCTTACCGAAGAAATCAAAGAATTGACCAACCACCTTCGTGAACACAAAAAAGATTTTTCTTCAAGACGTGGTCTTTTAGCAAAAGTAGCTCTTCGTCACAAATTACTTCGTTATTTAGAACGAGAGGACGAAAAAAGGTTTCTAAAATTAGTAAAAATCTTAAAACTAAAAATAGCCAAAAAAGAAAGGCTTGATATAGAAGAACCAATTGAACTACTTAAAGCAGAAGAGACAAAAGAGGAAGAAGAAGAGGAGGAGGAACAAGAATAAAATAAACAAATTATTAAGCCCCGAATCAATTGCCCTAGAGGCTCAGGTTCGGGGTTTTAAATAAAATATTAATTAACAGTTGAGGGTTGGTAGGTAAGTATTAGATTGCTAGCTAGCTAATAGTCTAAAATTTGCCATATCAGCTCGACGACAATTTAAGAAAGGAGCAAAAATATGGGTATTAAACAATTTAAAACAGAGGTTGCTGGTAGAGAGCTCAAAGTAGAGCTAGGCAAACTAGCCAAACAGGCTCATGGAGCTTGTACTGTTAGCTATGGTGAGACTGTAGTCTTGGCTACAGTAGTCACTTCTGGCAAACCTAGAGATGGTATAGATTATTTTCCTTTGATGGTTGATTATGAGGAAAGAATGTATGCTTCTGGCAAAATAAAAGGTTCTAGATTTATCAAAAGAGAAGGTCGCGCCACTGACGAAGCTATACTTACTGGTCGTTTGATTGATCGTTCTATTAGACCACTTTTTAGTGAAAGTGATAGAAATGATATTCAAGTAGTGGTGACTGTTTTATCATATGATGGTATCAATGATCCTACTTTTCCTAGTCTGATAGCTACTTCTATAGCTTTGGGTATTTCTTATATTCCTTGGAAAGGACCATTGGCTGGCGTACAGTTGGGTAGGATTGATGGACAGATAGCAATCAATCCTAGTGTTGAGGACAAAGTAAAAAGTGATTTGGATCTTTTTGTAGCTGGCTCTAAAGATGAAATAATTATGATTGAAGCTGGTGCCAAAGAAGTACTAGAATCAGATGTTTTTGCAGCTATAAATTTGGCTGGCAAATATATAGCAGAAATCGTTGATTTTATTGAAGATATTATCAAAAAAGAAGGCAAACAAAAACAAGAAGCTGGTCTAGATGAGGAAAAACAAACTATTATAAATATAGTCAAAAATAAAGTAGAAAAAGTTTTGGCACAAAATAATTTAAACGATTGTTTTAATCCTGACAAATCAAAAATGAAAACTTCTATTGATGAGCTTACTGAAAAAGTAAATGAAGTTCTCAAAGAAGACAGTGAAGTTTCCAAAGATATGAGAGCTATGGGGCTAGCTATGATTGACGAAGCTCTTACAAAAGCCTTTAAGAAATTGGTTTTACAAGATGGTAAGCGTCCTGACAATAGAAAATTTGATGAAATCAGATTATTGGAAGCAGAAGTAGGCTTACTTCCACGTACACATGGCAGTGCTTTGTTTGCTCGTGGTGAAACGCAAGTATTATCAGTTGTTACTCTTGGCTCTCCGGGAGACGAACAGACTTTGGATAGTATGGAATTGGCTGGCACCAAAAAATATATGCATCATTATAACTTTCCAGGTTATTCTGTGGGTGAAGTAAAGCCACTGCGTGGTCCTGGTCGGAGAGAAATTGGTCACGGTGCTCTAGCTGAAAAAGCTTTGCTTCCAGTATTACCAAAAGATGAGGATTTTCCGTATACTATTCGTGTTGTATCTGAGGTCATGGGTTCAAATGGATCATCATCTCAGGCTTCTATTTGTGGTTCTACTTTGTCTTTGATGGATGCTGGGGTTCCTATTTCCAAGCCAGTAGCTGGTATTGCTATGGGATTAGTAGTAGATGATAATGATAAAAATAATTATAAAGTACTTACTGATATTCAAGGCATTGAAGACCATGCTGGACATATGGATTTTAAAGTAGCTGGTACTAGAGATGGTATTACTGCTATTCAGCTTGATATAAAATTGGGGGGCATTGCTTATAAAGTAGTTGGTGAGACTTTAGACAAAGCTAAAATTGCTCGTGAAAAGATTTTGGCTGTTATGAGCAAAGCTATTCCTCAGGTTCGTTCAGAATTGTCTAAATATGCACCTCGTATTATTACTTTACATATTGATCCAGAGAAAATTAGAGATGTCATTGGCTCTGGTGGTAAAATCATCAACGAAATTATTGATGCTTGTGGTGTTAGTATTGATATTGAACAAGACGGATTGGTTATGATTACTGCTGTTGAAGGAGAAGGTGGTAAAAAAGCTAAGGAATGGATTGAAAGTATAGTCAAAGAAATTGAAGTTGGTGAAATATACGAAGGCAAAGTATTAAAAATAGTTACTGATAGAAACAAAGGTACAGAAATTGGTGCTATTGTAGAGCTTAGCCCAGGCAAAGATGGTATGGTACATATTTCTCAAATTGCTCACGAAAGGGTCAACAAAGTAACCGACAAAATAAAAGTAGGCGACACTGTCAAAGTCAAAGTTGTTGAAGTAGATAAAGAAAAAGGCAGAGTCAGTCTTTCCATGAAAGATTTTTTACCAAAACCAGAAGGCTTTAAAGCAGAAACAAGCCATAAGCCAGAATCCAAAAAACCAAGATTTTTCAGAAAATAATTTTTTAGTATTTAGAAGATAAATAAAATTATTCTGTGGATTTTCTAAAACTAGTACAAAAAAAAGATCACAAAACAGACAACAAAATAATTGTTGCTACTGTTGTTTTGGTTATTTTGATAATGTCTTTGCTAGTTTTTTGGCCAAACGACGAAAAACAGAAGTTAATTAGTTATTTACCAGACGATGTTTCTTTTTATTATCATTTTACTAGTAAAAAAGTCTTTGCTGATCAAGTATTTAATAAAAATATCGCTCAAGAACGGATTGTAGAATTGGAAAATATATTAGAAGGCAATTTTTTGAACTTACAAGAAATAATTTGGTTTCAAACTGATGCCAATCCAGCCAATGATAATTATTTATTAAAATTTTCTAGATTACCAAAGTCATTTTTGATGGGAATGACCAACAAAAATTTGGATTTTAGGGCCTATAGTCCAGAAAAGAACATTTTGCTTATCAATAGAGGAAAAGTAATTGATTATTTGGAAGCCAGGCCAGAACAAATTGAATATTTTGACACCGGAGTCAGTATTTATTGGCACAAAGGCCAAGCTCCAAGTTTTTTGAGTGATTTGATAGATATTGTAGAGCCAGCTTTTGTTGGAAATAGAGTATTAGTCAATTGGCAAACCTTAGCTAAAGGAAAAAATAAGCTTAGTTTACTAGAAGAGAGAACCTCAGAGATTAAAAATATAAAAGAATTTTTAATGCCAAAAGAATTTGATTTTGTTTTTGCTTTCAATAGTCAATTGGCAGACAATCTAAGTGAAGAAATTATAGATAGTTTGTTAAAATCATTGTTTGACTCTTTGCCATATTATAATTTAGATAAACAGGTTATAAAAGATAGAGTTTTGCAGGATGCTATAGTCTGGCAAAAAGATGATGGCTGGATTTTGGCTAGTGATAAGAGCTGGCAAGATAATATTTTGGATTTTATAAACACTCTTTCTCTAGAAGAAGTGTCTCGAGTTTTGTCTGATGGTACAGCTTATACCGAATTAGTGGCTGCCGAGCAACAAAACGTTATAGAACATCAAATTAATGGTCAAAAAATATTACAAATTGATGATTTGTTTATTTGGGATATTGGAGACAAACATTATTTATCCAACAAACAAGCATTAATAGCAGAATTAACGTCTTATAATTACTATTTGGGTGATTTTTTACAGGATTGCCTAGGCAATATAGATGCTAAAATAGGAGATTTGGTGTATTTGAGGAATAGCAAGCTGGTAGATGGTCAAATTAAAGATTATCTAAGTAGTGAAAATATAGAAGAATTGAAAATGCTTTCTTATGCTACTGGTACTATTTCGGGGCTAAATATTTGTTTTTAAAGTTATTCTCCTGAGTGAATTAGTACGGTGTGGATAAGTTGTTAACATATTAGAATATAATTTGACATAAAAGAAAAGAATGATTTAAATATATTCTTTTTTTATCTAATATTAGCTAATATATTGCATTGACAGAAGGCTTATTATATGATATACTTAATATGTTGATAAGTAGTTCTATGACATAAATTTTCAAAAGGATTGCATATTAGTTTAAATACTAGTATTTAACCCTTTTCATTTTACTGTTTTATCAAAAAAATGGGAAATGCCTTGATCATTTCCACTTAGTAAAACAAAAACAAAAAATAAAAAGGACTAGCCTTTCTATAGGAGAGAATTGAGCGTTAATTTTTAATGCCTAGTTCTCTCCTATATGAGGAGCTCAGTGCCATAGAATGGTAAAATGAGCATCCCTAAATCAAGATGGGAATCAAAATAACGTTTTGACAAAACAATATTTGTCACCAATTTTAACTTAAAAAAAGTTAACACAAATTATTTTATCAAAACGCCAAAAGGCGTACCCACTAGCAACAAAACAAAACTTGCGTGCCACAGAAGTACGTCTTTTTTATTTGCTCCAGTATCTTGATTTATTGGGGGTTTTTTGCTAGTATGTATAGGTATTTTAGACAAGGTTTTAAAAACAAATTTATGAAAATGAATACAAAATTTATTGAAGAAATAAAAGCAGACTTAGAGGCTAGAAGAGATGAATTAAAAAAAGAATTGGCGAGTTCAACTGATCAGGTAGCAGAAAATGATTATGATGCCAAATTTGTTGATTTGGGAGATAAAGATGATGAAAATGCTGCTGAAGTAGCTATGTTTGAAAAAAATTTATCTATGGAGAAAACCTTAGAAATTTCTCTTTATAATGCCAATAAAGCTTTGAAAAAAATTGAAGAAGGCAAGTATGGTATTTGTGAAAAATGTGGTGGCCCCATCAATCCCGATCGTTTAAAAGCCTTTCCTTCAGCCACATCTTGTATGAAATGCAAGGAAAAATCATTGTAAATGTCCAAATATTTTGTTAGTGTTTTAATATTATTTATTTTAGATAGATTTACCAAAATCTATGCTTTAAAAAATCCATCTTCAGAATTTTGGGGTGGTTTTTTTGATTTACATATCAATCAAGCTATAGCCTTTTCTTTGCCCATGACCTATTTGGTACTTTATCCAATTATAATATTAATATTACTAGTATTGTTTTGGTTTTGGAAAAGAGATTGGCAGAAAAAAAATATTTTGATTTGGCCTTGGGGTTTGGTAATTATTGGGGCTGTTTCCAATTTGTTGGATAGAATACAATATGGAGGAGTGATAGATTTTATAAACATAAAATATTTTACTATATTTAATTTATCAGACATTTATATATCTATAGGAGTGGTTTGGCTATTATGGTATGAGTGGCTTTATAAAAAAACTATTGACAAAAATTTGAGACAAGACTAAGATATCATCAACCGAGAAAAGCGGTTTTGTAGAGCAGTCCTTTTTGGGACGGCATAGGTTAGTTTTTGTTTTGATTTTAGCGGGGGCTCAAATCAAGACAGCTTTTAAATCGCTTTTCTCGGGTAGAAAAGTGATTTTATTTTATATGAAAAAAATTTATAGCATCGCACCATATGGACTAAATGGTGTTTTGGTAGAGTTAGAAGCTAATTTAAGTAGGCATTTGCCCAAAATTATTATAGTTGGTTTACCAGATGCAGCAGTCTCTGAAGCCAAAGAAAGAGTTTGGGCAGCTATTGAAAATAGTGGTTTTTCTTTTCCTAGGCAAAAAGTAGTTATCAATTTGGCTCCAGCTCAAATCCGAAAAGAAGGAGGAGCTTATGATTTACCAATTGCTATCGCTATATTGGTAGCCAATGGAGATTTGAAAGAAGTAGAGCATGATGCGGCTTTTATTGGGGAATTATCTCTAAATGGAGATCTCAAAGCTATACCAGGAGTATTGGTGATGGTGGCTAGTCTAAAAGAAATGGGTTTTAAAAAAGTATTTTTACCAGCCACTAGTACAAAAGAAGCTTCAGTAGTAGAAGGTATCAATGTTTTTCCAGTGAAAAATTTATTTGAATTAGCAGAACATCTATCCAATAAAACAACAATAAAGCCCGTTGTATTTGGTAATTTTGTAGCTAGCAAGACGAATAATTTAGTAGATATGGCTGATATTAAAGGGCAGGCTCAGGCCAAGCGAGTTTTAGAAATTGCAGCGGCTGGTGGACACAATGTCTTGATGGTTGGACCACCAGGGGCTGGTAAAACACTTTTGGCCAAAGCTTTCTTATCTATTTTACCAGAGGTTACATCACAAGAAGCATTAGAAACTAGTAAAATTTATAGCTTAGCTGGGTTGTTATCGGAAGATAAACCCATCATAGATAATCGTATTGTCAGAAGTCCTCACCACAGTGCCTCAGTGTCATCTATTATTGGTGGAGGTTCTTGGCCAAAACCAGGAGAGATTTCTTTGGCTCACAACAATGTTTTGTTTTTGGATGAAATATTAGAATTTCCGCGGCAAGTACTAGAAGCTTTAAGACAGCCTTTAGAAGATAAAGTAATTACAGTTTCTAGAGTAAAAGGCAGTTTAAACTTTCCGGCCAATTTTATATTACTCGCTACAGCCAATCCTTGTCCTTGTGGTTTTTTGACGGATAAAGACAGGGTCTGTCAGTGTAGTAGTAATGATATTAAAAATTATCAAAAAAGATTGTCTGGTCCAGTATTGGATAGAATAGATTTGCATCTTTTGTTGGACAAAGTTGATAATCATGATTTGATAGCCAATAATTTTACTTTAGAATCTTCTGCTCAAATCGCTAGTCGTATAGCAAGAGCTCGGCAAATTCAAAGGCAGAGATTTCAAAGTTATAATTTTAATTTAAATGATGATATAGATAACAAATTAATACGCAAAATATGTGCTGTCTCAGATTCTGGTAGTGCTATATTGTCTCAGGCCAGTAAAAATCTTAATCTTTCAGCACGGGCATATTTTAAAATCTTAAAAGTAGCTAGAACAATAGCTGATTTAGAGGATAGAGATAATATAGCTGATAAACACATACTAGAGGCTTTGCAATATAGAGCTAAAATTTTTGATTAAATAGTTTTGTATAGGAGTATTGACTATAGCTGTTTTACGTGATATAAGAAAAGTGTGAGCAGTTCATTAAATAAAAATTCTCTTTAGGACTTTGGGTGGGAACAATCTTACCTAGTGTCCTAAAGAGAATTTCTTGGACAACATATGTCTAGGGATGTGTCGAATATCCCAAATAGAGTATTCTCCCTAGGCTTTGCAATTAAGTAAAAACATATGTTTAAAGCAATCTACGGATTCTTTAATATCATTTTTCTGCTTATATTGTTCAAGATATTTGCCCCAGAGCTCTTTGATCTAGCGATACAGATTCTCACTACACTTCTTTCATTTATGAATGAAGCTACAAATCAATTAGCCAATACGGGCATACCCACAGACTTTCCAGCGGGCTTTAATTAGCTTGCTAGAACATAGATATCGGGATCAACAATTTGTTGATCCTTTTCTTTTTTTTGGTCAATTATAGATATTTATGATAATATATTAGCATGAAAAAATATATTTTTGTTATTATAATAATTGTTATTTTATCTGGGGTATGGAAAATATACGAGGTCAGACATCCTCGTAGCATAAAAGTAGATATGCCGATTGCCAAAGAACATCAAGAGTTTGTAGATAAAAATATTGATGTAGATTTGTTTATGGAAGAGATTATTAAAGAGGATGAAATATTACCCCAAGAAGAAGTAGAGGTACCTGTCCCAGAAGTACCGGTGATACCAGTAAAACCAGAAATTAATAGTATTAACCTGGCTGTACCTTTTACATCACAGGCACCAACGGCCAATTGGGATCAGCCTTTTCAAGATGCTTGTGAAGAAGCCAGTTTGTTGATGGTTGATTATTATTATCAAAATAAAAACATGCCTAGCAAAGAGGCAGTTGAAAATATTTTTATTGATATGGTTGCTTGGCAAGAAAAATTTATGGAAGGCAATTATGATATTACAATAGAGGAGACAGGACAATTGGCCAAAGGATATTTTGGCTATAATGTAAGTGTGATACCAAATTTGACAGCCACCAAGATAAGAAATCTTTTACGAGAAGGTTTTCCAGTAATAGTACCAGCCAATGGGCATATATTGATAAATCCCAATTTTACTGGTGATGGTCCAAAGTATCATATGCTAGTTATCAAAGGCTTTGTAGATGACAAATTCATCACCAATGACCCTGGTACTAGAAATGGCGCTGATTTTGTCTATACAGAAACAAATCTGATGGAGGCTATTGCTGATTGGGATAAAGAAAAAGCCCTGACTGTAGGGCCTAAGAATGCTTTGATTTTGTTGGAAAATTAAGCAAATTTGACATTGTTTATTTGTAGGTTAAAATCATATTGCAAATATTCAGCGGCCTTTTGACAGTAGTTCATGCGTTCTACAAAAATGGAAAAATAATCCATAATATTAGTAAATTTTGTATCTAGAGTCAAAGACAAGGTAATAGTCTTTTTTTGTTTATCCATTTTAAGATTATTATCAGTTACAGCGTAGTTTACTCTATCATGGATATCAGCTTTTATTTCTTTTATATTTTTTGTTATGACTCTATTGCGATGAACGTCAGACTTGTCAGCTATAATTAGGCAAGCTGTGATTTTATCTACTATTTTTAATTCATCTTTATCATGAGAAACTATGGCTTGGATTATTCTAGCTACTTGGATAGGATTAGCTTGGTTTATATAGCATTGAGAAAATAATAATCCTCCCCAATAATGATGTTGAGTACGACCCAAAAAATTTCCCATATCATGACACCAACCAGCTATGGCAGCTATTTCTTGATCGGTGGCATTGAGGCCAAGTTTACTGGCTATCATTTTTGAACGATCACTGACAATATCCAAATGACGACGACCATGATCTGTATAACCTAAAGAACGGAGATATTTATCCGTTTGGTCTATAAAAGAATTGATCCGCTGATCTTTTTTTATATCTTGCAATTTTAGTTCCATGAGGACTTATTTTTTTAGAGAGTCTTTTAGAGTTTTACCAGCTTTAAATTTTGGTACTACTACCTTAGGTATTTCAATCCGTTCTTTTGGATTTCTAGGATTGACACCCATGCGAGCGTGTCTTTCTCTAGCTGAAAAAGTACCAAAACCAGTCAAGGTTACTTCTTTTCCTCCCCTTAATCTTTCGATTACCAAGTCTTCAAAGGCTTGGATGACATCCTCAGTCTCTTTTTTGCTGATACCAGCCTTGATAGCGACTGTTTCTATGAGCTGAGCTTTGTTCATAGTTATGTTAATTAATTATTTCTCTAAGTAACTTTATGGTGATAGTCTTATGAGTATTATTATCTATTTCTAATAATACTGCATTTACTTCAATTTGACCAGTTGTTGGTAAATCATGTCTGATTTTGGTTTCAGTTAAAAATTTTTCAATAATGATTTCTTTACTGACGCCAAGTACTGATGGATAAGCTCCTACCATACCAATATCAGTCAAATAACCAGTACCTTTCTCTAATATTTGTGCATCAGCTGTAGGAATATGAGTATGAGTTCCCAGTACTGCTGATACTCGGCCATCTAGATATAAGCCCAAAGCTCTTTTGTCACTAGTAGCTTCAGCATGCATATCTATTATGATATTTGTATTTTTGGGTATTTTCTTCAGCAGACTATCAATTTTTTTAAAAGGATTACTTAGTGTAGTCTCATTATCCATAAAAGTTTGACCATTGAGATTTATCACCGCTAGCTTAGTTTTATTTACTTCAGTAAGTTGGTATAAATATTTTTTTGGACAACGATCATCATTGGCTGGAGCAGCTATTTTGTAGTCGGTTTCTTTGGCCATATCATCTAGATCATATTTTTTCCAAATATGATTTCCACCGGTAAATATTTCAACACCAGCCTCAGCTATTTCGGCCATAGTTTTGAGAGTAATACCTTTGTTGTGAGCTAGATTTTCGACATTAGCAATGACAATATCAGCTTGATATTTCTTTTTCCATAGGGGAGACATTTTTTTGATAGCTTGCCTACCAAGTGTTCCAGATATATCCCCAAAAAATAATATTTTAGTATTATCTTGCATATTCAGTTATTCTCTTTTCTCTAATAATAGTTACCCTAATTTCGCCTGGGTATTTGAGGTCATTTTCTATTTTATTAGCTATGTCTCTAGCCAATTTTTCACTAGCATAATCATCTATTTTATCTGGTGAGACAAATACTCTTATTTCTCTACCAGCTTGTATAGCATAAGCTTTTTCTACTCCTTCAAATGATTTGGCAGTATCTTCGAGCTCAGTTAGACGCTGGATATATTCTTCAAAAGAATCGCGACGAGCTCCCGGACGTGAGCCTGATATAGCATCAGCTATTTTTACTATTACACCTTCCAGTGTAGTAGGGTGATTTTCATGGTGAGCTATAGACATATAAGCCACTTCTTCTGGTAAGCCAAATTTTTTCATCAGATCATAACCAATTTCTGGATGTGACCCTTTTATTTCATGATCTAATGCTTTGCCCAAATCATGAAGAAGACCACCTTTTTTACAAACACCGACATCAGCCTTTAGCTCAGCAGCCAAAAGACCAGCTAGATGTGATACTTCCAAAGCATGTTGTAATTGATTTTGACCATAGCTAGTTCTATATTTTAGACGACCAAGAATTTGCAATAGTTTGCTATCTAGACCCACTATACCTGCTTTGTAAGCGGCTTCTTCTCCAGCCTTTTTTATATCCATAGCCAACTCTTTTTTGGCAGTAGCCACAGTTTCTTCTATTCTGCCTGGATGAATACGGCCATCAACCATCAATTTATCCAAAGTTCTTTTGGCTAGATGACGTCTGACAGGATTAAATGCTGATACCAATATGGTATCAGGGGTATCATCAATGATAATTTCTACACCAGTGAGCTGTTCTATAGCTTTTATATTTCTACCTTCACGTCCAATGATTCTACCTTTCATTTCTTCGTTTGGTAGAGATACAGAGGTGGTGGTTGTTTCGGCTGTATGAGGGGCAGCACAACGTTCTATTACTCCAGAGAGGATTTCTTTGGCCTTGGCCTCCATTTCTTCTGTGCTTTGATTTTCTAATTTGCGCATAAGATGGAGTAGCTCGTCCTTCATACGAGCCTCAGTATTTTTCATCAAAACATCTTTGGCCTCTTCTTGACTGAGCGCAGCAACCTTTTCCAATTTCTCCAATTGTTGTTTACGAATTTCTTTTATTTCTTCTTTATTTTTTTCTAATTGTTGTTTAGAATTGGCTACTGCTTGTTTATCTCCTTCCAACTCCATTAATTTTTTGTCAAAAAGACTTTCTCTATTGGCTACTCTAGCCTCTAAATCAGCTAGACTTTTACGACGTTCTCTTTCTTCGGTTTTGGCTTCTTCAATAATCTTGAGTGATTTATCTTTTGCTTCCAAAAGAACATCACTAGATTTTTGGTTAGCTTTGTTTAATATTATTTCAGCTTTTTTTTCAGCTGAATTTACCCTTTGACTAGTAAATAGTTTTTTTATAAAAAAACCAATAATCGCACCAATAAGTAGTGCGGGAATTACTTCAAATAGATTCATTAGGTGTAAACTTTCCAGTTTACTGTTTTTCTTTTAGAAAAATGACAAATAAGCAAAAAACTTATCTAAGCTGATAGTTTATTTGAATAACTTGAAATTGATTTTTGATAGTCATTTGGCTTATGAGCCTTGAAATATTTTGAAATAGAAATAGCTTGGCTAATACAAAACTTCAATAAAAGTTCAAAACAGTAAATTAATTTTATTAAATTTATTGAGGATTTTTACTATATTATAGACTTTCTATATTATTCTCCTCAAAGCTGATAATAACATAATACGTATTAAAAATCAAGAGCCTCAGAGTCGTGATTTATAGGGATAATATTTATGAAAAAGTGATTAATTTTATAACTAAAAGACCATCAGCTTATTGCATGACATTTTTTGAAGTCTTTCAACTATCAATTGATGTTATACACTGATGGTCTAGAGATGAGTGATTTTAGAGGGGTTGAAAAACCCCAATACTCACCTTGAAAAATATATTAGCACATTTTATAAATATTGGAAAGTAATTTTTAAATTATTTTATAATTTTATCTATAACTCCATATTCCTGTGCCTCAGAAGCTGTCATATAATAATCGCGATCAGTATCTTTTTCAAGTTTGCTTATTTTTTGACCAGTATGAACTTGGAGTATTTTATTTAATCTATCTTTTAATTTCAAAATTTGTTCAGCTTTTATTTTTATATCACTAGCTTGGCCACTAGCACCACCCATAACTTGATGAATTAATATTTCTGAATTTGGTAGAGCAAATCTTTGTCCAGCCTCACCTCCAGATAAAAGTACAGCCGCCATAGAAGCAGCTAGGCCCACACAAATAGTAGAAACTGGACTTTTGATGTGTTGCATAGTGTCATATATGGCTAGGCCATCTGTAACTGAACCTCCTGGGCAATTGATATACATCTTTATTGGCTTTTTGTTGTCTTGAGCATCTAGAAAAAGTAATTGAGCAATGACCAAATTGGCTACCGTATCATCAATAGCATCACCCAAAAAAACTATTCTATCTTTTAGCAGACGAGAATAAATATCGTAGGCTCTTTCTCCGCCCGGTACTTTTTCTATCACAGTTGGTATAAGCATATATTTTTATATTATTTTCAATTTATTTTTATCATAAACTAGTCTACCTGGCAAGGAGAAGCCAGCTGCTTTTTTGTGACCACCTCCACCAAAAAGTCCAGCCAATTTGGTAAGATCTATATCATAGACAGTACGAAGTGAGCCTTTGATGGTATTATTTGGCATTTCAGTCAAGACCATTAATATTTTAGCATCTTTTAAGATGTGCAAAAAATTGACTATACCTTCAGTTGCTCTTTCATCTACCTCACACTCTTTAAAATCAGCCTGACTAAGCCAAGTATAGACAATATCGTGCTTACTAGATTTTCTCAATCTTTCTAGAGCACGACCCCAAATACGTAAATTGGATACATTGTTATTATTGAGAGTATTTTTAATAATACTATATACTTGTGCACCTTGCTTGATCATTTCAGAAGCAGCGTATAGACATTTGTAGTTTGTGGCCGCATTGGTAAAACCATTGGTATCGGTGATAATACCACAGTTGATATTGGTGGCTATATCGCTAGTCCAATTAATATTCCAATCTTTTAATAATCTATAAATTACTTCACAAGTTGAAGATGCTTCGTGAATGACGAGGTTGATGTCGCCATAGTTTGGATTGCTAATATGATGATCTATATTTATTAATATATAAACTGGTGGTAGAGCAGTTAGTAGTTTGTCTATACCAGCATATTCCAAGGAACCAGAGTCTAGTACTATAACCAGATCATATTTTTTACTAAAAACTCTGTGATCATTGGTTATAAAATGACTATTTGGCAAAAATTCAAAAATACTTGGTAATGGATCCAAACAAAAACTAGTCACATTTTTATTTTGCGCTTTCAAATAAGTGAGCATAGCCAAATTTGCTCCCAGAGTATCTCCATCGGGTTTTTTGTGAGAAAGGAGCAAAATATCTTTGGCCTTATTTATCTCTTGTCTTATATTTTCACTGCTAGTTTTGTGATTTTCCATAGCTAAACAATATAGCTTAAAAATATATTTTAGTCAATGAAAAAACCTCCGTGTGATTATGGAGGTTTTTAGTCTTTTAAAGCTTCGTCTATGGCACTATATTTGAGATCTCGTTCATCTAATTGCCAACTTATTCTAGGAGTGGTATGGATGGCGATATGTTTGCCAATGTTTTTTTGGATATGTCCAGAAAATCTTTTGATAGCTTCTAGTCCGGTGCCTAGTTTGTTATGAGGGATAATACTAATATAGGCTGTAGCATTTTTGAGATCATCTGAAATAGTGACTTCAGAAATACTAATCAGTGTACCCATTGGTGATTCAAAATCTTTGATAATTATTTTATTTATTTCACTGCGCAAAAGCTCAGCTACTTGTGCGCTACGTTTATTCATATATTTCTTCAAAAAATTCTAATATATCTCCGACCTCTATAATTGGCTCTCCTTTATATTCCAAGCCAGTTTCATTTCCAGCTACTACTTCAGAGACATTTTCTTTGGCAGATTGCAAACTGAGCAATTCGCCAATACTTTCTACTTGACCATTTTTTAATACTTTTATTTTACTATTTTTAGTGATCTTACCTTCAATAACCTTACCACCAACAATCATAGATTTTGGAGTAGATTTAAATATCGCCAGTACTTCTAGCTTACCCATGAATTTGTGAATAGTTTTTTTAGCTTTGATACCAATCAAAATCTTTTCTATTTCTTCAAGTAGTTTGTAGATAATATCGAAGTGGAGGATAGTAACATGTTTTTCATTGGCTAGAGCATTGACGCTTTTGTTTTCTTTGATATGAAAACCAAGAATGAAAGCATTGGTCGCTTCAGCATTGGCAACATCATCTTCGGTGATTTGACCCAAGCCTTTTTTGAGTATTTTGATAGCTGTATTTTCAACTTTTATTTTTGATAATGATTCTTCAATAGCTTCAGCAGAACCCAGTACATCTGATTTGATAATCAAGTTCAAAATAGCTATATCTGGATTTTCTTCATCAGAGCCATTGCCATTTTTATGGACACTAGAAGAATTTCTCATAGCTTTACTTTGAGAACCTACTTGTTTTAATCGGGCTTTGTATTCTTTTTTATCAGTAATAACTTCCAATATTTCGCCGACACTAGGTAGTTCTTTTAGACCTAGTATTTTGACAGGGGTAGCTGGTCCAGCACTTTGGATGCCTTTGCCTAACCAATCTTCCATTATTTTTATTTTGCCCGGAACACTACCAACTAAAAACATATCACCTATTTTGAGCGTTCCAACTTGTACCAATATGGTTGCTACTGGTCCAGCACTTTTGTCGATATGTGATTCTATAATAGTACCCACAGCATTACCATCCAAATCAGCTTTGAGCTCTTCCAAATCAGCTATCAAAAGAATAGTTTCTAGCAACTCGGGAATATTTTTTTTGAATTTAGCAGATATAGGTTGGCAAATAGTTTTACCACCCCAATCTTCTGGAACAAGGTTTAATTCTGACAATTCATTTTTTACTTTATCAACATCAGCTTCTTCTTTATCAATCTTGTTTATAGCTACTACATAAGGAAGTTTTTCTTTTTGAATAACAGAAATACTTTCTAGTGTTTGGGGTTGGAGGCCATCGTCAGCTGCTACAACGAGTACTGCTACATCAGCGATTTGTCCACCACGACTGCGCATAGCCTTGAAGGCTTCATGTCCTGGAGTATCTAAAAAAGTAATCAGTCTACCTTTGGTAGTTACTTGATAAGCACCAATATGTTGAGTAATACCACCAGCTTCTTGATCAACGACATTTGTTTCTCGGATAGCATCTAGCAGTTTTGTTTTGCCATGATCAACATGACCCATGACCACTACTACTGGGGCTTTGGCAGTTTTATTTTTTCTATTGATCAAAAGTTTTTCCAATTTTTCACGTTTACTTTGTTCTTCTAGTATTTCTTCATTGGATTTAATCACTTTAAATCCTAGATCTTCAGCTATGATAGTAGCTGTATCAAAATCAATTCTTTCATTTAGCGATACCATGATGCCATTTCTCATTAGCTCGGCCATTAACTTGGCTATTGGCAATTTCATTGCTTCAGCAAAGTCTTTGACTATGATAGTATCGTTTATTGATATTTGTTTATTTTCACTAGTGACTTTTGGACTTAAATCCTCTTTACCACGTTCTTCTATTTTAGATAAATCAGTTTTAAATTTTTCTTTTTTGATAGCTTTTTTCCAAGCATTGGTTATTTTGGGAACCAATTTATCATCAACTTTGATTGCTCTAGCACCAATATCAAAACCTAGCTCAGGGAGCTTTTCTAGTAATTCGCTAGTAGTTACCTTTAATTGTCGAGCTAGAGTGCTTACATTCATAGTTTTAAATAAATTAAATACACGAGATAATTTGGTGTATTTTGAGTAAAAATTATATATTTCGTGCTTACTTTACTAAAAATTGACAAAAAAGTCAACCATTGAAGAAGATAGGGCTATTGACAGTTAGGGGTAATTTGGTGTAGATTTAACAGTCAAAATTAAAAATATAATGGATTTATTAAATAAAGAATTAAAAAAAGTTTTGGATTCAGCTACTAATATACTCATTACTGGTCCAAATAATCCAAGTTTAGATGTTTTAGGTTCAGCTATGGCTTGGCAGATTTTTTTGTCCAAGCAAAAAAAGAAAGCTGATATATGTTTTGATGGCAAAATTGCCAAATATAATTTTTTGCCAGGGCATATAAATATTTCAAATAATTTGGGTAATTTGAATAAGTTTAAAATTATTCTTGATACTTCCAAAACAAAAGTAAAACAACTTAGCTATGATATGGAAGATAGCGAATTGATTATTGATATTGTTCCAGACAATGGTATTTTTAGTTCGCAAGATGTCAAAACAGATAGAGGAGAATATAAGTATGATTTGATTATTGTTTTGGGCGCTAATGATTTAGAATCTTTGGGAAATATATTTTCTGAGAACAGACACTTTTTTCACAATAGAGCAATTGTAAATATTGATACTTCAGTGCTCAATGAAAATTATGGACAAGTAAATATAGTAGAAGCAAATATTACTTCTATCGCCGAAGTATCTTATCAAGTTTTACGACAAGATATTGATAGGGAGATAGCCACTTGTCTTTTGGCTGGTATGATAATGGCAACTAGCAGTTTTCAATCTCCCAAAGTCACTCCCGATACATTAGATTTGGCATCACAATTGATTATCAAAGGAGCCAATCGTGAACAAATAATAGAAGGTCTTTATCGAACCAAAGATATTGATACTTTAAAATCTTGGGGTAAAGTTCTGTCTAGACTTAAAAAGCAGGGTAATATTATCAGTTCTTATTTGAATCATGAAGAAATAGAAAATTTACCAAAAGATTTTGCTGATATGGTACAAGATTTAATATTGGCTACTCCAGGCTCTCAGGTAGCCATTATATTTTATCAATTGGAGTTGTATTCTACAGAAGCTTGGATTTATAGTATAAACAATATCAATGCAGCGGAGCTGATAAAAGATATGGGAGCGAGTGGTAGTAGACATTTAGCCAAAGTGGTCATTGATAAAGATTTGGAAGTAGCTAGCAAACAGCTTATAGATAATATAGCTAAAAAATTAAATATCATAAATGCTAGATAGAAGGCTTCACAAAACATGGTAACTAGTTTATAATATTTATGTTTTCCGTCAGAGGCGGACTAATATTTACGTCCTGTAGCTCAGCTGGTTAGAGCACCACTCTTATAAAGTGGGGGTCCTGGGTTCAAGTCCCAGCAGGACGACCACTTTTTATTATTGACACAAAGATTAATATTTGATATATTTTGAGCGTTAAATGTAAATAATATATGGGAACAAAATTAAAAAACAAAAGACTTTCCGTCAAAAGAAGACGTAGAAAAAAACTCAAAAGAAGAAATAATCAGAAAAAGAAATAATTTTTTGATTCGTATAAAATATAAAACCCCTGCCTTAATCAGGGGTTTTTGTTTTTGTATGTTTTAGGCGTTTCTAGGCCACCAATTTAGCTATTATTTCTGGGTCGTCGACCCAAGAAATTAAGTGTGTTTCAACGTATTGATTTTGGAAAGTATCAATACATAATAGGTATATATCTTGGTAGCAGAGAAATTGTTCTCCCCACAATTTTTTTATTTTAAAAACATACATTTTATTAGCTTCAAAGGTAAGTCCTCTAAGCGAAGCCTGATAGTGAAAAAGAACTACTTGTACTTGCATAAAAGCTCTCCATTTCATTTATGTTTTAAATTCATTATGCTTATTAAAAAAATAATCCTTAGATTAGGATTATTTTTTTGATGTTATTATTAAAAATAAAAGTTTTGGTTGTAGATCTGACGGCAGTCGGTATTTTTTTGATAGTATATTCATAAGATATTTTTATTAGTATAGCGCATTTTAAAAAATTTAAAAAGCCTAATCTTGTGGATATTTTTTTTAATTTTAATTTTTAGGATAAGTCTTATAAATATGGTATAATATAACTATTAAGTAATAAGATTAATATTAAAAATATGGCAACAATAAAAAAGATTTTAGTAGCCGAAGACGAGAAGCCGATGTCCAAGGCCTTGGTTTTGAAATTAAATAATGCTGGTTTTGAGGCTAAGGCGGTTTTTAATGGTGAAGATGCTTTAGCTGAGCTAGAAAAAGAGTCTTATGATTTACTTTTGTTGGACATGATCATGCCTCGGATGGATGGATTTTCTGTTTTGGCTAAAATTAAAGAAGGCGGCATTAAAACCAAAGTAATCGTTACTTCAAATTTGGGTCAGCCTGAAGATTTTGAAAAAGCCAAGTCTTTGGGTGCTAGCGATTATTTTGTAAAATCAGATACTTCTTTATCTGAGATTGTAGAAAACATCAAAAGGATGTAAATAAAGTAGTTGTTTTAGGCTGTTTTTAAAATAAAATTAAAAATAAAAATATATGAGGCTGGATAGCAAGAAAATTATTGATATCTTGGCTAGTGAAAATTATGTAGAACAGCAAGACTTGGAGGTGGCTAAAGAATATATAAAAAATAATAATGTTTTGATTACAGACTATCTTTTGTCTGCTGGCATTATTACCAAAGATCTGTTGGGGCAGGCCATTGCCGAATCTTTAGGGGTGGTTTATGCTGATTTGAACACTCATGAACCACCGAAGGAGCAGGTATTAAAAATACCAGAAAAAATTGCCAAGAAATTTAGAGTAGTTTTATTTGCTGAAGACAAAGATTCTATAACTGTCACCAGCGATGATCCTCAGCAACCAGAATTGGAGATTAGTTTGCAGGCTATTTTCCCCAATAAAAAAATAAAAATTAATTTTTCTATTGCTGATGATATAGATAAGGCTCTGGGCTATTATCGTAAACCTTTGGCTACTCGTTTTGCCAGAATTATAGAAGAAAAGGGTCGAGTTGCTCCAGAAATTATTAATGAGATTATAGAGGATGCTTTGGGTTATAAGGCATCGGATATTCATTTTGAACCAGAGGAAGACTCTGTCAATATTCGTTTTCGAGTAGACGGAGTTTTGCATGAAGCTGGCGTTATACCCAAAACGTATTATGAAAATATTTTAAATAGAGTAAAAGTTCAGGCTAGGATGCGTATCGATGAGCATTTTGCTGCTCAAGATGGGGCTATACGCTATCAGATTAGTGAGACTAATAAAATAGACTTAAGAGTATCAGTTGCTCCGACTTTAAACGGAGAAAAAATAGTTATTCGTATTTTGGCGGAGTATGTAAAAAATTTGAATTTTGGTAATTTGGGCCTATCTTTAAAAGACCAAGAGATTCTACAGACAGCGGCTAGCAAACCATTTGGTATGATCATTGTGACCGGTCCGACAGGCTCTGGTAAAACAACTACACTGTACGCTTTGTTAAAATTGTTGAATAAACCGGAAGTAAATATCACCACCATTGAAGATCCGGCTGAATATAAAATACCTGGTATTAATCAAATTCAGATTAATGAACAAACCAATCTGACTTTTTCCAAAGGTTTGAGAGCTATTGTTAGGCAAGATCCGGATATCATATTGGTAGGGGAGATAAGAGACAAAGAAACGGCAGAGATTTCTGTTAATGCCGCTTTGACCGGGCATTTACTGATATCTACTTTTCACTCTAATGATGCGGCCACAGCTATACCTAGGATTTTAAATATGGGTATAGAGCCGTTTTTATTAGCCTCTACTTTAGAATTAATAATAGCTCAAAGATTGGTACGGCGTATTTGTGAAAAATGTCGAGTTAGCGTAGATAAAAATGATGAAGTCATTCAAAAATTGATGAAAAATTTAGATCAACCATCAATTGACAAACTTCGTACTATTTATCGAGGGAAGGGTTGTAGTGTCTGTGGCTATACTGGTTATACTGGTCGGACAGCTATTTATGAAATTATTAAAATCACCCCCGAGCTACAAGATTTGATATTAGAAAATCCTTCCAAACAAAAAATATGGGCTTTGGCCAAAAAACAAGGCAGTCAATCTTTATTTGAAGATGGCTTGGATAAGATAAAAAATGGCGTTACCACTTTGGAAGAATTGATGCGAGTTTCTCCATTTAATAATTATTAGAAGATGATTAGTTCAAACTCCATAAAAAAAAGTAACCAGCAGCTTAGCTATAAACGAGTCAGCTGGTTATATCGTTTTGGTTTAAAAGAAGAAAAACAGTATTTGGTGGAAAATTTATCCATGCTTTTATCATCTGGTATAAGTGTTTTAGATGCTCTCAAATCTATCAAAGTAGAACTAAAATCTTTGGTTATGAAGCGTTTGGTCGATGGTATAGCAGAGGATATAAACAACGGAGCTAATTTATCCAAAGCTTTGGCTAGTACAAAATTATTTTCACCTTATATTATTTCTTTGGTTGATATTGGCGAAAAATCTGGTCGTTTAGCGGAAAATCTAAAGATTATCAATTCTCAACAAAAAAAAGAAGATGCACTTCGTTCCAAAGTTCGTTCGGCTATGCTTTATCCGGTTTTTGTTTTATTTTTTACTTTTATAGTCGGAATTTTTATATCTTGGTTTGTCCTGCCAAGATTATCTTCAGTTTTTTCTAGTCTTAATGTAGAATTGCCCTTTATGACTAGGCTGATTATTAAAGCTGGAAATTTTGTTAGTGCCAATAGTTTTAATGTTATTCCCTTAATTATATTATTATTTTTTGTTTTAATTTATTTTATATTTTTCTTTCGTAAAACTAGATTTATCGGTGAAGTTTTATTATTCAACCTGCCAGTAATAAGGGATTTTATAAAACAAGCACAATTGTCTCGTTTTGGTTTTATCTTAGGTACTCTTTTGGAGGCTGGTTTGTCCATCAATGATTCCTTGGACTCATTGATTTCTTCTACCACCTCTAATAAATATAAAAAGTTTTATAATTATTTACACAAGAGCATTGATGACGGCAACTCATTTCAAAAAAGTTTTAAAGAGTATCCAAAGATGAGAAAAATAATGCCAGCACCTATTCAGCAAATTATTGTGACCGGAGAACAATCTGGACGGCTGTCAGATACACTTATTAGGCTGGGAGAAAATTATGAATCCAAGATGGATGGTACTACCAAGAATGTCGCTGTAATGATAGAACCGATTCTTTTGATATTGGTCGGTCTGGGAGTAGCGGCTATAGCTATTGGAATAATATTGCCCGTTTATACATTGATGGACAATATTAATAATGCTGAAAGTGTTTCTAGACAGGAGTCACACCAATCTAATAGTAGTCAGAATTTAGTAATTTATTATGCCGATAAAAATGGTTTTTAGATATTTTTGATTTAATATGTCAGGATTAAAAAATATAAAAACCGTTGGATTCACATTACTAGAAATGATTTTGGTTATAGCCGTTATTGGTATTTTGTCTGGCATTACTTTACCGTCTTATAATAAATTTCAGAATTCTAATAATTTGGAGCTGGCTACCATGGAATTAGTCCAAGCTTTAAGAAGAGCCAATCTCTTATCATTGGCCAGTAGCCGTGATAGTAGTTGGGGAGTTTTTTTATCTTCTGGACAAATCACTCTTTTTAAAGGTAGTAGTTATTTGTCTCGAGACATTAATTATGATGAGAACTATAATATCAGTGATATTATACAAATCTCTGGTTTATCGGAAGTAGTTTTTGCTAAATTTTCAGCCAGTCCTCAAAGTACGGGCACAATTAATTTTAGTATCAATGCCAATACCAATAAAACAATCACCATCAATAGCCGAGGGATTATCAGTTACTGATAATCGAGGTATTTCTTTGGTTGAAGTAATTCTATCCAGCGCTTTATTTGTTTTGTTAGTAACAGCTTTAGGCGGTAGCTTAGTTTACGGTCGAGAAGCGGCTCGTTTGTCTGGTGATAGGAGTAGGGCTATATTTTTGGCTGCCGAGGGTCTAGAAGCTACTAGAAATATTCGGGATAATAATTTTTCCAATTTAGTAGATGGTACTTATGGTTTGGCTACTTCTAGTAATGAGTGGATCTTTAGTGGCAGCTCTGACAATGTTGGCATTTTTACTAGGGAACTTACTATTAGCACTATATCTATTGATAGCAAGCAAGTAATAGCCGAAGTAAGTTGGCAGCAAACACCACAGCGTGTTGGTACAATAGCTTTAACCACTTATTTAAATAATTGGGCAGAGTCAATACCACTAGTATTTGTAGATTGTGCTGAGTATTGTGTCTCCATTAATTATATTTCCGGAACCTGTCGTCAGAATCCTCAGCAGTGTTTAAATAACAATGAAATTTATGAAACGGGGGGTGATATATATTGCCCAATAAACCCAAACACGGACACCTGTTGTTGTTTGTAATATCATTATATGAGTATTTTAAATAAAAAGGGTTTTACATTGGTAGAGTTGATAATATATATTAGCTTGGCTTCTTTAATATTATTGGCGATAACTGGTTTTTTTCAGCTTCATATAGCTTCTCGGGTAAAAAATAAAACTATCACTGAAGTGGAACAGCAGGGTGTACAAATTTTAAATTTGATTAGTCAATATGTCGTTAACGCTTCGGCTATTGATTCTCCAGCCACGGGGGTGAGTAGCTCCAATCTTTCTTTACAGATGCCGACAGTAGCTAGTAATCCGACAATTTTTAGTTTTAGTGGGGGTAATTTATATATTACAGAAGGGGCCTCTTCGCCAGTAGTTTTAAATTCTTCTTCGGTGGAGATTACAAACATTAATTTTACTAATCTTTCAAAAAGCAACACGCCAGGGATTATTAGAGTAGAATTTACCTTGGATTATGTAAGTAATTCTAGTCGACCAGAATTTAAATGGTCTAAGACTTTTTATACGTCTGTTAGCTTGAGATAATTTTATGTTCAGAGTAGTTGATAAAATATGTTATAATAAAGATCAAGGATATTCTATCTTGCTAGTTTTGGTAATAGTGGGTGCTATAGCGGTAGCCATTGCTACATCTTTGCTTTTAGTGGGGGCCAATTTATCAAAAAACAGTTTGCTTTTACAGCAATCTTATCAGGCTAGGCACTTGACCAATGCTTGTGCCGAAGAGGCTTTGCAGCAGATGAAAGGTTCTCTTCCTTTTGTTGGCTATGGTAGTTTAAATTTTAGTCTGGGGACTTGCGGGTATTTTGTTACCAATACCGGTGGACAAACCAGAAATATTCAAGCATCTTCTACAGTGGGAGTAGTGGTGCGTAAGCTGGAAATTGATGTAACCAAAATAAAACCACAGATTATTTTGAGTTCTTGGCAAGAAGTAGCCGATTTTTAAATAAAAATTAATATTTTTTATATGCTATTTAAAAAAGAAAATAAAAATAGATATAAGTTGATTTTTGAGTTATCGCCAGAAGCTATTGTTATTTTAGATAAAAAGGGAACCTTGATTGATGTTAACAATCGTTTATACGATTGGCTGGGGTATAAAAAAGAAGAGGTTTTAGGTAAAAATTTACTGCAGCTTCCCTACTTAACAAAAATTGGCAAAGCAAAAGCTCTTAAAAATTTTACTTACCGTATGGCTGGTAAAGATGTCGCTCCCTATGAGCTAGATTTTATTTCCAAATCAGGAGAGAAAAAAGTTGGTTTGATCATGGCTAGACCGATTAAAGATGAGGCTGGTAATAATACAGAAGATTTGATTATGATTTTGGATGTCACAACTAACAAAAAGATTAATGAAGATTTAAAGAATAAAGTCAAGGAATTAGAAAGGATCAATAAACTGATGATTAATCGTGAACTCAAAATGATCGAGCTGAAAAATAAATTAAAGAGTAAGATATGATATTTTTTATATACTCGATTCTTTATTTATTATCTTTTGTAGCTACTATTTGGTTTTTTGTAGCTTTATTTAGGTACAGAAAAAGAACTAGACTGGATCAGGCGGTTTTGTTTACTTTTGCAACTTCTGCTTTTTGGTTTGCAGCTGATTTTTTTACTCTAGAAGGTTTTTTTAATAATAATTTAAATTTATTTTTTTGGCGATTGAGCGTCTTTGCTTCATTTTTATTAGCTACTTTATTATTTAGGACAATTGTTATAAAAGTAGATTTAAAGTTATCAAAATTTTTAATTTACATTTCATACCCATTATTCTTTTTAGTAGCTTATTTAATATTATTTACCAGCTATATAATTAGTGATCTAAGGCCACTTAGATTTACCGGCGATTCCAATTTTATAGTTGGTGGGGGATTTGTCTATTGGGGAGCTTTAATGGGTGTGATATTATTATTTTCAATATTTCTTGTTATTAAAAAAATTATGACCTCAAGAGATTTGGATGAAAAAATAGCTTTAAAATATTTTGTTTCTGGTCTGATTTTTGTTTTTATATTAGTGGCTATATCTAATATTTTATTTCCAATTTTAAATATAGATTTCCCTCGATTGGCCTTTTTAGGAATTTTATCTTTATTAATAATTACTCTTTATATAATTTATAAATGGGGTATTTTTGACTTCGAAGTGAAAAGTTTTAATATCAGATATAAAATCACCATTACTATGATTTTGGTAGCCCTAATCCCAATTTTGGCTATTTCAGCTTATTTTTACAGTAATACAGCGCGGGTTTTAGAAGCAGAATATTTGCAAGAAGAATTAAGGGATCTGGAAATTAAAAAAGAATCTATTGAATATTTTTTGAGACTGGGGCGAGAGGACATTTTATTTTTGAGTCAATTATCTAGTTTAAATAATCTTTTGAATCGGGAGGATGGTAATAGTGATTTATACAAAAATAATTTAAAAGATAGCTTTTTAAATTTTTCTAAGCAAAGGAAAATTTATTATCAAATAAGATATATAGACGAAACTGGACAAGAAATTGTTCGAGTTGATAATAGTGGCACAGAGATTTTTGCTGTCTCAGAAGATAAGTTGCAAAATAAAAAAGGTAGATATTATTTTGAAGATGCCATTATTACTCAACGCGGTACGGTCTTTGTTTCGCCACTAGATTTGAATATAGAGCAAGAGACAGTAGAAGTCCCTTATAAGCCAGTGATAAGATATAGCACGCCGGTTTTTGATGTTGATGGAAAAATCAGGGGTATTATCATTACGAATATAGATGCTAGACAATTATTGGATATAATAGATTCTAATCCAAATAATTTTCGGCAGAATTATCTGATCAATAAAGAAGGTTATTTTTTGAGTCACCCCGACGATAATATGGAGTGGGGTTTTATGTTTGATAAAACTGAAAATAATTTAAGTAATGTTTATCCGAGTATTTATGAGAAAATAAAAAATCCCAATGACCAGATTGATCAGTTTTTTTGTCCAATTGAGGATTGTTATATTAGCTATCAATTTATATATCCGAGTGGGAAAGAAGACATAAGTAGTGTTGGCTCAAATCAGGTTTATACTAGTAAAACCACAAAAGTCCAGGGTCAGGATTATTATTGGGTTTTGTTTTCTAAGGTGGATAAACATATTTTAGATGATATCACGCAAGCTGGTTTGTTTTATATATACTTGATAATTTTAGTAATTTTAATTATAACCATAATTTTTAGTCTTTTACTTAGCAAATTTATATCCAAACCAATCGATAAGCTAAAAGAAAGTATTAATATAGTAACTGGAGGTAATTTGGATAATAAAGTATATATTGAAACCAAAGATGAGTTAAGAGATTTGGCTGAAAGTTTTAATATAATGATTTCCACCATTAAACAATCTAGATCAGAGGTAGATAAAAAAGTTGCCCTGCAGACCAAAGAAATTAGGATAAAAAATCAGGAGTTAAATAAAAAGCAATCGGCGGTTTTAAATATCTTAGAAGATGTGGAAGCAGAAAAAATAAAAGTTGATAATCTGGCCAAAGATTTAGAAAAATTTAAATTAGCTGTAGACAATGCTTCAGATCATATTGTCATAACTGATGAAAATGGTAATTGTCTTTATGCTAATAAGGCCGTAGAGAAAATAACTGGTTTTTCTCTAAAAGAAGTTTTGGGCAAAAAAGTAGGTACCAAAAAGAATTGGGGTGGTCTTATGTCTATAGATATTTATGATAAGCTGTGGGACACTATTAAAAAAGATAAAAATGTTTTTATTGGTTATTTAAAAAATAAACGTAAAGATGGCACGGCTTATGACTCTTTGAGCAGTATTTCCCCAATTTTAGATGAGCATGGGCATGTGAAATTTTTTGTGGGTATTGAAAGGGACATGACCGAAGAAAAAAATATAGACAGAGCCAAATCAGAGTTTGTGTCTCTGGCTTCTCATCAGTTGAGAACACCACTGGCCACTATCAATTGGTATGCGGAAATGCTTTTATCTGGAGAAATGGGTAAATTAAATAAAGAGCAGAAGGAATTTGTGTCTGAAGTGTATAATGGTAATCAAAGGATGATTGATTTAGTGAACGCTCTTTTAAATGTCAGTAGAATTGAGCTAGGCAAACTGGCTATTGACCCCAAACCAACTAATTTGATTGATCAAGTAGAAAGTGTTTTAAATGAAATCAAGCCATTGCTCAATAAAAAACAATTAAAGGTTAATAAAAAAATTGGTAAAAATATACCCAAGATAAATTTGGATGATAAGTTGATGCGTATAGTTTGGCAAAATTTACTTTCCAATGCTTTAAAATATACTCCGGTCAAAGGACAGATCAGTATTAGTATTGAAAAAAATAAAAATAACATAAAGATAGAGGTAGCTGATAGTGGCATTGGTATTCCCAAAGCTCAGCAAAATAAGATATTTACCAAATTATTTAGAGCCGACAATGCTAAAGAACGAGAAACCGATGGCACTGGTTTGGGGCTTTATATAGTAAAATCAATTATAGATCAATTTGATGGTAAAATATGGTTTAAATCGGTAGAACACAAGGGCAGTACTTTTTTTGTGACCATACCGCTTAAGGGCATAAAATCCAAAGAAGGTAGCAGGGGGTTGGAGTATACAAAATAATTTTAATAGTATATTATATAAGTAGAATATATAAAAACATATGAACAAAACAATTTATTGGGTATCTAGAGGCTTTGCAATTTTATTTATACTGCTGACTGTTTTATTTGTTTTTGATTTAGGCAAATTTTCTTGGCTTGGTTTATTGATGCATCTTTTACCAACTTTGGTATTAGTAATAATTTTGGGTATTTCTTGGGTACAGGAAAAAATCGGTGGTATTTTGTGGATATTGGCCGGGTTGGCTTATGTAGTAATGGCTTGGGGCGATGTGGATTGGCTTGCTTATTTAATAATTGCTGGACCAGCTATATTGATAGGTATATTATTTTTATGGCCTCAGCCAGTTTCAATATATACACCAAAACCAGTGATGCCAAATAAAAATAATCTTCAATAATATTTAAAAATACTTAAAATAAAACCTATTTGATACTAAATAGGTTTTTTGATTATGAAAAAAGGTCTTGATTTTTTTCTAATGTTAGTGTATACTGTTCCTGATTTTTGTTATTTACTTAATTAATTTAAATGTGGAGAACAATATGAACAAAAGAATCAAGGGATTGATTTTTTTCACCCTAGAAGTAGCTGTGATGGCAGTCTTTTTGTATTTTGTGAGGGGGGCTTTAGTTGAAAGTCACCATCATGATGTCAGTCACTATATGCCTATTTTAATCGACATCGCTTTTTTAGCACTTTTTGCTACCTATGGCGATCGGATGGCCAAGGCTTTGGGTATAGCTCCAATGGCTGGTACCATTATCATGGGTATTATTGCTGGACCAGCTATTTTGTCAGTATTACAACCTGACGCTGAAGGTGTTGAGTTGGCTAGATTGCTAGGAGTATTGTTTATTCTGTTTGAGGCTGGACTTCATTTTGATATGGAGTTGCTCAAAAAGAATATTGTCATTGCTACAGCTGTGGCCTTTTTGGGTGTATTGATTCCGCTTGTGTCTTTTGCGGCCTTAGGTCACTATTGGATAGGCCTAGAATGGATGCCAGCTATTTTCTTGGGAGGTATATTTACCGCTACTTCAGTGGGTCTTTCGGTAGAGGCTCTAAAGAAAGTTGGTAAGCTGGAAACCAATCTGGGTAATCAGATCGTAGGTGCAGCTGTCATTGACGACATCCTCGGCGTTATTATTTTGACCATATTGGCCAAGATGTCTGCTTCTGGAGCTAGTCATGGTGCTGAAGAAAGTATGCTCAATCCTTATGTCATGTTGGGGATTGGTGTATTGGTATTTTTGATAGGCACTTATGTGTTATGGAATATGGGTGTGGCTGATAAGATAGCAACTTATCTCAACAAAAACTACAACCAACACAGTACGGGTGTTTTTACCAGATTTTTCTTTGGCATGCTTATGATTGGGGCATCATTGGCTGCTCTTTTGGGATTGGAGCCGGTTCTCGGTGCCTTCGGCATTGGTGTAGTATTGTCCAAAGTTGACAATGCAATCAAGCATGATGCTTGGAACAAAATCGAAGGCTATATCCACATTTTTGTAGGAGGATTTTTGGTCAGCATTGGTACTATGTTGCCAAGAGCTGCTTTGATAGATATCAAGGTTTGGTTGTGGGCAATATTGTTCACTATTCTGGCCTTTTTCGGTAAATATGCCGTTAAATATCTTTTTAAAGACAAACAAGAAGGAAAACTTGTGGGTCTAGCCATGTCTATTCGTGGCGAAGTTGGCCTAGTCTTTGTGGCTGTCGCTTTGGCCAATCGTGCTTTAGATGAAACCATGGCCTCAGCGTCTCTTTTAGCAGTGATATTGGTGACGGTAATAGGAGCAATCTTATTTGAAAAGGCTGTCACAAAACAAGCTAACGCAGAAATTTCCACTAAAGTGGAACCGATAGAAGCGTAACCACTTATATATATCATCCAGTCTCTCACAAGAGGCTGGATGTTTTTTATTTTGTCTAATTTATGCTAAAATATATTCATAATAAAAATATTTATGCTTACTTATACATTATTTATTGCTGGATTTTATTTTCTGATCAAAGGTGCTGATTGGCTAGTAGATGGTGCATCTTCAATAGCCAAAAGATTTAAGATGTCCAATCTGATGATTGGTCTGACTATTGTGGCTTTTGGTACTTCTGCTCCAGAACTGGTGGTAAATTTGTTTGCTTCTTTTAAAGGTAGTGGAGATTTGGCTATTGGTAATATCGTTGGTTCAAATATTGCCAATGTTTTGCTTATTTTGGGAGTAGCTACGATTATTTTCCCATTGGCAGTAAAAAAAGGCACAGTTAGCAAAGAAATCCCATTAAATCTTTTGGCTAGTTTTGTTTTGTGGTTTTTGGTCAATGATATGATGATAGACGGTTTTGATTTTTCTGCCTTGACCAGAATAGACGGTAGCATTCTTTTGGCCTTTTTTATTATATTTTTGTATTATACTTTTGGCCTTACCAAAGTAGAAGGTGAATCAGATGATATACAAGAATATAGCACTTGGAAATCTATACTTATGGTCTTAGCTGGCATAGTAGCTTTGACTTTGGGTGGCCAATGGATAGTTGATGGAGCTATTAAAATAGCTTATAAATTTGGTATGAGTGAATCACTTATTGGTTTGACTATTGTAGCTGTTGGTACATCTTTGCCTGAGTTGGCAGCTAGTGCTATGGCTGCTTACAAACACAAGGCTGATATTGCTATTGGTAATGTGGTGGGTTCCAACATTTTTAATATTTTTTATATTTTGGGAGTTAGCGCTATTATTCGTCCGATTGATTTTTCGCCAGTCTTAAATTTTGACATTTATTTTATGATTATTGCCATGATGTTATTATTTATTTTTATGTTTATTGGTAAAAAAAATGTTTTGCAGAAATGGCAAGGCATGACCATGGTGGGAACTTATATTATTTATATAATTTATCTAATTAATAGAGGATAATTTTATGGAAAATTTGGAAAATAATAATCAAATTAATAAAACTTATGTACCAGTCAATCCGACTTTTAATGTAGTGTCTCCAGCTGGTTTACAGGATAGGATGACTAGTCAAAATCCCAAAGCTGGACGTTCTAATAAGCGTATATTTTTTATTGTCTTGGCAGTTGTATTGCTTATTATTATTGGTGTTGGTGGTTGGTGGTATTATGCCAAAGGACAAGCTTTGATGCTACTCAAACAAGCCAAGTGGGATTGGGGTTTAGAAAATATAGAAAATTATCAAAATGACGCTAGTGTATTTTTGGATATAAATTTTATAGATAACAAACAAGAAGGTCTCTATGCCATGTTTTTTGGTGGTCAGAAATTTAATTTAAATATAACTAGTCAGCAAAAAAATATAGGCTCAAATTTTGAATCAGATATAAACTTGGCATCAAAGACAGAAAGTTTTGATTTAAACATTGGAACAAAAATAAAAAAAGTTGATGATAAGTTATATTTTTTGATTGATTCTGGCACATTGTCGGAATTATTAGGAGGATTTGTACCAATACCAGATTTTGGTGATACTTGGTTGGAGATGAATATAGATAATATTTATAAAGATGCAGATATTAATTATAATGTAACTATAAATAAAGATAATTTGGCTAAAATAAATATACAAGTTAATAATTTTTTAGATAAATTGAAAGAAGAAAAGGTTTTTATTGTTACAGATTTAAAAAAGGATGCCAATGGTTTTAGAAAAATTCAATTAAACGTTAAAGAGGAAAAAATAGATACGCTAGTAAAATTATTTATTGATCATATTGCCAATACTTACGAAACAATACTAGAAGTAGATAAAAATTCTCCTGTTTATGTAGATTATAGAAAAGAATATATGGAGGGCTTTGAAAAAATGAAGACAGAAAAACCAGAAGATTTTGTCAAATTTAAAAAAATGTTTGAAAGTTTAGATTTTATAGTTTTGATAAATTCTAAAACCAAAAATATTCAAGGTTTTGAAATTCATATTAATGATTTGATATTGGGTGATGATTCAAGCTCTGTTGTTATAAACGGCAATATAAAGCAGCTTATTAAAGCTATTGATTATTATGATATAAATAAACCAGATAAGGTACAAAATATTGAAAATATTAGTGATATTTTAATGAATGCTGAGCAAATGAACAATGATACTTTATTAGATGCTAATATGGATACGGAATTAGACACAGATCAAGATGGTTTATCCGATATGTATGAGAGTTTTTATGGTACTGATATTAATAATCCCGATAGCGATGGGGATACTTACTTAGATGGGCAGGAAGTATTAAGTGGTTATAATCCAATTGGCGAGGGTCAATTAAACTTAGATACTCTTTATAAGCCATCTGATTGGGAGGTTAATCCACAAGAAATTTGTGAGTTTACTGGAGGTACTTGGTCAAATAATAATTGTCAGTGCCCAGATAGTTTAGTGTTTAATGAAGCTAGTGGTTGTTGGTAGTGATTTATTAGTTATAAAATTAAAACCGCCGCTCTTCGCGTAAGCTATGGGCGGCGGTTTTATCTTAATCAAATTATTTAATGTAGTTTATAGGATTTTGTCTAACACCATTGACTTTGACCTCCAAGTGTAAGTGTGGGCCAGTTGAACGGCCAGTTGATCCCACCAAGGCTATAGTTTCGCCTCTAGATACCGAGTCGCCAGCTGATACTAGCACTTTGCTGGCATGGCCATAAAGAGTTTGTAGCCCATTACCATGATTTATGATTACATAATTTCCATAACCACCGCTATTCCAACCAGCCTTTTCTACTTTACCAGCTTCTGCAGCATAAATAGGGTTGCCAGTTTTATCACCAATATCCAAACCAGAATGACGCCAAGTATAATATTGAGTAATACGATGACTGAGTACTGGCCATAGTAATTTACTGCCACTGTCTACACTAGCTGATGATGGCACATCATCAAAGTTGCTGGCAGATGGAGGAGTATATGAGGATACTACTCTAGTAGGGCGCACACCATCGGGGATAAATAACAATTCACCAATGCTAATATCAGAGGAATCAGCTAGTTTGTTGGCAGCCACAATATTTTCGGCATCGGCTTGATATTTTTTGGCAATGGCTAGTATTGTATCACCCGATACCACCTTGTGACTTATACCAGAGTCTTGTAAGATATTTATTTTTTGTCCTGGTCTGATAGTACTATTCCAAGTTAAGTTATTTTCCCAAAGAATTGTATTGGCCGAAACACCAAATTTTTCAGCAATAGCACCTATGACATCACCTGGTTGAATAGTGTATTCTACTAGCTTGGTTCTGGATATTTCTACTGGTGTATCAGAACCTGTGTCTTCAGGACTTAACAATACTAAGCTAGATGAGTCTGGCGATGTATCAGCATAGATATTTTCTGTTTCTGCAAAAGGAGTATTTACTACCAATTGTTGTAAAGTGCCTTGATCGTCTAGATAATTGGCCATAGGAGCCTGATTGGTAGCTGGGCCAGTTTCTTCTATCAATTCACTCCAACCAACCTCATCTTCACTTTTTGGTATTATATTTGACAGAAGAGTACGAGTAGCATATTCATCGGCACTATAGTTTTGGGCAAATATATTATTGGTAGTAACGACTATAATAATAATTATTATAATAGCACTTGGTAAATATTTTTTAATAAGTATTATATAATTCATATCAGATAATCTGATATTTTTTAGTTTTATTTTAGATTTTAGTATATTTTTATAGACAAATAATATACTTGGTAAAACTGTATATTTACCTACCCAAAGTAGTGCAATACCAAAAAAATGTGCTAATATTAGAGATTTTTTGTATAAATAAATAAGTCCGTCTATGGAACGGATAGCTAATTTATTCAGTATTTTTTTAATAAAAAGTGAAATATAGTTGTACTTAATATTTAAGTATTTTTTATAATAGAAATAATAACATATCAGAACATATTTTAACAGTCAAGATCAATATTTGCCAATATTGTTTGTTTGATTTTTTGGCTAGTAAATGATAAAATTTCATTACAAATTGTAAAATAAATATGAAATATCAGGCAAATAAAATAGAAAAAAAGTGGCAAAAGTATTGGGAAGATAAGCATAGTTTTGCTGCTCAGGATGATACTAAGAACAAAAAATTTTATGGGCTAGTAGAATTTCCTTATCCATCTGGAGAAGGTTTGCACACGGGTCATTTGCGGTCTTATACGGCCATGGATATTATTTGTCGTAAGAAAAGAATGGAAGGTTTTAATACTTTATTTCCAATGGGTATGGATGCCTTTGGTCTTCCAGCAGAAAATTATGCTATCAAAACAAATACTCATCCACAAATTACTACTCGTAAAAATATAGACAACTTTGTCAGACAACTCAAAGGTACTGGTTTTTCTTTTGATTGGTCTAGGTTTGTAGAAACCACAGATCCAAAATATTATAAATGGACACAATGGATATTTATTCAAATGTTTAAAAAAGGTCTGGCTTACAAAGCTAGTGAAAATATCAACTGGTGTATTTCATGTAAAATTGGTTTGGCCAATGAAGAAGTGATAAATGGTTTTTGTGAAAGGTGTGGAGGAGAAATAATCAAAAAACAAAAAGAACAATGGATATTGAAGATTACGGACTATGCTGATCGCTTGATTGCTGGGCTGGACAAAATAAATTTTTTAGACACTATCAAAAAACAACAAAGCGATTGGATAGGAAAAAGTCAGGGAGCTGAGCTTGATTTTGTCATCAAAAATAGTACGCAGACATTAAAAGTATTTACCACTAGACCAGACACTTTGTTTGGAGTCACTTTTATGGTTGTTGCTCCAGAACATCCAATTTTGAATGAATTGGCAAAAAATATTTTTAATATTACAGAAGTCAAAGAGTATATAGAGGCTACAGCCAAAAAAACTGATATAGAAAGATCTGGTGAAAACAAAGTCAAAACTGGTATAGAACTCAAAGGTATCAAAGCTGTCAATCCAGTAAACAATGAAGAGATACCAGTGTTTATAGCTGACTATGTTATGATGAATTATGGTACTGGTTCTATTATGGCTGTACCGGCTCATGATACGCGTGATTTTGCTTTTGCCAAAAAATATAATATAGAGATACGGGCAGTAATCAGTGGAGGCGATATTAGTCAAGAGGCATATACAGATACCAAAACAGGTCAGATGATAAACTCAGGAGAATATAATGGTTTGTTGGTTAGTGATTTTCAAAAAAAGATAGTCAAATGGCTGGAAGGTAATAAACTGGGCAGGGCCACTGTAAATTATAAATTACACGATTGGATATTTTCTCGTCAACGTTATTGGGGAGAGCCAATACCAATGATAAATTGTAAAGAGTGTGGCTGGTTGCCAGTTGCAGAAGATGAATTGCCAGTCACTTTACCAAATATTGATGATTTTCAACCCGGTGACAATGGTGAGTCACCACTAGCCAAAGTAACGGCATGGGTCAATACTACTTGTCCAAAATGCGGACAAGCAGCCAAAAGAGAAACAGACGTCATGCCTAACTGGGCAGGATCAAATTGGTATTTTTTGCGCTATATTGATCCACATAATGATAAAGAACTCATAGCTATAAAAAAAGCAGATTACTGGTTACCAGTTGATTGGTACAACGGTGGTATGGAGCATACTACCTTGCATTTACTTTATTCTAGATTTGTATACAAATTTTTGGCTGATATAAATGTAGTACCTAGTCACAAAGATATTGGTGATGAGCCATATTATAAACGCACAGCTCAAGGTATGATACTGGGTGAGGGTGGTATCAAGATGTCTAAGTCAAAAGGCAATGTCATAAATCCTGATAGTTATTTGGAAAAATATGGAGCAGATACAGTCAGAACCTATGAAATGTTTATGGGACCATTTGATCAGTCTATTGCTTGGGATGATAAAGGGGTTAGTGGTGTGTATAGATTTTTAAATAAAGTTTGGGATTTACAAGACAAAGTATCTGAAGTAGCAGCTGATAAAGACAGTCAGAGCTTGCTTCATAAAAGTATTAAAAAAGTAGGAGAGGATATTGATAATATGCGTTTTAATACGGCTGTTGCTCAGATGATGATTTTGATAAATCATTTAGATAAACAAAAAAATATTGCCAAAGATGTTTTTGAAAAGTTTGTATTAATATTATCTCCTTTTGCTCCACATATAGCTGAAGAGATGTGGCAAATTTTGGGTAATCCAGAAAGTTTGACCAGACAAGCTTGGCCAGAGTATGACTCAGACTTGGCTAGAGATGAAAAAATAGTGATTGGTATTCAAATAAATGGTAAAGTTCGTGATGAGATAGAACTGGATTTTGATGTTGAGCCATCAGATGATTTGAAAAAAGAAATATTAGCTAGAAGTAAAGTAGCCAAGCACCTTGCAGGCAAAGAGCTTGTAAAATTTATACATATTAAAAATAAAATAATTTCTATAGTGTTAAAATAAAATTAGAGCTATATAATATTATGAAAGAAATAAAATTAAATAAAAATAATAAAATAAAGGTTTTGCAAGAAGCGATGGAAGTTTTAAATAGAGGAGGAATAATTATTTATCCTACGGAAACTTCTTATGGTATGGGTTGTGATTTTTATGACAAGAAAGCGTGTAATAAAATTTATAAAATAAAAAAACGCAATAAAAAAAATCCTTTATCAGTACTCATACCAGATATGATAACAGCTAATTCTTTGGTCAGGTTTTCAGAAAAAGCAAAACGCCTAGCTTCACATTATTGGCCAGGACCACTTACTTTGGTTTTGCCATACAAATATTATAAAATACAAGAGCATGGTGATGATTATCTAGCGCTTAGAGTTTCAGATCATGTATTTGCTATGGATTTGGTGACAAATTTTGCCAAGCCAATAGTGGCTACTTCAGCCAATATATCAAACAATCCTAGTTGTTATACAGCAGCAGAAATTTATAAACAATTAAAAGATTCAAAAATACAACCAGATTTGTTTATCAATGCTGGTAGATTGCCCAGAAGAAATGCTTCGACCATTATAAAATTTGTGGATGATAAAGGTGAGATTCTTCGTCAAGGTGATATAAAAATATCTTTAGATTAAATTAAAGATTAAAAAATAATATTTATGTTACATTTTGTCAAAAGCTTTTTACCTCAACATATGAGGCGTCAAGTCAAAGAATTGTTTATCTCTACTACTTTGATAAATTTAGCTTTAGCACTAGTAACAATTTTTGAACCGATTTATCTTTATCAGATTGGCTACAAACTACATGAGCTGATGTTGTTTTATTTTATTGTTTATGGCTTATATTTTTTTATTGTACCTTTAGGTGCCAAGTTTGCTCGCTATTTTGGCTATGAGCTGGGCATATTTGTTGGCTCTGTATTTTTTATATTTTTTTATATCGCTTTATTTTTTATTGTTGATTATCCAATTTTATTTTATATTACTCCACTTATTTTTGCTGTTCAAAAAATGTTTTACTGGCCAGCCTATCATGCCAATTTTGCTAGATTTTCTGATCAAAAAGAGGATGGCAGAGAGATCTCCACTATGAATGTAGCAACCTCTTTGGTTTTTATTATGGGGCCAGTTTTGGCTGGTTTTATTATTTTGGAATGGGGTTATGGAGCATTATTTACAATTGCCTCTATTATATTTTTGGCTTCAAATATACCAACTCTTATGACCAGAGAAAAATTTACACCCAGTGGTTTTTCTTATAAAGAGGCTTATCAAGATCTTTTTAACAAAGAAAATCGTCAAAGCCTTTTGGGTTATATTGGTTTTGGTGAAGAGTTGATAGTGATGATAATCTGGCCGGTATTTATTTCTATTGTTATATCAAACATTTTTGATTTGGGATTAGTTGTTACTTTGGCTACATTTATTACCACTTTGGTAATTTTTTATATTGGCAAATTGACGGATTCAAAAAATAAAAGAAAAATTTTGTCTTTAGGGGCATACATTTATGCGTTGGCTTGGTTTTTTAGAATTTTTATTGTCAATATCGCTGGTGTATTTTTTGTTGATACTCTTTCTAGATTGGGTAAAAATGTAATATCAGTACCATTAGTTGCCTTGGCTTATGAAAAAGCCAAAGAACAAGAAGCTAGTCATAAAAGAGTGGTGATGAGCAGGGTTTTATTTTTTGAAATGTCTTTGGTGGTGGGTAAAATATTGGCTATAATAGCTGTTTATGCTCTGACTTTATTTATTGCTGATGAAGCCTTGGCTTTTAAGATAACTTTTATACTAGGTGGAGCTATGACTTTGCTCTATATGTTGCTGTAGATTATGAAAATAGATGAATTAAAATTTTTGTTGAAAAAATATAATTTAAGCCCCAATAAAATACGAGGACAAAATTTTTTGATTTCAGACGAAGTATTGGATGATATTATTGCGACAGCAAAAATTGATAAGCACGATTTGATTTTAGAAGTTGGTCCAGGTCTAGGAGCTTTGACACAAAGATTGGTAGCTACTAGCAAACAGGTAGTAGCTTTGGAGATTGATAAAAATTTACAAGAAATATTGAATACATTAGTAAAGTTAAATAAAAATTTAAAAATTATTTGGCAAGATATCTTGTCTTTGACTGGCGTACAATGGCGAGAAATTTTAAATAGCTATGGTGTTGATGATTATAAAATAGTGGCCAATATTCCGTATTATTTGACTGGCAAATTTGTGCAAAAATTTGTAGTGGCTGACAAAAAGCCATTGAGCATGACTTTAATGATACAAAAGGAAGTAGCTCAAAGAGTAGTGGACAATAAAAAACAAAGTCTATTATCTTTGTCGGTAGCTTTTTATGCTAAAAGTAAATTGGCTAGTTTGGTCAGCAAAGAAAATTTTTATCCTCAGCCAAAAGTAGATTCAGCAATATTATATATTTATGATATACACGCTTGGGATTATGATGAGGATGAAAAAAAGACTTGGCAGATTGTCAAAAGAGGTTTTGCCTATAAGCGCAAAAAACTTTTTAATAATTTACTTAGTGATCAGACTATAAATAAAGAAAAGTTGAAAATAGTTTTTGATAAAATAGGTTTAGATACCAATATTAGGGCTGAAAAGTTGAAAATAGACGATTGGTTGGCTATAGCAAAGTATTTATAAAAATTATTGAATATAAGCTGATCAGGATTTTTTATCCTTTGGGTATTTTATAATTTTGTGTTATAATATATACACATTAATAAACTCAATGATTGAAAAATTTGATAAAAATAATGATTTGGAAACACTAGAGCAAGATGCTCTAGTTAGTCATAATTATATAGCTAATGATGATTATAAAAATTCACAAAGCCATCGCTACATAAAATTTTGGTCTTTTTTAATTTTGGGGATGTTTATATTGGTTTTAGCTGGATTTAGATTTTATAGTAATATATTTGATCCCTTAAAATATGAAGTGCCTGAGTTTTTACAAAATCAATTGGATACAGAAGAACAAGTGGCTAGGACTATTGCTCAACTAAAAGAGAGTGACACAGATCAAGATGGTCTTACAGATTATCAAGAAATTTATCAATATTATACTAGTATATTTTTGCCAGATACAGATAGTGATGGTTTTACAGATGCTGAAGAAGTGGGCCTAGGCGAAGATCCTATTTGTCCCATTGGTGAGTCATGTAATTTATTAAGGCTTATCACTCCCAATACAAAATTATCTAGTATTATTGAAGATATTACTCTTGATCCTAACCTCACTATTCAACAAGCAGCCGTGGTAGAATTTAGGAAGTTTTTGGAAGCCAATGGTATGGCAAAAGAAGACTTAGATGCTTTAAGTGATCAAGATCTTTTGACTATTTTTAGAATAGTAGATGAGAGTGCTATTTTGGATAATACTCAGCTAAATGCTAGCACTACTCCAGATCAAATTAGAGAGTTTTTATTATTATTACCAGGCATTGATACGGCAGAAATAAATGCTATGTCAGATGAAGAATTGATGATGGTTGCTGAAGACTTAACAAAACAATAAAAAGCTAATATATCATATGACTAATTACAAAAAAGTTATTTTTACCCTTTGCCTAGCCGTTTTTGTTTTTGGAGCAATATTTGTTCCACGGCCAGCCAATGCTTTTTCTGATATTATTGGAGGTCCAACAACAGTAGTAAAATTTATCTGGGAAAGAATTAAGGATGTTTATGAAGTTACTAAAGAATCAATCTCAGACCAACTTTCCAAAAAAGCTATTGATCAATATTTAGATAATTTGGCTTATGATGTAGCTAGTGAATTGGCTGCTGGTGCCACTGGTGGCAAACCTATGTTTAGAACAGTGTCTTTAAAAAAGACTTTGGAGAATGCTGGCGACAAAGCTTTGGGTGAATTTGTTGGTGATTTAACCAGTAAGGGTTTTGATCAACTAGGCATTGATCTTTGTGATCCTTCAGTAGAATTGAAACTTTCTTTGACTTTAAATTTACTTGATGAAGATGCTCCACCAAAAAAGACAGCTGCATCAAAATGTACTTGGAGTACTTTGAGAAAAAACTGGGTAGACTTTGGAGATACTATGCAAGCCAATATTGTAAAATTTCAACTGGATACCAGAAGAAGTGGTGTTACTAGTACATCTGATTTTTTTGATGGTATAGTCTCCAAAAAAGGCTCAGATGTGGGTATAGCTATGGAATTGGCCGCTGAAATAAATCGTAGAAAACAAGTAGCTTTGCAAATTGAACAAATTTCGGCTGCAGAATGTCAAGGTTTTAAAGATAAAAAAACTACTGTTTCAGAAGAAGTCATTACTCATTGTGTAGTCACTTATGGTTTGGCTAGAGATTTATTTACCAATGCTACCAAAGCAGAAGAAGACAAAAAAATAGCAGCCAGAGAAGCGGCTACGCAAAAAAATTTATCTCAAATTTTAAAAGACGCTGGTAATAGATTTGTCAATACTTTTACTTCCAAGCTGATGAGTGGTTGGATCAAGAAAGGTATGTGGTCTTTATTTGGCAATGGCGAGGATGATGATCTTTATCAAAATACTAGAGCTACTTTACTGGATAAATTAAGAGGTGGTTCTGATACTCGACAACCAAGAGGCAAAGACATTTTTAAAGGTTTTAAAACAGTTAGTGTTGAATCAATAGAAGATTTTGATTATATCAATGATTTTGCTATTTGTACAAATGAGTTTAGAGGTCCAGAAAATTGTGTGATGAGTCCAGCTTTTTTACAAGCCGTAAATAGTAAAATAACTATTCAGCAAGCCATTGATAAAGGCATGATCAAGGGTGATACAAAATTTGTAAATGCCAATGATGCCATTAATCATACAGTTGATAAATGTTATCGAGATGGGCTTTGCTATTCTAATTTGGTCAAATTAAGAAAAGCCAATATTATTCCAGTTGGCTGGGAGTTGGCGGCACTCAGAGCACCAGTGAGTTTGCAACAAGCTATTGATTGTTTTGAGGAAAGTGAATCAAATTGTGATTTTGATCGTTCAGCCTCTTTTGCTGTAGATGGTAATGATCATAATCCATTTTATCATTTGGTGGATCCAAATTGGGTCTTAAAAGCACCAGATGTACGCTGTGAAGCCTATGCTTTTTCTTCGTTGTTGGAATCACCAGATAGCAGTACTCGTCAAAAATATTGTGCTGATCCAAAAATATGTTTAATTGAAGATGCTGAGGGTAATTGTTTGGATGATCAGTTTAATTATTGTACTCGTAGTGAAAATACTTGGAATTTTTCAGATCAAGCTTGTGCAGCTGGTGAGATATATGCTGGTTGTCTTACTTTTGTCAATAAAGATTTTGGCAACAATTCTTATATTCAAGATACTTTAGAATATTGTAGTGCCAATCAAGCTGGTTGTAGTCGTTATTCTCGAGATAAGGATGGAACTGGAGATTGGATTTTGGGAGAGATAGCCAACGATGTCAATGATTTATTTTTAAACAATCAAGCCGTAGATTGTAAAGCTGATGCTGCTGGTTGCTCGGAATATATTGTTTTAGCACCCAATACAGGAGCCAATCTAATACCCAATGGTAGTTTTGATGATTTAAATGGAGACAATTTTCCCGATGGTTGGAAGGGAGATGGTATTGATGATCCGACGGGAGCTAATAATATAAATAATGTGCCTTTGGATTATGATGGTAATAGGCTACCCAATGGTTATTCTTTTGGTACTGCTGCCCAGGGTTATCCAACTAGAGAGGCAGTGGATATACAGGTGACTTTACGACCAAATACTATGTATAGGTTGTCTGGTGAGGCGGCTCAATATGACGATACTAGAAATGATGAGGCTCGTATAGCCTTACAAATGTGTGATGATAATGGCAACTGTGCCAATACCACTTCCCAGGCAGCTGCTACTGCCGGTACTTGTGATTTAACTTCAGGCGGAAATCCCAATATGGTAGCTATAGCCAATTTCTTTCCAGCTAGCATTGATATGGAAAGAAGGTCTTGTACATTTATGACCAATGGTAGAGCTGCTTTTGGCAAAGTAGCGGTTCTTAGCAATAATTCTCTTACAGCGGCAAACTGGTTTGATAATCTCAAGTTAGAGGTGATAGCTTCTTTAGATGATACGACTCTTAGTGATTATTCTGATTATGGTCAAGGAGCAAAAATATATATGGATAGTGGCAAAGTGATGTGCTCAGCTGATGAAGTCGGCTGTCAGGGATATCTTCCAGACAATGGCGACCCAATGATTCCAGCAGTCATCACCCAAGGTGACTTATGTCCAGCTGAATGCGTGGGCTATGATACTTTTGCCGAACAGCTAAATATTTTTGATATTATAGAAGGCAACAATTCAGCTAAATATTATAATTTTATAAATGATACTGCTACACAATGTCCTGTTCAAGAAGTGGGCTGTGAAGAATTTACCAATCTTGATGTGGTGGCTCAGGGCGGAGAAGGTAAAGAATATTTTACTTATCTCAGACAATGCGTAGAGGAATCTTTGGGCACGGTTTACTATACTTGGGAAGGTACAGAAGTAGCTGGCTATCAAATCAAAACTTGGTATTCACTCAGTAGTAATTTAAGTGATGCGCCATGTACCAATATGAATACGGCTGGTAGTACTTGTTTGGATGTAGCTTTTACAGACAATGGTATTAGTGAAGAGCATGAAGTAGCGGCTTGTGGAGCAGATACAGCAGATATTAGTGATGATCCTGAAAATGATCCAAATTGTAGAGAATTTTTTGATGTGGATGGTGATGCTCATTATAGATTCCAAGATAGAGTGATTTTTGCTACAGACAATTGTCATGATTATCGTCGGACAGCTACTGATCAAATATATAAAGCAGTACCAGAAGAAAGTATACATTGTGCCGAAGCCAACAATGGTTGCAGTGCCTATAATGGCAATAATGCCAATAATGTGCGCTTGGTCTTAAGTGATAATTTTGAAAATGGCACTTACTCTCCTTGGCGTCCAGCGGGGGCTGGTAGCCTAGATTTGTCCAACGAGTCTTTAAATAACAACGGACATTCTTTGCGAGCCGAAACAGGACGTTTGTTTGTCAGAGATGTGTTGGATGTGTTATTACAAAATAATAAAGAATATACCATAAGTTGGTGGATGAAGAGTGATGCGGTGGTTGATACTTTTTCTTTAAACTTATGGGGTAGTGATACAGAGGGACACACACTCATAAAAGCTTTTGTTGATCCAGCTATAGATAGTACTTTTCAAAATATTGAGCCAGGTCGTTGGCATTATTATAAAACTTCTACTTATTTAGATAATCTAGATTCATTAGTTATAGGCAAGATTAATCAATTAGAATTTCAACTTGATACCAGTTCTCCTTTGCCTGATCAGGGATTGTATATAGACAATTTTATAATCAAGGAAGTAGCCAATAATTTCTCTGTTATTAGAAATTCTTGGAATACACCATTGTCTTGTGATACTCCTTATACTGGTTATCACTTGGGTTGTCAGTCATATCGAGATTTGAATGGTCAAGACTTTGATTTGAAATCTTTTGATCATTTGTGTCGAGAAGAAGTGATTGGTTGTATGCCAGCTATAGATACACACAATTCTAGCAATCCTTTTGCCGAAACATTTAATGCTGGTGACTATGCAGAGACTATTGTAGCTGCTGATAGCCTTACTTATCTAGTACCAGATCCAAACAATTATTGTTCCAAAGATCTCAAGGGTTGTACAGAGCTTGGTTTACCAGATAGATTGGATAATACAAAATTTGATACAGTTTATAAAATAAATGACCCAGATAAATATAGTGCTATATTGTGTAGTTCAGAGGGTCTGGGTTGTTCTGAATACAACACAGCCAAAGGTATTTTTTATCTCAAAGATCCAGGATTAAATACGTGTACTTATCAACAAAATGTTTTGGTAGATGGCAATAGTCTATTATCAGGCTGGTTCAAAACCACTTCTTTGGGTGACGAGATACCGCTTGGTTGTATAGATACAGACAATAATCCTGATAGCAATGGTGACGGTTTGTATGATGTAGAAGAATTGATATTGCCTAGAGATTATTGTAGTGTTTCAGCTACAAATCCTATACAACTACCTTTGTTTACCAAAGATGATTGCGAATCAACCAATATATGTATAGAAAATGTAAGTCAAAATCAAGTATTTGAAAACCAAGCGGATTGTGAGGCCAATGCCGCTTATACTTGGACCACTCCTTATTGGAACAATTATTTAAAAGCAGCTCAATGTCCAGCTAGTGAAGATTTGTGTACTTCATTTAAAGATCCAGTTGATCCAATAGGCTGTGATCCAAAGGGAAGAAATATAGATTTTATAGATTATGATGGTTTTTGTATTGATAATATATCCAAAAATAAAATTTCCGTAAATCAAGTAAATTGTCAGGCCAATCCAGGACAGACTTGGGTTTTCCCTAGTCGTGATGGTTATTGTGCGTCAGATATATTTAACAATGAACGAGATTGTACTAATGCTGGTTGGTCATGGACAGCATATTGTAAAGATTATTACTATTATGACAAAGATAATATTGACGAAACATCTTGTAATGGTCTAGTAGATAGGCAAAATGGTTGTGTGTTGTTTTATGATGCCAACAATTGGAACGGAGAGCATAGTCAAGTTGGCACTGTGTATGATGCAGATGAAACTTATGAAAATGTAGAAGTAGACAACAAAGCCAATAGTCCAGTGACTTGTGATCCTAGTTTTGATCCTACTTGCAATTTAAATGCCAACAGACTGATAAAAGTAAACAAAGACAGACAATGTTCTGAGTGGTTGGCTTGTAAATCTTCAACGGCCGTTAAAGATGCTGACGGTAATTACAAAATAATTTGTGATGATTTGGATACTTGTTTAGAATTTCAGTATAATCCAGACAGCAATACTACCAAATGTAAAAAATGGGGATCTTATGACGAAGACATAGAAGCTCTTACTATTGAAAAATATCAATCTCGTGATACAGGTTTAAAAAATCATATTTCTTGGAGCGACAAAGAGTATACTGGTTATTCAATCCCAAACACTTTACCAGTTAGTGATCTGTTGGTTTATGATTTTGGAGAAGCTGGTAAAGAAGGCAAGCGCTTGGTTTATGATGTTACTGATAGTGCCGACAACGAGGGTAGTTATTATGAAGCTTGTGTTGACGAGTTTGGAAATTCTTTAGATGGTCAATCTTGTACAGCTGTTATCAATACAGAAGGAGCCTATACTTTCAGGGGGGAATGTCAACAGCGAGTTTGTTGGGTTAGCCCAAAAGTCAATGAAAATACTACCAGTACTTTTGCTTTAGAGACCAGAGCTTATTCTGTAGCTGACGCACCTTTTCCAGCTGCTATAGAGCCAGATGGCATACAAAGATTATCCAAATATGATCAAGGTAATATTTGTAATAGTGACCTAGATAATCCAAATTCTTGTGAAGACTCCTTTAAAAAAGTCACTTATGGGGCTGGTCAAAAAACTTTCTATTATCCAGCCAATATAGATAGTGATGCTATACCAAAAGGTATTTGTACTTCAGGAAAACTTATTGGAGTTGATCCTAATACTCAGGAAAAATTGGATCCAAATTTTTGTGAAGAAAATTCAGATTGTGATTCTAGAAATCCAGATAATACCTCTAGAAATGATGGTTTTTGTGCCCTTAAAACTGAAGAAATAACCTATCAAAATTGGCCAGGTATTTGTTTGGAACATGATCTTAGCCGGTCAGTAGTAAAAGATATAGAAAGTTCATATTATTGTAACCAATGGTATCCAGCTCAAAAAATTCAAGGAACAGCTAGTCTTTATGACAATTATAGAGCCGCTGGTTATTTTGAACCATCTGGATATGATGCTTTGTTTTGTGCAGTATCCGAACCATATGTAACTACTAAAGATAGATACTATTGTGGTCGTTTTGACCGAGCTAGCGAAGAAGGACAGTGTAATCTTTTGATGAGAGTCCCGGCTGGCTCTAAAATAAATCTTGAAGTAGCAGCTAATTATAGTGATTTATTAGATGAAGGAACTTGGATAGAAAAAGACAAAGATTTTTCAATCTGGGCAGCCGCTGATAATAATGTTGGTAGAGATCTTATTTTGACTCCCTACGAAGGTTATGGTTCAAAATTTGATAGATTTTCATATTTTAATAATGTTTATCCAACAACATTGGATTTTGTAGGTATAATTGACACTATGTTTGATACTACGCATTTGGCTAGTCCAGGTATCCATCGTTTTTATTTTGATGATGGTGTTGCACCAAGTGGAGCTAGCGGTGGTTCGGCTTTTGTCAATATCCCAGATGCAACAGTGCGACTTACAAGTAGTGACTGTGGTAATTGTCCGGCACCAATAGCTTATGATGACGGTCATCTTGTTTATCAATATTGTAAAAAGGGAGGTTGGTGTGGTACGCATAAGTGGAGACACACAGTAGCATATTATAACCCGTACCGTCAAAATTATTATGTTGATTTAAATAGTGGTCCACAAACATTTGAGCCAGTAGAGCCAAGTTATGTAGGTAGTTGTGCTGATGATTGCAAATTTATAAATGTTTCTGTCTTTGATTACAATCATGGTCGTGGTTGTTTGCAGGATGATAATTTATCACCTACTTACTCTGGCATTTTAGCTTCCTATCCAAGTGCTACAGCAGCCAATGGTTTTGCTTTAGCCACATGTCAGGCAAGCGAAAATGTTAACGATTGTTTATTTGTAGATTGTATAGAAAGTTTGACTATTAGCAATCAAAATGAATCACATTTTTGTAGTCTTTACGATAATTGTTTTCAGTATATAGACGATCCAATTAATCTATATGGTTATATATCTAGTCAAGCAATGTATGCTGAATCAATAGCTTGTTTTAGTAACAAAGATCATGATGATGATCCAGCTACAGCTAGGATAGTTGCTGGTGATATCAATGATACATTTGGACCAGCGGGGATATATGATGCCAGTGTCTATGATAAGTGCCTTACTGATAATGAAGATAATTTTACAAGACGATCATTTGGAGGGGGTACGGAGGTTGATGAAGCTGGTTTAGAAAAATTTTGTAAATCTTGTAGTTTAGTAGATTCTCCAATAACACATGCTAGTATAAGCATAGGGATTAATTGTGATGTTATTAATTCTCTAGATTGTTATCAACAGTGTCGTGTAGTTACTCAGCTAGACAGTGAAGGATTGAAATCAGCTTTACGTACTGATATTTGGTGGAGAAACAAAGAAGATGGCAAAAGAGTTGTAGTGCCACCTTGGTCTTCTTGGTATTGGAATTCAACAAATGGTTATATCGCTTCCAACCCAAATGCTATAGATGATGAAGTGTTGTATAATCAGATATCTGGTTTGACTGGTTATCCAAGTGATTCCGGTTATCCAGCCAATTTTTCACATTTTGGTGCTGGTTTAGATACTTTTATTAAAAATAGAGTGGTGGCTACTAGGGTACCTTACTATAAAGTAAGTAATGATAATATTACTGCTGGTACTTTTTTTGGAAATTACGATCCATTGGTAAATACTTTGGACGAGGCTTTAAATGCTGCTCAATTGGAAATGAAAGGTATATTTTTTAGAGTTTACAATTTTGAATGGATAGCCGCTTCTAGTACTTATCAATATCTTGATGCCCCTGAGTTAAATGCTGGTAATCATTCCAATCCTTATGCTGGTCCAGATTATAGACCACGTATTTTGGCTACCTGTGGTGATTCATTATGTGAAACAGTAGATGCCGCTGGTAATGTAGTAGGCGTAAAAGAAGGTATCACGGTAAATGATGTCAATACTGTAGGTGCTACTTTGACTGGTCTTGATGGCTCATTGTTTGTAAATGTTAAATTCTTTTATCATGCCCATCCAGATCATATGCCAGTTTACAGTATTACGGCCAATTGGGGGGATGATATTGACAACAATCTTCCAAATCCAGGTAAATATCAAAATTCTTTACCAGCTGAATATTGTAATCCTGAAAAAGATGCTCCAGGAGATGCCAATCCAACAACCATTGGCAAAGAAATTCAGAAAATGGGTTTTGCTGGCACAGAAGATGCTTGTCGTCCAGGTTATAAAATATTTTATCATGACTATACCTATGATGCTAGCAGACAACATGATTGCAATGGTGCTGCTGGAGGAGCTCCTGGTACACCACTCAAACCAAATATACCAAATGCTTCATGTTATCAACCTAGTATTACAGTGATGGACAATTGGTATTGGTATCGAGTCATGCCATTCAATGGCTGGATAGTTGTCTATGATGAATAAATTTAAAAAATAGTTTTTAAATAACTTATATAAATATGAAGTTTAAAAAACATAAACTAGCTATCAGATGGCAATATTTTGTACTTGCCTTGAGTTTGTTTTCTTTGGCTCCCATGAAATCTTTGGCACTTGTAGAGGCTGTTATACAGCTAGTAGGTGGTGTAATCTGGACATTTTTTATGCAACCTTTTGTTTGGATTCTTGAATTGGAATTGGAACTTTTGAAACTTGTGGCTAGTTACAATGGTTTTACTCATGAAGCAGGCGTGACATTGGGTTGGATAGCACTTCGTGATTTGTCCAATATGTTTTTTATTTTAATATTATTGGTTATTTCTTTTGCGACTATACTGAGAATTTCCAGTTATGGTTACCAACAACTTTTAAAACGTACAATACTTGTGGCTATTTTGATAAATTTTTCCAAGACCATTGTGGGATTTTTTATTGATGTGGTACAAGTAATAATGCTTACTTTTATTTCAGCTATCAATGAAATAATGTCAGGAGGAGTGGTGGTCGCCATTGGTTTGCATAAATTTACCACTATTAATCCCGATGCTCCTGTTACTGGTTTTGGGGATTATGTAGTATCTATGGTTTTAGGAGCAGCTCTAGTAGCAATACTTGTGGTAATTGTGGGCGTAATGGTTATGATGTTGATGATGAGAATTGTAGCTTTGTGGATAGCTATTATTATGGCTCCTTTGGCTTTTATGGCTAGTATTTTTCCAGCTACCAATAGTTTTTATAATACTTGGACAAAACAGCTAGGTACCAATCTGGTAACTGGTCCGATGTTGGCTTTTTTCTTGTGGCTTACTTTTAGTATTGTTGGCAATGGAAATGCCTATAGTACTTTTATGACCGGAGGAGGGGCACAAGGAGCAACTGAATTTTTGGATAGCAGTAATATGATGAATTATATCATTGCTATTGCCTTACTTATGATGGGTATTAAGATGGCAGCTGCTTCTGGTGCGGCTGGAGCTAGTGTGGCAGCCAAGGGTATGGCCAAAATTCAGAGCACAGCTGGACATATTGCTAGACGTTATCCAAAAGCTTTGGCTATGAGAGCCGGCACTGCTATTGCTGAGCGTATGGTAGATGATAAAGGAAAACCAAAGAAGGATACACTTTTGGGTAAATTTACAGGAGTTGCTACCAAAGTACCTTTTTATGGAGGTAAACTGCAAAGAGGAGCTATGGAAATGCAAGGTAGAAACACAGCTAGGATTCTTGCTGAACACGCGGAAGATACCAAATATATTAATCCTAAACAAAAAGAAGAATTTTATAGAACTCAATCATCTACACCTGATAAATTAAAAGATATTCCGTTAATTGGTAAATTTTTACCTAAGGCTATTGGAGAGAGTTCTAAAGTAGCGAGGGCGACACAGCTTATTACTTCTTGGGGAGGTGGACATGATGAAGCAAAAACAAAAGCAGCCATCATAAGAACCGATAGAAAAGAACAACACGATGCAAAACAAGCAGCTGAGGATATTGAAGCTTTAGAGAGAATAAATGATCAACCTAGGATTGATGCCTTACATGCTCGATATGCAAATACCAATACAGATTTAGCGGCTGTTAAAAAAGATCTAAATGATGTTGGCTCTAGAAAATTGCTTGATAAGGAAGCTGATGGTGTTTTAGACGAAGATGGTAAAACAACAGCAGGTATGCGTAATATTATCAGGGCTCTTTTGGAAGATCCAAATTATGAAGGTGGAGGTATTGGTAGGGATGTATTAAATCAATTTAAAAAGACAAGGCAAGCTGAATCAGAAGCATTTCGTCAAGAAGGAGAGGAGGTTTTGGTAGATATAAATAATGATACAGAGAAGGGAGCAGATATTAAATATGGTAAAAAAGATAAAGATGGTATCAGAGGAACCGCTAAAGACAAAAAAGATCTTGGTATGTTGGCTACTGAAGTAAATTTAGAAACCAAGCGTCAAGAGACTAAACATAACAACAAAGGAGTTCTTTCTACAAATGATCAAAATGAAGCTATAAAATTATTTGAAGCTCTTCTTCAAGTTTATCCAGAACAAGCCGAAGCTTTGCACGAAGCTATAGTAGGGGCCTTAGAACAAGGATTTAATAGTGGAGAAGTCAATTTTGATAATGATTCAATAAATCATCTTGCTAAAAATTCTTTTGAGTCTGAAAAAGATTTTGAAATAAGAAAAGCCAAAACAAAAGAAGCATGGGACAAAAATAACGAAGAATGGCAAAACAGTGACAAAGGTAAAGAAGCGACTGACAAATTGTATAAGACCAGAAGAAATCTCATGGGGCATTATACCAATGATGAAATAAAAGAAGAGGAAGTTAAATTAGAAGAACAGGCAACAGAATTAAAAGTAAAATTAACTAATACTGGTTTAAGTAAAGAGGAAAGAAAAGGGTTAGAAGAAGAATTGGCTTATGTAGAAAAATCCAAATTAGGTTTGCGTGAATCACCTGTATTTAAGGTCATGGAAGAAGATATAATAGCTGATATGGAAGCTGCTATTTTGGCCAATTTAGGGCCAAGACCAGAGCGGGCAAAAACAGTACAAAGACAAGAAATAGATGAAGATGAATTAGATGAAAAGGTTGAAGAAGCGATGAAAGCTTGGTCTCCAAAGACACAAGCTGGTTTTGATGGCACTCCACCAGAGTCAAGAGAAAAGGCAGAAGAAAGAGTCAGAAACGAGATTAGAGAAAGAATGGAAAAACAGGCAGAAAAAGACCATAAGAGAGATCAGAAGAAAGAAAACGATAGATTTGTTTTTGATCAGGCAAATTATGATAAAGAAGCTGAAGCTTTACGAAAAGCTATTACTAGTAAATTAAAAGACTTGAATGATCCAAATAATAAAAATAATCTTAGAATAGAAGAATTGAAGCAAGATATAGCTACAGAAAAAGCTAAACCAGACCCTGATAAAAAGCTTGTTTCAAAATTATTATCAGAGCAAAATAGTTTAATACGTTTACAAAATACTTTGAAGAGAAGAGAGCTTGGATTAACCAATCCTAATAATAAGAATCTTTATTCTAGGGCTATATTAAAAAATGGTACAGATGGATCAGATTATTCAAGGCTAGAAGAAATGGATATTAAGCATCCAAATACTCGTCATTTGTTTGAAGAATTGGCTAAAGTAGCTACAGTTGATCAACAAAGACAAATTCTTCAAGCTGGTAATTCAGACCAAATAAAACTTCTAGCTCAATCTATCGTGGGTGGAGGAGGTAAACTAGGTAAAGTCGTTACAGATAATTTGGCAGATACCATCAGAAATGAATTGTATGTACAGATGCATGTACAAAAGTTTATGCAAGAAATACCTGGTATAACTATAAGGGAAGCAAAGAAAAAAGCAGCCGCAGTAGATAAAGGTAGCCTAAGTAAGATTAAATAATATATTGTAAATGAATATAAATGATTTAAATATTTTACCAGAGGAAGTACAAGATTTTATTTGGACTGAGGTAGCAGATGTCAATTATGCTATAGATGATAAATTTTCTTTTAATTTTGAGCAATTTGATTTTGTAAATAAATTGGAAGATGATATTATTCTCAAAAAAAGAAATATCCTTGATCTGCCCAAAGATTTGGAAAAAATACCGGGAGAATTTAAAGGAGATCTTAGAGAATTGGCTCTGCAAATGGCAATGGAAATATTTTGGCCACTCCAAGAATATATCGGAGGAGTGGATAGATTAATTTTGCGTTTGGGAGGCAAAGTGCCCAGGCCAGTTTTTTTAAAGAAAAAACAAGTGGTAGAACCTGATGTTTTACCAGAAATTTTTCAAGGAAAAGTAAAAGAACTCTTAAAAAAATATGAAGAATTCAAAGATTTTCGTTTAACACCCAATAAGATATTAGATGAAAGAGGAAGGATAACAAACCCTAGTGTACAAAATTGGATTAAGGATTATGTACATTTTTTGGGTGCCGGCCAACATAGCTCTTTGGAGAGGACAAGATATATTGCCAAAAATAAAAATGCTTTACAACTAGAGGATAAATATAAGGATAGTTTACGTTTTTTATTGTTATCTTATGATGAAGATATAGAGCTTTATTTTGATAGATCAGATGGGCTTTTGATAGTCAAAGAGCAAGTAGAAAAAAAATCCAGAGAAGAAGATAATGATGACTATGAGTTGTCTTTTGAAAAAGTTTTGACAAATTTTAAAAATACTTTAGATCTATTTCAAGAAAATTTGCCTTCTAGTGATATGATACTTTCTGAAGCTAATAATGATATAAATAAAGTCAGGGATATACTCTGGCAAGCTATTGGCGTAGAAGACAAATATAAGGCAATTTCTTGTCTCAAAATTTTGCTAGAAAAAAAATCCTTTGATTTTATGATCAAAGAAGATTCTAGGTATAAAAGCATACTCAAGAGATTTATTGGTATAAAGTTTGGTCAGAGTATGGAGAGATCTTTGGATGAAAATATAGAAAAACTTATAGTTTTGCGTCTTTTTTTGGAGATGCTTTTGGTAGAAAAATTAAAATTTTCGGCTGATGAATTATACGCCGCTATTTATTATCTGACCAATACAGGAGCAGATTCTGGGCAAGTGATGTATTTGGATAAGCAAGATCAAAAATTTAAATGGTGTACTATACAAGTATTAGCCAATAAATTTGCTTGGGTAGATAAAATATAAATTATTTTTTTAGTTTCCAGACAGTGATTTGTCTGGCTACTTTTTGATTGGCGCGACTATAGATTATATCTTTGTCTAGTTGATATTTAAAGCCAAGTTGGGAAATAATTTGTTTATCTAGAGTATAGATGTCTTGATTGGAAATATGAAAAATAGGAAATATAAATATTATGAGACTGTCAGAAGATATTATTTTTTTGAATTTGGTAAAAGCAGATTTATATAGCATTTGCAGTTCGTCTTTTATTTTGATTATATCCTGACTATTATTTTGACGAATGATGATGCGTGCATCACCCATAAATGGCTCAGTGACTATCAGGTCTATAGAATTTTTAGCAAAATTATTGGCTAAATTTTCTATACTTGATTCCAATATTTTGATATTAGCTTTTAGATGAAAATTTTTACTAAGCCAGTCAAGATTTTCACTTGTTTCTTTGACGGCTTTGGGACTAATATCAGAACCATATATTTTTTTGTAACCCAAGAGCATAGCTTCTTGTAGTATTGTACCAGAGCCACAAAAAGGATCCAAAATGTTTTTGTTTTTATCATTTCCAGCCAAGTTGACCATCATTTGAGCTACTTTGGGAGCCAACATGCCACTCCGGTCATCACGATGAGGACGCTTCATATCTCTAAAACCATAGGCCACAAAATCTTGCACAGCCTCTGTCAGAGCCAAAATATATTTTTCTTGGTATTTTATAATCAATAGTTCACTGCCGATCAATTTATTTTTTGCTACTATGACCGAGGAGAGTACAGGGTCTTGGCCAGTGACTAAGCGACATTTATAATTATTGTTTTTTAATGTTCTTTTTAATTTAAAAGCTATTTTTAGTATTGTATTATAATTGGCATTAGTATCATTATACAAGCTAAAACCAAAGCAATTTTTAAGGTTTGGGTTAAGGTTTTTGGCTAAAAAACTATACCAAAGATCAGCGTTCAAATCATGGAGATTATCAATAGCTTGAAGATAACGAGCAATTTTGATAGTACCACCCAAAACATTGATCAAGTCACTAGCTGCTTGGTCAGTATTGGCCAGTACAAAATCAGAGTTATACAGCTCTATTTGGTCGTTTTTGGAGCTTAAAATAGCTTTTAATTCTTCTTGAGCCAAGTCAGGAGACTGACCAAGCATAAATAAATATTTATTCATAGCTATATGATAGTGTAAATAGTGTTTTTGTGCAATATAATAAGTATTGACTTATGCTCATGATTATGGTAAATTGCGTGCAGTTAATATATCTTAATTAACCGTGCCCCAGTATTAACCATCGGGGGCCCTTGATTGTAAGATCAAGGTAATTAGATAGAAAAATGAAATACGAACTATCTTTTATTATTAGTCCAGCTATTGCCGAAACAGAGCATCTAGCTGTTAATCAGCAAGTTTTGGGCTACTTAAAGGGCATTGAGGCCAAGATTACTCGCGAGCCATATTTTATGGGTCGTAGAAAATTGGCTTATCCAATAGCCAAACAAAAACAAGGTTTTTATGTTTCTCTAGAATTTGAAACAGAAGACAGCAAATCTCTAAAAGAAGTGGATACCAAATTGAAGCACAATAATTCTTTGCTTCGTTATTTAGTTATTAGATTAGAAAATCGTTCCAAGAGTGTGGATGTTGATTTTTCTAAAATGGTAGAAAGAGATATGAACAAAGATAATGCCAAGACATCTCGCAAAACAAAAACAACATCTGCCAAGCCTTTTTTCAAAAAAGCTGCAGATGTCAGACGAGAACCAAGTAAGGATATTGATAAAAATAAAGATAAGGGAACAATAAAATTGGAAGATATTGATAAGAAATTAGATGCAATTTTAGAAGAACCAAAACTTGATTAATTTTATTAATACAATTATATGAATCTAAACAAAGTAATGCTAATTGGCAATATGGTGCGTGATCCAGAAATGCGCACTACTCCTAGTGGTCAAAATGTTACTTCTTTTTCAATAGCCACCAATAGAGTATGGAATGATAACAATGGTCAAAAACAAGAAAAAGTAGAATTTCACAATATAGTAGCTTGGCGCAGATTGGCTGAAATAGCCAATCAATATCTCAAAAAGGGAGCTAAAGTATATATTGAAGGTAGACTTCAAACTAGATCATGGGATGATCCAAATGGCGTCAAAAAGTATCGTACAGAAATCATTGTTGAAAATATGATTATGCTTGATCGAGCAGGCAATGCTCCAAGTGGTGGAGATTTTAGTACAGCACAGCCATCAATGGACAAAACACCAACAGTGGATATAAATCAAAGTTCTTCAAACAATGTAAGTGACAGCGAAGAAGAAATTAGTATTGAGGATATACCATTTTAAAGATTAATTTAAATTTAATATGCATACAAAACAAACTAGTAAATATTGTCATTTTTGTGTAAATAATATCTCAGATATTGATTATAAAAATTGGCAACAATTAAAACGTTTTACATCCTCTTATGGTAAGATTGTGCCAAAGAGAAGAAGTGGCGTTTGTTCAAAACACCAAAGAATATTGGCTCAAGCTATCAAACGAGCTCGTTTTATGGCCTTACTTCCTTACGCATCAAAATAATATTATGTTAGGATTAAATGATTTAAAATTAGGCAGAGTAATCTCTGTCAATGATGAGCCTTATCAAGTAGTTTGGAACCAACATATCAAAGTTGCTAGAGGTGGAGCAGTGATGAAAACCAAGCTCAAAAATTTGATCTCTGGCAATACTTTGGAAAAGACATTTTCCGGTGCAGATAGTATAGCTGAAGCAGATATTACTCGTCGCAAAGCCAATTTTCTTTATAAGCAAGACAATGATTTTCATTTTATGGATAATGAAAGTTTTGAGCAGTTTCAATTTTCTGAAGATAGTTTGGGCGATTTGGTAAAATATCTTATAGATGGTCAAGAAGTGGATGTTTTGGTTTTCAACAATAATCCAGTGTCCATTGCTTTGCCGACCAAAATTACTCTAGAAGTCAAATCAGCCCCCGAGGGAGTAAAGGGCAATAGTGCTGGATCAATTACCAAAACAGTAATATTGGAAAATGATTTAGAAATAAGGACTCCTTTATTTATAAAATCAGGAGAAAAAATTATTATCAATACTGAGACTGGTGAATATGTAGAAAGAGCTTAATTTATTATTTAAAATACCCCCTCTGTCCTTTACGGACATCTCCCCCTAAATTAGGAGGAGAAAAAAGAGAGGGTATTTTTTGTTGGGTATTTTTTGTTGGCTATAAAGAGATAAATATGTTATAATATAGTCAAATAAAATAAATATACACATAATAATTCATGGATTTTTCAAATAATAAAGTAGCAAATGTTTTGAGTACTAATAATTGGTCTGATGCTCTTTTGATTAAAGATGAAAAAGGCAATTTTGGGCATTTAAATTCCAATAAAAAGACTGATTCTGTTGATATTGGTTCTCAAATTAATCATGTTTCTGAAGGAAATTTAGCACCAAAGGACGATAGTTTTTTATCTATACCAAATATTAATGCTGGCTCTCAAGATAAAGCAGAACTTGTTTTTCATCCTGAAGACAAAGAAGAACTTGATTTTTTTGCCAAAAATATACCACAAGACGATAGCAAAAAATATAGTGTAGAAAAGATAGTTGATCGTATTATTGAAAAACAAAATTTAGTATTTGATGAAAAAAATAAAAAGATTTTTTCTAATATTTTATATAATTTTTTTAGAAGCAGAAAAAGTGCAGTGATTATTCGGGAGCTTTTGGTAAATAGTGTTTTATCAAATAATAAAAAATTATCAGCCAATGTAATTGATAATATTTTATCTATCATCAAAGGTATTAAAAATAAAATTGATTTAGCCGGAGGACTAGTGGTCAATCAAGCTGATTTGAAAGAACTAAAAATTGAAAAACCAAAATCAGAAAAAACAGCGGTTATGTTGGAGTCTTCAGCTAGCCAACAACTGTCAGCTCAAGATGAGATAAAAGCAGCCTTAGGAGAATTACCTATTTTGGAAACAAAGACTGATCCAGTTTTGCAAGCGGCTATCAAAAATACTGCCAATTTAAAATCAAGTTTAGGAAAAACATCCAAGCCAGCTGAAGGATTTTCTATTCCAGCTATTTCTGAAGATATCCATCAAGAAATACCCATCAAAAAAGCCTCAATCCATGAGTTATCTGCAGAAACTTTGATGAAAAAGCAAGCGGCTATAAAAGAAGCGGCAGCTAAAATTGAAGACACAGATAATCAAAAAAATACAGAAACATTTTTACCAAAAGTATCTAGAGCAACAGTCGCTCAAAGTTTTAAAAAGCCGATTAGTGATGTAGTAATACCAAAAAAAGAAATACAAAAGCAAGCAGATGAGTCTTTTGCTTTAAAAGATGCTTTGACTGGCCCAATACAAGAATTAAAATCTTTTGATTTGGTTGGGTTTCGTCGTTTGGGCAATACACCCAAAGAAAGAATTCAAAAGATTTTTGATAAAATTAATTTATTGGAACAAGAGTCATATACCAAAAAAGCCCAAGGCATTGCTGCTTGGAGAAGTAGTCAAGCTTATAAGCTGTATTTACAATTGGGCGCTGATAGTATGATAGCTGGTAAAGAAGTTGCTGAATTTATACAAGAAAGTGAAAGAAATAACAAAGCTACTTTTACTATAGAAGAATTTTCGGCTATATCTGACTTGAACAAGCAATTAAGATTTTAATTTATGCCAGAAAGATTTATAGTACCACAATTTATAGACATAGAAGATAGGATTTGGGGACCGATTACAGTCCGTCAGTTTATCATTATTTTAGCTGGTTTACTTTTTGGTTTTATTGCCTATAAACTTTCAGATTTTTCATTATTTATTTTTTGGGCAGTAATTATTGTGATTTTAGTGAGTATATTTGCTTTTTATAAAGTAAACGGAGCTCCTTTTCATACCTTTGCTCTTAATTTTATTGAAACAACTTTCAAAAAACCAGCCCTTCGTATTTGGCGCAAAGAACATATAAAAGTAGAAGAATACAAATCAAAAGAAGACAAAGAAACAAAAGAAGAAATTTTTGTTCCCAAAAGACTCAGTTCCAGTAGAAAGTTATCAGAGCTTTCTTTGATCATTGATACTGGTGGTATGTATAAAGGAGAAAAACAAGTAAATAGGGAAAACAATGTTAGTTTTTCAGAGGATAATATTTAATATATTATAAAGTAGTATGAAAAATAAAAAATTGGCTGGAAAAAAAGTATTGACTTCGACACAAAAATATTTGGATATTGCTGAGATCAGGGATGATCTAGTAGTTTTAAATGATGGAACAGTGAGAGGAGTACTATTGGTATCTTCTGTAAACTTTGATTTAAAATCAGAAGATGAACAACGGGCTATAATTGGCAATTATGTAAATTTTTTAAATACCCTAGATTATCCATTACAAGTAGTTATACATTCTAGACCACTAAATATTGATGATTATATGGATAGATTAAAAAAAGTGGAGCGAGAGCAGACCAATGAATTGTTACGTATTCAAACAGCTGATTATAGAGGCTTTGTAAATGAGCTACTTACATTAGAAAAGATAATGAGCAAGAAATTTTATGTCATAGTTCCTTATAGTTCGCTCACTGACAAACGAAAGGGCTTTAAGAGTAGATTTGCTTCCGTATTTTCTTCAGCCAAGGTAGTTACTTTGGGACGTAAGCGTTTTGAAGAATTTAGTGCTCAATTGGAAAAAAGATGCAATTTTATTGCCTCAGGACTTGGTAGTTTAGGACTCAGGAGTCAACGTTTGAGTACACAGGCTCTGATTGAATTGTATTATAATAGTTATAATCCAGATTTGTTTCAAAGACAACCAATGGAAAATATAAATAAATTAACCATCGAAACATAATGTTTGGTTTTAATAAAATAAAACAAGCTCAAAAAGAAACTAAGGTAGATAAAGATCTAGAAAGATTGTCGGCTAGTGATAGAGCCAAAGTATCTCCAGAAGAGCAAATATCCAGAGATAAACAATTGATTGAAGCTGAAAAGGTCTTTCGAGAAGGCATTGTTTCGGTCAGAGATATTATAGCGCCAGCTTCCTTAAAAGTAGATCCAAAATTTTTGCAATTAAACAATCTTTTTGTACGTACTTTATTTGTGATGACTTATCCTCGTTATGTTACCATTGGTTGGTTTGCTCCTATCATCAATGAAAGTTTGACTTTGGATATTTCGATGTTTTTTTATCCATTGGATATTCAAATAGTACTGAAACAATTGAAAAATAAAGTAGGTACTATGCAGGCTCAGATTATAGCTGATCATGAAAAAGGCGCTCCCCGTGATCCAATTACCGAAACAGCTTTACAAGATATAGAAGCTCTTCGTGATGGTCTCAGTCAGGGCACGGAAAAGTTTTTTCAATTTGCACTTTATGTAACTATCTATGCCAAAGACAAAGATGAACTTGATTTGGCTACGGATAGGATAGAAAATTTATTGGGTATGCAACTCATCTATTCTCGTCGGGCATTATTTCAATCTGAACAAGGATTCAATTCTACACTTCCCTTGGGCAATGACGAACTCACCATTTCTACCAACATGAACTCTTCACCAATTGCTTCATCATTTCCTTTTGTATCATCAGAGCTGACTTCTGATGAGGGTATTTTGTATGGCATCAATAGACACAACAATAGTTTGATATTGTTTGATAGATTTTCTTTGCAAAATGCCAATATGGTAGTTTTTGCTACTTCTGGTGCTGGTAAGTCTTATGCTATCAAGTTGGAGATACTTCGTTCTATGATGTTGGGAGCAGATGTTATCATTATTGATCCAGAAAATGAATATCAACATTTATCTGAATCTGTTGGTGGAGCTTATATCAATGTATCTCTCAATTCTGAGAGCAAGCTCAATCCTTTTGATTTGCCAAGAGGAGTAGGAGGAGAGAGTAAGCCAGAAGATATACTTCGTAGTGCTATCATTACTCTCAAGGGTTTGATTCGTTTGATGATTGGCGATATTACCAATTCAGAAGATTCTTTGTTGGATAGGGCAATACTTGAAACTTATGCCAAAAAAGATATTACAGCGGCTAGTGACTTGTCCAATATTGAAGCTCCTGTTATGTCAGATTTGGAAGAGGTATTGCTCAGTATGGAGGGTGGTGAAGACATGGCTTTACGTATCAAAAAATATACCGAAGGTACTTTTGCGGGTTTGTTTAATAGTCCGACTAATATAAAAGTAGATAATCAATTGGTAGTATTTTGTATTAGAGATGTAGAAGATGAGCTCCGTCCAATTGCTATGTATATGATCATGAACTATATCTGGAATATTATCAGAAGTGAGCTCAAACGTAGAATGCTAGTAGTTGATGAAGCTTGGATTATGATGCGACATGAAGATAGTGCCAAGTTTATGTATGCCTTGGTCAAGCGTTGTCGTAAATATTATTTGGGTATTACTACCATTACTCAAGATGTCAATGACTTTTTGACCTCTACTTATGGCAATGCTATTGTGACCAATTGTGCTCTACAATTACTTTTAAAACAAACACCAGCAGCAGTCAATCTAGTACAAAAAACATTTATGTTGACTGAAGGAGAAAAATATCTTTTACTTGAAGCAGGTTTGGGAGAGGGGATATTTTTTGCTGGAGCCAAACACGCAGCTATAAAGATTCAAGCATCTTATGCAGAACATCAAATCATTACTTCTGATCCAAGACAATTGATTGAGATAGAAGAAGCCAAAAAAGAATTTGAAGAACAAATGATGGCCGAAGCAGAAAAAGCATAGACAAATATTTAATTCAATATTTAATAAATCAAAAATATGGAAGAAGACAAAAGGAAAAAAATATTATTGGCCATAGTCATTGTTATACTGCTTTTGGCTTTTTTACTTTGGGTGCTTAGAACTTCAGATCAGTCTCCAATTGTCAATGAAAATACCAATACACCACCACCAGTTTTTACACCACCTAGCACAGTATTACAATATGATCCAACTAAAGTAGTTGGAGAGGATCCTACGGAGTTTTCCGCTATCAATTTGGCCAAGTCTTATGTCGCTAGATTTGGATCTTGGTCTACTGACAATCAAGGAGCAAATCTAAGTGAGCTCTTGTCTCTTAGCACTGTTAAAATGCAAAATTATTTAAAAAATATAAAACTCAATTTTGGTGCTGAAGAATTTAGAGGTGTGACGACCAAGAGTATTAGCGCCCAGATTATAGTGATAGATGATACTAGTGCTCAGATATTAGTAAATACCCAAAAAATAGAAACCAATGCCAAACTGGAAGAAAATGTTTATTATCAAGAAACGCAAGTAGATTTATTAAAAGTAGATGATAAATGGTTGGTTGACCAAGTAATTTGGAAATAATTTTATTTTATGCCAGCACTAGATACAACATTAGATCAGGATGATTTTCAGGAAACACCAGAAGAGCAAGACTTTGGTAGTTTACAAGGGGCGTCTAACAAAGCTGTTGCTAGAGATTTGGAGCAAATAAAACGACAGGCCAGAGAAAAAATCAGTAAAGAATGGAGAGATAAGATAGTCAAAGAAGTGGCCAAAAAAGTAAGTGTTAGAGCAGCTTCTTGGGGAGCTGGAGCTACTGGTGTAGGATTATTGGTTACTTTTGGTATTTGGACTGTACAGGCTATTGGTGGCAATCTTATGGGATCAAAGTGGATACCAAAGCTAGAATTGTATGAGTTGATTCTTTGGTTGATACTGGGTGTTTTGTTGGCAGCAATTGTATTATTAGCCTTGACTTTATTGACCATTTTAGTTGATCCAATTGGTTTTGGGCTAGATCTTGCTTGGGATACTATCACCAGTTTGTTTGATTAGTAAGCTAAAAATGAATTTATATATTATATAATATGGATAAAAAAAAGATTTTTACAGTCATAGCTTTTATTATCTTGGTGTTTGGACTAGGCTATGCTTTATACTATGTATTTTTTAAACCTAGCGCACCGATTGTACCACCGGCCAATTTTAATGCCGGTGATTTACCAGGGATTGGTAATGGCAATGTATCTATTGTTGATGTTGATAATACCAATACCAATGACACATCCTTGCCTTGGCAAGATTATATCCAAGACAAAGTTTCAGATGTAGCTAGTGGAGGTCTGACCAGAGTCAATGAATTGGTAAACAATGAAATAAAGGGGCTGACAGCTAGTCAAAGTGGCTTGCAATATTATGATACCAATAGCCAAAAATTTTATCGTATCAATGAAAATGGAGAGCTTGAAGAATTGAGTGATAAATTATTTTATCAAGTTGAAAATGTTACTTGGGCCAATAATGCTGAAAAAGCTATTTTAGAATATCCTGATGGTTCAAATATTTTATACAATTTTAAAACAGGTAGACAGGTAACTTTACCTCAAGAGTTGGAAGATTTTTCTTTTGATACTTCCAATAGTAAGATAGCTGCCAAATGGATCGGTCAAAATGACGAAGACAATTGGTTGATAACTTCCAATGATGATGGTTCGGGTATGTCTTTGATAGAACCACTAGGCGATCAATCACACAATACTTTTGTTGGTTTTTCTCCGGACAATCAAGTAGCAATTATCAATAGAAAGTATGCTGATGCTCAAAGACAAGAGATTTATCCTATTGGTTTACACGGTGAATCTTTCAAATCTTTTGTAGTCAATGGAGCTGGTTTTGAGTATGATTGGTCTCCAGAAGGTAATAGTATGGTTTATAGTGTGTATAGTGAAAGTACAAATTATAATCCAAATATTTGGGTGACCAATGGGCGTACTAGTGAACTAGGGGATATAAAAGTATCATTAAATATTGCTACTTGGCCAGATAAATGTACTTTTGCTGGGGAAGATGCTATGTATTGTGCGGTGCCACAAGGTCTGCCTCGTGGTGCTGGTCTTTATCCAGAGATAGCTGAGCGTTATCCAGATAATTTTTATTATGTAAATTTAAATTCAGGAACCAAGACTTTGATTGCTAGTCCAGTCGGTGATAGTGGTACCTATACGGCTTATAATCTTTTTACCTCTCCTGATGGATCATTGTTATATTTTACAGATGGTTATGGAAATTTACAAAGCATTAGATTAAAATAAACAAATTTTATGAAGAATAAAAAATCAATCATTCTGGGGTTATTAGTGACTTTATTTGTGATACTACCTATTGTAGCAAATGCACAGGTCGGAGATGCTTTGGGATTACCAGATTTTGTTGATATAACATATAAGCCAAATGTTCCAATACCAATTACAATAAATGGCTACAATTTTGCTGGAGAAAATACTATCCATGGTGGTGATTTTTTGGCTTCTTATATTGTGGCTATTTATACTTATGGTGCTGGCTTTGCCGGTATTGTAGCTATGTTTATGTTGGTGATTGCTGCTTGGCGCTGGCTTATGGCCGCTGGCAACGCTCAAAAAATAAATGAATCCAAAGATATGGTTACTAGTGTTTTGATTGGTTTAGCATTGTTGTTTGGTGGACAATTGTTACTCAGGCAGATTAGTTCTGATTTTGATTCAATACAAAGCTTGACAATTAAGTTACCCGAAGCAGCTTTAAGAGCTGTTGAACTCAGTAAGGCAGAAGAAGCATTTTGTAAAGGTATTGATGAAAATGGTGTGGTAGACGAGGACAAAATAGTTGAAAATTGCGAAGATTATAAAGACGAGACTAGTTGCAGATTTGATGTTTGTAAGTTGGTAGGAGTTGGTGATTTTGATGATACTTGCACGCCAGTATTTAAGGGGTCAGTAGTTAATAATAATCTTGAATTTGATGAATGTATTGATTGCCCTTGGTCTCCAGTTGGGAGAAATTGTTCTTGTAGTTTTTATTCTACAGCAGAATATAAGAGATTAGATCCTTGTGATTGTGACAATGATGATTTGGGTGGTGCAACTGAGGATCCAGATGGGTGTACGGAGCCAGTTTATGGAGGTGGTGTTTATGGAGGTGGCGGAGGGGGTACTCCACAACCAGCAATTTAATAAACTAGTTTTAAATTTTATTCTAAATGAGTTTCAGTTTTTAGAGCTTTGATAGTGGCTTGCAAGTCATGTCTAGCCAAATACTTTTTATCCGACAATATATCCTGAGCCCAGTTTTGGGCTTTTTTGATTAGCTTTGTTTCTGACAATTTGGCTATTTTTAGTTTTATAAGGCCTGTTTGACGGTTACCAAACATTTCACCAGCTCCCCGTAATTCTAAATCCAAATCAGCCAATTCAAAGCCATTGTTTGTTTTGCTGAGAGCTTGTAGGCGGGTAGTATTGATTTGAGAATTATCACTAGTAAAGAGTAGACAAAAACTAGCCAATTTGTTGCGTCCAATTCGACCACGAAATTGATGGAGCTGGCTAAGACCAAATCTTTCAGCACTTTCTATAATCATCATAGTAGCCTTTGGTATGTCCACACCAACCTCAATGACCGAGGTAGCTACCAAAATAGGAAATTTATTGGCTTTAAAATCAGTCATTATTTTTGATTTTTCTTCTGATTTTAATTTGCCGTGTAGCATGCGTATTTCCAAATCAGGAAATATTTCTTTATTCAATTTTTTGTATTCAGCTGTGACGGATTTGACACCCAGTTTATCACTGTCATCAATCAAAGGACAAATCACAAAAACTTGTTCTTTGTTTTTTATTTTTTCAAGCACAAATTTGTAAGCAGCTTGTCTTTTTTGATCAGGCACCAAAAAAGTTTTTATAGCTTGACGACCAGCTGGCTTTTCTTTGATGAGTGATATATCTAGATCACCATACAAAGTGAGAGCTAGAGTGCGAGGGATAGGAGTGGCAGTCATAGATAATAGATGAGGGACTTTATTTCCGCCAGCTGGCGGATTATTTTTGTGGCCCAGGCCACCTTCTCTGGCTTCGCCATTCACCTTGTCTTTTAAAGCTTTTCTTTGTTTGACTCCAAAACGATGTTGCTCGTCTATAATGACCAAAGCCAACTTTTTAAAATATATTTTATCTTGAATTAGACTATGAGTACCAATCACAAATTTTATAGAGTTATTGGCTATTTTTTGACTCAATATTTTTTTGCTGATTTTTGCTTCATTGCCTAGTTCTTGTTTGCTTCTAGTCAGCAAGGCTATGCTTGATAGATATTTGGAGGGTAGTATAGTTTTGATATTGGCAAAATGTTGACTAGCTAGTATTTCGGTTGGAGCCATCAGAGCCACTTGTAAGTCACTAGCCATGGTGTTTAGAGCAGCCAAAATAGCTACTATTGTTTTACCAGAGCCCACATCTCCTTCTATTAGTCTATTCATAGGTATATCTTTGTTTAGATCAGCCAAGACATCATAGAGGGCTTTTTGTTGGTCTAAGGTTAGCTTAAAAGGCAGGCTTTTTAGTAGTTGGTTTATCAGTTTATTATCTAGGGCTATTTTGTAAGTAGCTTGAGTTTGGTAGTCTTGTTTGGCTAGCTGATATTTTATTTGTAGATAAAACAATTCTTGAAATTTCAGTCTTTGACTAGCTGCTTTTAGAGTAGTTTTATCTGTGGGAAAATGAATTTGTTCTAGAGAATTTTGGAGCCATGGATATTTTTCTTTATTTAATATTTCTACTGGCAGAGGATCATTGATAGAGACTACTTCTTTGAGCGCCTTATTTATCAAAAAACGCAATTGTTTTTGAGTGAGCTTACCACTGAGATGATAAATAGGCACTAGACGACCACTATGGATAGGATCTATTTTTTCTTTTTCATAGCTAGGACTGACAAATTGCCAAATATCTTTTTTCCTTTTTACTTTACCACTGAGATATATTTCATCACCAATTTTTAGTATTTGCGCTACAAATTTTTGTCTAAACCAGATAGCTTCTACTTGACCACTGGCATCTTCTCCTGTGAGTTCAGTGATAGTCATCTTGGCTCGCCAAGCACGATAGGTTTTTAGATTTGTAATCTTGACTCTCACTGTATTTATTTCATTTTCAGCAATATCTTTGATTTGTTTTATTTCACTCAAATCATCATAGCGATGAGGAAAGTACCAGAGCAGGTCACCGACAGTATTTATATTTATTTTTTTTAAATCAGAAGCCAGCTTATTGGCAATATTATGCAATTTTTTAATATCCAAATCCAAGTTTAAAGTTTTTATAGACATTTGCTATGTTTTAATAAGCTGGACTTATAGGGTCCAGCTTAAAGGTATTTGCTTATTTTTTGGTTTATAATTTTAGTATTCTTGATATGCCTTCGTTGGCTGGAATTTCTTCTTTTTCTAAGTCTTCATCCAGGTAAGTTAAAAGTATTTCTCGTAAATGTATTGGATTTTGATCTTCTAGAGGAATGACTATTGTATGTTTGATAATACTTTTTGGTTCAAGGTAAAGATTTTTTATTTCAGGAGGATAATAGATAATATAGAAGTTAGCAAAATCTTCATAAGGTATAAATTTGTTATTAATAAATATACCACCTTCTGTAATAGCCGTTTCTACAGTAAGAGGATCGTTTTTGGCAGAAGTGAGATAGAGGACAGCAAAAATTACCAAGATAATAGCAAACAATAGATTGTCAGAAAAATAAGCATAAATCAACAGGGCCAAAAAGACTATTGTAAAACTGGCATACCATATTTTGCCTCTTTCATGCTTTATAAATTCGGGAAATTCCCAAGCAGCAAAAACTTTACCATAATCACTATCATCAATATTTTCTGCCTTTTCGGACTCCAAATTTTCATTTTTGTTAGCTTCTTTTTTTGTATTTTTTGGCATATTTTTATATTTCTAAGCATTTTTATTATAGCATATTTTTGATAAACAAAAAATCCCTGAAATAAAGGGTTTATTATCTGGCGGAGAGGGAGGGATTCGAACCCTCGATCCGGTTTCCCGAATAACACCTTAGCAGGGTGCCCCTTTCAACCACTCAGGCACCTCTCCATATAAATACAAAATAAGTCTTTAATGGTGTCCCCGGCAGGAATCGGACCTGCGGCCTTTTGGTCCGCAACCAAACGCTCTATCCACTGAGCTACGAGGACTGGCGGAGAGTGAAGGATTCGAACCCTCGGAGCCTTTCAGCTCAACGGTTTTCAAGACCGCCGCATTCGACCGCTCTGCCAACTCTCCACAATATTAAGACTGCTATATAATAATATATTATGTGATTTTTGTAAAGACTAACTGTAGGCTATATTTATATAGTTAATTTGTGTTTATTAGTAATAAAGTTGATAAAATTCTGTCTTTTAAGCTATTTTTTTGATATAATACAGATAGGCTTATAATTATTTAATTAAAAATATGTCAAAAAATACTTGTGGAGCTGGTGGAGCTATTTATGGTTTGGGATTTATCGGGGCAGTTGTTTATTATATTCAGCACGCCGATTCTTTTGTCGTTGGACTCATTGGATTTTTAAAAGCTATAGTCTGGCCAGCTTTTCTTATTTACAAATTATTGGAATTTTTTCAAATGTAAATATTAGTCCAAGTTATTTTAATTATTTTTGGCTAAAACTAGGCAAATTATATTTGTAAAATTATTTTCTGTCAGTACTTTGGCAGCTTGATTTAAAGTAGAACCAGTAGTTGTCACATCATCTATGAGCAATATATTGATATTATCTGGTACACTAGATAATATTTTTTTGTTTATAGCAAAAATATCGGTTACGTTTTTTTGACGAGCTGTTTTATTGAGTTGAGCCTGAGCTTTATTATTTTTGGTTCTTATTAGCAGAGGAGAGTAGTTTAGAGATAAACGCTTGGCTAGTTTTTTGGCTAGTATTTCTGTTTGATCAAAGCCTCTTTGTTTCTTTTTGTTTTTGTGCAGAGGAATATTTATGATTATGGTATTTTTATCTAGACTTAGGCGTCTAGCTTGTTTTTCTAATATATCAGTTAATAAATTGCCCAAGTTTTCTAGATAATTATATTTATAATTTTTAATTAGTTTTTGGACTAATTTATTTTGATAATCACAGCAAGTATAGCAAGCCTTAAAATAGCTTTGTCGATTATCGGGCCAGCTAATATTTTTTATATCATCCAGTATTATATCATTTAGACAAAAACCACAGCACAGAGATCCTTCTCGTTGGCAACCTAGGCAAAATTGTGGCCAAACAAAATCTAAAAATAAATTAAAAACTTTTTTGATGTAAAGCAAAAAAGTTTTTACATCGCTTTTCTTCATATTTAGTTGTTTAAAAAATTATCTAATAGCTATTTTGTTTTTTTCTAGAGAGATTTTTATTTTTTTACTATTTTTATTTAATATATTATTGGCCAAAACATTGGATATATGTTGATCTACTAGCCTTTTGAGGCTACGAGCTCCTTCTTTGATAGCATCGGGTTGTTTTAGAAGATGCTTGATTATTTTATTATCAATTTCTATAGCTATAGCCTGTTCATTGAGACGCTCAGCAATAGTAATCAATTCTTTTTTGATAATTTTTTTGGCTGTATCAATGCTCAATGGTTCAAATACTATGATATTGTCCAAACGATTGGAAAATTCTGGAGGAAAATATTTGTTAAGAGAGCTTAGTATTTCTTCGCTTTTTTTATTGAAGCTAGTTTTATTTTCTAGTGTGTCAAAACCCATAATAGCTTCTTGATTGAAGATATTTAAACCAACGTTGGAAGTCATAACAATCACACAATTTCTAAAATTGACAGTTTTGCCAGTAGCATCAGTGAGCTCTCCTTCTTCCAAAACAGGCAATAGCAGATTGAAAACATCAGGATGCGCTTTTTCTATTTCATCAAACAATATCAGACTATAGGGTTTATTTTTTACCAAATCAGTCAGTTTATTACCTTCTCGGTAGCCAACATAGCCAGCCGGAGAACCAATCAGTTTGGAAATATTGAATTTTTCTGAAAATTCGCTCATATCAATACGCAGCATATTTTTTTCTCCACCAAAAATTTCTTTGGCCAATTGTTTGGCAGTTTCTGTCTTGCCGACACCACTTGGTCCTAGAAACATAAAAGAGGCTAGGGGTTTATTTTTGTTGTTTAAGCCAGTTTTGGCTTTGCGTATGGTATGGGCAATATTGGTTAGAGCTTTGTCTTGGCCAAAAATGCTTTGTGCAATTTTATTTTCTAAGTTTAACAATTTTTTGTTTTCGCTAGTGCTGATAGAAGTTAGGGGAATGCCAGTTATTTTGGCGAGCACTGTTTTGATATCCTCTTCGCTTATGTTTCCTAGAAGTTTGTTTTTTATTTTATCTTGTTTGGCTTGCAAGAGTGACAATTGTTCCATAGTTTGTTCTTCCTTTTCTTTGTATTCCAAAGCCTCTAGATATTTTTCTTCCAAAATAGCTTGTTTTTTATTGTTTTGATGATTGTTCAATTCATCTTGCCAGATTTTTATTTTTTTGAGTAATCCATGTCTAGTTTTTTGGACTCTCAAGCGCGCGGCTGCTTCATCTATCAGATCAATAGCTTTGTCAGGTAATTTTTTGTCAGGTAAAAATCTTTTACTGAGTTCTACAGCTGCTTTAATAGCTCCATCATCTATAGAGACATTATGAAATTTTTCGTAGTTTTCTCTTAAACCTTGTAATATTTGATAAGCTTCGTCATCTGATGATTCTTCTATTACTATAGTTTGAAATCTTCGCTCAAGTGCCTTGTCACTTTCAATATGTTTTTTGTATTCTTCAAAAGTAGTTGCCCCAATACATCTTAGTTGTCCACGGGAAAGAGCTGGTTTTAGGATATTGGCCGCATCTAGTGATCCAGTGGTAGCTCCAGCACCCATGATAGTGTGTAGTTCATCAATAAACAGTATAGTATTTGGGCTATTTTTGATGCTTGATATTACTTGTTTTAGTCTATTTTCAAATTCACCTCTATACATAGTACCAGCTATGAGGCTAGATATATCGAGATTAAGTATGGTTTTGTTTAATAGTACATCTGGCACTTTGTTTTCAGTAATTCGTTTGGCTAGACCTTCAATGATGGCTGTTTTGCCCACGCCGGCGTCTCCTAGGAGCACAGGATTATTTTTGGTACGACGAGACAATATTTCTATCAATCTGTCTATTTCTTTGCTACGGCCTATTACTGGGTCTATGTTTTTTTGTACTTCATCGCTAGTTAGATTGATAGTAAAACTTTCTAGATTGTTGTTTTCTATACGTTCATCATCTAGCAAATCTTCAATTTCTTTTAGTTCTTCATCTTCGGTCAAGTCACCAAACTTGGAAGTGCTTTTTAAGATCAAATTTAGATGTTGTTTTAGGCTTTGAGAATTTATTTTGGCCTTATGTAATATTTGTGCAGTTTTTTCATCAGCACTTTGACTAATACCCCATAACAAATGCTCGGTACCAATATATTTGTGTTTGTGTTTGTAGGCAGTCACTACGGCTTTTTCTATTATTTTTTGAGTCTCCAAAGATGGTTGGGGTAAATGTTCGGGATTGATAGCTACACTTTGATAAGAAGTATAATCACTGGTTTGTAAAAAACTAATATCTATATTTTGTTTTATCAAAATATCAGACCCCAAAGAACCTTTGGTTTTTATCAAAGCTATCAACAGATCTTCTGGTTCTATAGATTCACGTTTTTTACTAAAAGCTATATTTTGAGCACCAATGAGCACTTGTTTAAAGTGCTGAGTAAATTTATTTAATATATTTTGAGCACTATTATTTATCATATTTTTACATAGTTCTTAGAGCTTTTATTCTCTCTTCTACAGGAGGATGAGTAGAAAATAATTTGGATATACTTTGGCCTTTGAAAGGGCTAGAGATATAGAGGTGAGCAGTAGCTTTGTTGGCTTTTTTAAGGGGTATATTTTGTGCCGATATTTTTTCCAAGGCTCTAGCTAGCCCTTCTGGATAGCGAGTAAGTAAAGAGGCAGAGGCATCGGCCAAAAATTCTCTTTTTCTAGATACGGCCATTTGAATTAGTTTGGCAAAGAGAGGAGATAGTATGGCTAGTACAATGCCAATTATTATTAGTGGACCTCCTTTATTATTGTCATTACTACCTCGTCCACGGAAAATAAAGCTACGCATCATCCAATCAGCTAAAAGTGTGATGATACCCACACAAACAATTACTACCATCATTAGTCTGATGTCATAGTTTTTGACATGAGAGAGTTCGTGAGCAATGACACCTTCTAGTTCTTCGTTTTCTAGATTGGCCAGTAGGCCAGTAGTCACAGCGATAGAGGCATGCTCTGGATCACGACCAGTTGCAAAAGCGTTCATAGCTTGATCATCTATGATGTGTATTTTGGGCATTGATAAGCCAGCAGTAATACTCAAGTTTTCTACTATACGCCACAAGTAAGGATTGTCTTCTTTTTTTATTTTTTTGGCTCCTGAAGCAGCTAGGGCTATTTTGTCTCCAGCAAAAAAGCTAATCAAGCTCATACCAGTAGCAAACAAAGTAGCTGGAATCAGCATATAGTAGCCTGCTTCAGAATATTGCGCCCAAGCAAATACTAGAGCAACAATAACCAAAACAAACAGTATCATTAAGGCTAGACTTTTGCGTTTATTACTATCAATTTGATTGTACATTTAATTTTATTTTATTAGTTTTTGTAAGCTTAATATAACAATATAGTGACTTATTTGTCAATCTATTATTAACCCCTTACCTGTTTGTCGGTAGGCAATAATTTTTCTTGACAGGGGGGACTATTAAATAAAAAAATCCTCCCCTTAACAGGGGAGGATAGGAGGGGTTAGTTTAAAATTTGACTTGCACATTTTCTTTTTCTTTGTCATTTTCTATAGCAAAGAAATCCCAAGCTTTAAATTTTAACATACCAGCAATTAAGTTGTTTGGAAAGACTTCTATCTTGGTATTAAAGTCTCTAACTTGTCCGTTATAAAATCTACGTGATGCTTGAATTTTGTTTTCGGTGTCAGAAATTTCATCTTGTAATTGTAAGAAATTTTGACTGGCCTTTAAATCTGGATAGTTTTCAGCTACTGCAAACAAGCTTTTGAGAGTTTCAGACAGCATATTTTCAGCCTTGCCTTTTTCTTCAATGCCTTTGGCATTCATAGCACTGGTTCTAGCTTCAGTGACTTTTACTAGCACACCTTCTTCGTGTTTCATATAGCCTTTGACAGTTTCCATAAGATTTGGAATCAAATCATAGCGACGTTTTAGCTGTACATCTATATCAGACCAAGCTTCTTTGACACGATTTTTGAGTTTTATTAGGCTGTTATAGACGTTTATTAGCCATAAAATTAGCAATACTATTACTACTAGTATGACAATAAGAATATTGTTCATAGTTTTTAAATTTAATTATTAAATTTTGATACTATAAGTTTACCTTGCAGTATCGGGTTAGTCAACAGATTGTTATAAGAATATTTGGCTTATATTTTTTGGTAACTAAATAGTGTATTACTATTTTTTATAAAATGTGTTATAATATATTTAGTTTAAAATTATAAATTATGCATCCTAGAATTAAAAATTGGTATTTATTATTTTTTGTTGGAGCTGTTTCAGTTGTGAGCATTGCTTTGATACAGCAATATGCCATGGCTCAGTGGACAGACCCAAATGCTTTGCCAGGAGAGACTGCCAACAATAGATTTGTGGTCAATCCCTTAAAAGAAAATTTGCAATTGGGTATCAAGAGTATCACTGGTACCGATCTTACCATTGATGGTTCTAGTGCTAGCAGAGCTATTATTATAGATGGTGACAGAGAATTGTGCTTTGGTGATGGTACTGGTGTATATTCATGCAAGACAGATTGGCCTAGCGTTACCGGAGGTTTGACCGGAGCAGGAGATGTGGGCTACATACCTCAATATATTGGTGCCAATGAATTGGGTAATTCTAAAATAAAAGAAGTTTCTTCTGGTAGATACAAATTGGATGATGGATCTTTTTGGATTAGAGACTTTGGTCAGCCTTACAATGCTTTGAGTCTTGATTTTGCCAATCCCAATATTAGCTACAGCGCCTTAAATATAAACAATAGCAGTGATGGTGATGGAGGAGCTATTAGGATCATTGATAGTGACAATGGTTCATCTACTAGCAATCGTAGTTCTATTTTTATTAGAAACGGTACCAATGGGAATTCTCTTTATATCAATGACACTGGTCAAAATTATGACGACAGTCCTTTTGTACTTACTGCTAGAGGTAGGATGGGGCTAGGCACTAGCACACCCAATCCCACAGCTGCTTCAGACGGTATTTTACATATCCAAACGCAATATGCCAACGCTGAGCTAGATATTCAAAGTGGTTGGAATAGTAAGCATTGGGGCATTTATCAAGATATAAATGATCAATCTTTGCGATTTTGGCATGATAGCAACAAACTGACTTTGACCAACAATGGCTATGTAGGTATCGGTACAATCAATCCACAGGCTCAATTGGATGTGCTGGGTACGGGTAGATTTGATAATCTATTAGTCAACTCTTCAATATCAGCCAATACTTTATTGGCCAACCAAGGATTTATGACCGAATTGACTGCTTCTACTTTAACTGCTGAAGATGGACTGGTTTTAAATACTCCTAGTATTACTATGAATTCTACTTCTGGAGATTCTTGCACTGTGGAGCTTGTATCGGACAGAATAAACCCCAATACTTCTGGTGCTGGACATTTCAATATTGTCTGTTATGCCCCTACCAATGTTTGTGGTAACAGTATTGTAGAACCAACCAATGGAGAAGAATGTGATCCAGTTGGCAGTGTTAGATATAGCTATGATATTTCAGAAGCTGGATTGTACAACTGTTCAGCCTATTCCACCTTTAATCGCGCAAAAGTTGCTTGTGAAACAGCCTGTTTAGAAAATAGTGCTGTATGTCAATGTAGATTTAGATGTATATCTGAAGAGCCGCCTCATGAAGAATATTATGTCATTGACAATTGTACTACTCCAGGGCCAACTGCTTGTGCTAACGGTTGGGGGTCTTAAATATTTTAAAATTTATAAAATAAATTAATATAAGTGTATGTTCAAAAAAATAAATAATCGGCATTTATCAGTTTTGGTGGCTATTGTATCCATAGTGAGTATTACTTTGATACAGCAATATGCCACAGCTCAGTGGGTATCACCAGATGCTTTACCGGGGCAGACAGCCAACAATAGATTTGTGGTCAATCCCTTAAAAGAAAATTTAAGTTTGAATGGTTTTGATATTACAGGCGATAATATAACCATTGATAGTAATGGCGCTAATGTAATAAATGTAACTGCACCTGGAACCGCTACATTTTCTAAAATTTGTCTTAATAGCGATGAATCTGGTTCTGGTTCACAATATGGCTGTATATCTGGCTGGCCAACAGTAACAGGAGGTGTGCTTGGTAGTGGAACAGAATATTTTATACCAAGATTTAAGAATGATGGAGACGCAACATCTAATGAGACTACTAATGAGATAGAAAATTCTATAATAAAGCAAGTTGGTGGTTTGGTGAGTATGGGAAGTACTGATCAAAATGCTGGACTGAAGATTTTTCATACTTCTGCTGCTAGTGACTTTATAGGATTAGATATTTCTTTTGCAACTAATAATTTAGCTTATCCTGCTTTTAATCTTATTAATTCTGGTGAATCGGGTGCTATGAAAATCCAAGATACCAATCTAAATGTATTAGATGGCAAGGCTTCATTGTGGCTTTCTAATGGTGGTCCCAATCCTACAGTTTATATTAAGACAACTAATAATAATTATGAACCAACACCATTTGTAATTGATGCTAATGGTAGAGTGGGTGTGGGTACTTCTACTCCAAACACTGCTTCAGATGGTCTTGTGCACATTAATACAAATACTGGTAATGCAGAACTAGACATTCAAACTGGTTGGACACAAAACGGTCATTGGGGAATTTATCATGAGCCTGTATCTGACGATCTTTTCTTTTGGAAAGACGCAGTCAATCGAGTAATTTTTACAGATGATGGGAATATAAATGTTTTTGGGAATATTTGTGATATTAATGGTAATAATTGTTTTAATGGGGCCACTGGAGTAAGTCATTGGACAGAAGATGCTAGTAAGAATTTATCCAGAGTAGAAAGTAATGCATTTTTATCGGCTACTAGTAGTACTAGTTTGCCAGCCGGTGCTGTTGTTACTGGCATTGATCCCAATGGTATAACTACTAGTAGATTTCTTTGGTTGCCAGATAAGGCAGGAGCTATCAGAGCTGGTACATTGCCCAATTTGGCAACTCGTTGGAGTTATGCAAATATTGGCCCCGGTTCAGTAGCTTTTGGTGTTGATACTATGGCTAGTGGTTTAGCATCTGTAGTAGGTGGTGGTAATGGTAATATAGCTACTGGTTATTATTCTACCGTATCTGGAGGTGGTAGTGTAACTGCTGAAAGTGGTAATCAAGCTACTGGAAATATGACTACTGTTGGTGGTGGTTTAAAAAATAAAGCAGCTGGAGATGGTTCTACTGTTGCTGGTGGTGATACCAACGTTGCCTCTAGTACTAGAGCTTTTATCGGTGGTGGTTGGCTCAATAAAGCCAATGTCACTGCCAACGAAGCTTTTATCGGCGGTGGTTTAAGTAATTTGGTTATTGGTCCATATGCTGTTATCGGTGGTGGTGCTACTTCTACTGCTTCTGGGTCTTATTCAGCTGTTTTGGGAGGCACTTTAAATACAGCCTCTGGGCCATATTCAATTGTTGGTGGTGGTGATTCAAATACTGCCTCTGGGTCTTATTCAGCAGTGGGAGGAGGTAGATCTAATCTTGCCTCTGGACTATATGCTACGGTTGCCGGTGGTAAAAATAATGTGGCAGCTGGTGATTATTCATTTGCTGGTGGTCACAATATGCAACTCTCAGCTCTTGCTGATAAAACTTTTGCTTGGGGCTATTCAGATGCAGCGGTTTCTATTACTAGAGATAATTCATTTATAGTATTTCCAACTGATCCAACTGGTAGTGTTCCTAGAGTAGGTATTGGTACAGCTGCTCCAAACAGCACCTTACATGTCAAATCAAATAGTGGTAATGCCGAAATAGATATTCAGAGTGGTGCCAGTCCTTATTGGGGTATTTATCAAGATGATACTACTGATGAGCTTCGATTTTGGAATGGTGCTAATAAGGTAATTTTAAAGAGTAATAGTTTGGGTGTAGTAAGTTCTAATGATGCTACATATAATTATGTTCAGTTGGATTATAATACTGCCGAGCCTCCATTTACTGATTGTGATGAAATATCAGAAATTGGCAGAATGTTTTGGAAAGATGGAGTTAGTAGATTAATGATTTGTGGTACTGGTGGTTGGCGATCATTTCAAGCTTTATAATTTTTTGAAAAACCACCTCCTTTTAGGGAGGTGGTTTTCTTGTTGGTAAATTATATTTTATGGTATAATAAACATACTAATAATTTATTTTATTAATTTTAAATTGATTGTATATTAGATGAAATCTGATTTTCACTTTCATTTTTATAGCCGCCTAATAATCATGGCTGTTTTGGCTATTTCGCTGGTTTTGATACAAAAATCTGTCACTAGTACAGCTCAAATAACTTCCTATCCATACAGAATCAGTGGCTGGGCTTGGAATCCTCAACACGACAATGATCCTACTACTCCCAATCCTATTGGAGCTGGTTGGCTTAGTTTAAATTGTTATAATGATTTTGATACACCAGGTGAATACAGTCAATGTTTAGGTATAGATTATGGACTAGAAGTACAAGCCAATACCGGAAATATTACTGGTTGTGCTTGGTCTGGTAGCAATTTGAGTGCTAGTGGTAGTCCTTTGGGTTGGGTATGTTTTGATGATCCTTTTGGTATTCAAAGAGGTGGTAATTTGTATTCCGTAGCTACTTCTACTGACTATCTCAATGCTTTAAATCCCAATACTTTTGCTAGTATCCTCAATCAAGAAGATTGGCGTTGTACTGGTACAGTAGATAGAGATGGTTTAAGCTGTGCTCCTAATGGAATATTTTGTGTAGAAAATGGCGGTGATTGTACTTTTACAGACACAGACAATGAAGCTTGGAAATTGGGTTTTCCTATTGAAAAATCAGCATCAGCCGATCCTGATTTTCCAACCAGCGCTAAGCCAATAGAAGGATGTTTTAATTGTTATGAGCAATATAATTATGGTTGTAGTATCACCAACAATGATTGTACCGTGGCCACTGCTGCTACTGATTGTCCAGATCGTTTTGTTGGAGATCCTCCAGTACTTGTGTCACAAACTTGTTCGGTTGTAAAATCTATTGATAAAAAATGTGACAATTGTTTAGAATATTTTTATTATCCTGGTAGGTGTGAAGATGGAGGTGGTAATGTTAATGCTGCTATGGACTGTGAGGATTTTACCCTTAGTCAAGATGATTGTTGTATAAATAATGATGATTGCAATACGGGTGAGACTTGTCAAAATATTAGTAGCTGTGTAATTCCAGTAGGACAGAATATAGAAGAATATGATTGTACAAATGTAGGATCGCTAGGTTGGAACACTTGTAATACTTTTGGTACCTGTTTTGAACATGAGGTTGGCAGTTTTCGTAAAGTTTTAGGGGCTTATGAATGTTCTGATTGTAGTTTTGAAGACAAGAATAATCGTTGTATTTTAAATGTTGATAATAAAAATCTAAATAGTTGTGAGGCTTGTGCTAGTACTTGGTATTATCCTGGTGTGATGCTAGATCACAATAATTATAATCAGGCCAATGTTCCAGATGCTGAATTTAAAGCCTATATGTGTGGTTGGGGATGGAATGCTTGGGATGATGGTAATACTCGTTGTAGTATTAGCTTGACCACACCGTGTGTAAATCCGGTTACAGATTGTGCTTTGGGAATTTCTGAAGTTTGTGAACCAGATATTTTGGGTCTTGGTTGGTTTCAATTTTCTTCTAGAATAGTGACCACTACTCAGCCTTATCTGTCAGTAGATAGTGGCAATATTTATTCTCAAAAGAGTATTTCTGGTAGATATTTGCCACCCTTTGGTCACTACAATGCTTCATATTTGATTGAATCAGGTGGTAGTATTACCAATTTTATCAGCTCTAGTACTTTGGCTGGGGATTATCAGGGCGAGTTTTCTTATAGACCTATTATAGATTTTCCGTCACTCAGTACTGGTAGATATAGCAATGCCTTGGGGACTATAGACTATCAAGGTTTAATTGAAGATTTTAGTGGAAATGGCTCAAACATTAATAAGTATGGTTCAACTATTGTTAGTGGTGCTCCTGCTAATTATGATGCATTATTTATGGATCCTTTAGGAGGTGCAGTTGTGAAAGGCGCTCAAGCGATATTAAATTCCTATATAATTGAAATCGGCACAGCACTCAGGCCAAAAGCTTCGGGAGTTATAGTAGTAGAGGGAGATTTAATTATAAATAACAATATCACTTATCAAACAGGTGTTCCTTATGCAAATCTAGTCAATATTCCTTCAGTAGTGTGGATTATAAAAGGAGATTTGCTTATTGATGCAGCTGTTACTGATTTGGCCGGTACTTTTATAGTACTTGGCAATGGTCTTTCTCCTTCTTGTGCTTTTACACCACCAGAATTACCGCCAGCCGGTTGTGGACAAATAAATACTTGCGCAGGTGGCAATTGTGCAGCAAATTCTTTGACTATTACGGGCAATGTTATAGCTAAATATTTTGCTTTGAATAGGACTTATGCCAATTCTACTACCAAATTACCAGCTGAGACATTTATCAATGATGGACGACTACAGGTCAATCCACCACCTGGATTTGAAGATTTTTCTAGACTTATGCCTAGATTTACTGACAATTAAACAAATTTTTGGATTAAATACCTAAAATATGTTATAATTATATAAATATTTTAGAAAATTTAAATAATTTTTAAATAAAAATATGGGTTTATTTTCTAGTTCTACTAGTTATCTAGGCATTGACATTGGCACATCTAGCATCAAGATGGTTGAGCTTGAGAATTTTAAAAATCAAGCCAAATTAAAAACCTATGGTTACGCCGATGTTTCAATAAATGTCCTTAGTAGTTCAATAGACAAAAACAATCAAATTATTGCTGATTATATAGTAGAGATTGCTCAAAAATCCAATGTTCAAACTAGACAAGTAGTGGCGGCATTACCTACTTTTTCGGTGTTTAATTTTATTATCAATTTACCTCCAATGCCCAAAAAAGATTTGAGTTCAGCTATCAAATGGGAGGCTAAAAAGTTTATACCAGTACCACTAGAAGAAATGATTTTGGATTGGAAAATATTGAATAAAAAAACAATAGACAAAGATGATGATGAGAAAATTAAAACCACAGATGATAAAAAAGAGACTGACAATACTTCTTTAAACAAAGAAAAAACCACATCAAAAACAGCTTTAAAAAATGAAGATAAACTATTTAGCAATACAGGCAACACAAATAATTATCGGATACTATTGACAGCTGCTCCAAAAAATTTGGTAGCTCGCTATATTGATATTTTTAAAAGAGCCAATCTCAATTTACTGAGTTTGGAAACAGAAGCTTTTGCTCTTTCTAGATCGTTGATAGGCAATGATACTTCTACAGTTATGATTGTAGATATTGGAGCAACCACAGCTGATATTTGTATCATTGAGCAAGGGGTGCCAATACTCAATAGAGGTATAGATACTGGTGGTGAATTTATCACCAAAAATATTATGAACAGCCTAAATGTAAATCAAGAAAGAGCCGAACAGTTTAAACGAGATTTTGGTTTGGCTGGTGGTGGTTTTAAAAATGTGCCAGATGTTATTCAAAAATCTCTTAATTCTATTATCAATGAAATCAAATATGTTTTTGAGCTTTATCAAAGACAAGATAATAGTCGTATTGAAAAAATAGTGCTCACTGGTGGTAGTGCTTTTTTACCAAACTTACCAGAATATTTATCAGAATTATTGAATTTACAAGTTATCATTGGTGATCCTTGGGATAGGATTATTTATT